>NZ_LXSD01000335.1:0-39423 GCF_017168095.1 Lysobacter enzymogenes | reverse complement strand
GCTGCGCTGCCGCGGGCGCCGCGACCGCGGCGAGCAGGGCGGCGGCCAGCAACGCCGCCATCGCAGCGCCGCCCATAGCGGTGTCCGCGGTCGCAGCCGGACTTATGGCCCATTGAAGCCGGCGCCGCAGTCCCGCATATCTTCCGTTGGCGGGGCGCGCATCGCGGTCGCGGCGCGCGCCGTAAGTCTTAAAGATCATTTAATAACCTCTCCCGAAGATGCGGCGAGTCAAGCAGAAGGACGATCATGGCAGTTTCCGACCTGGCCGCACCGATCATGGCCGATGACAGCGCGCAAAACGATGAACGAGCGCAGACGCAGCGGCCGTCCGCGTCCGCGCGTGCGGTCACCCTGGACGTGCGCAGCCTGGGCAAGCGCGTGACGCTGCCGTCGGGCGAGCTCACCATTCTCGATGGGGTCGGTTTCTCGATCGCCAAGGGCGACACCGTGGCGATCGTGGGCGCGTCGGGTTCGGGCAAGAGCACGCTGCTGTCGCTGCTGGCCGGGCTGGATTCGCCCAGCACCGGCGAAGTCGTGCTCGACGGCGAAACCATTTCCGCGCTCGACGAAGACGGCCGCGCGCGCGTGCGCGGCGAGAAGGTCGGCTTCGTGTTCCAGAGCTTCCAGCTGCTGCCGTCGCTGACCGCGCTGGAAAACGTGATGCTGCCGCTGGAGCTGCGCGGCGACCGCGACGCGCAGGCGCCGGCGCGCGCGATCCTCGACAAGGTCGGCCTCGGCCAGCGCCTGGACCATTATCCGCGCCAGCTCTCCGGCGGCGAACAGCAGCGGGTGGCGCTGGCGCGCGCGTTCGTGACCCGGCCGTCGCTGCTGTTCGCCGACGAGCCCACCGGCAACCTCGACACCCACACCGGCCAGGCGATCATCGAACTGCTGTTCCAGCTCAACGCCGATGCCGGCACCACCTTGATCCTGGTGACCCACGACGATCACCTCGCCGAGCGCTGCCACCGCCGCATCCGCCTGGACAGCGGCCGACTGGTGCAGGCCTGAGATGGGCCGCACGATCGCGATGGCGTGGCGCCAGCTGCGCCGCGACCTGAAAGCCGGCGATGTGCGCATCCTGCTCGCCGCGCTGGTGCTGGCGGTGCTGGCGGTGACCGCGGTCGGCTTCGTCACCGACCGCGCCGAGCGCGCGCTGGCGATCGAAGCCAACCGTTTGCTCGGCGGCGACGCCGTGGTGCGCGCCGACCAACCCATCGCCGGAAAATTGCGCGAAGCGGCCAACGCCGGCGAACTGCGCCGCGCGGAAGCCACCGAGCTGCAAACGATGGTCCGCGTCGGCGAGCGCCTGCAACTCGGCGACTTGCGCGCGCTCGGCCAAGGCTTCCCGCTGCGCGGCGCGTTCCGCATCGCCGATCGCGCCGGCGGCGCCGAGCGCGACGCGCCCGGCGTGCCCGCGCGCGGCACGGTGTGGATGAGCCAGGCCGGCGCCGACACCCTCGGCGCGCAGGTCGGCCAGGACATCGCCATCGGCGATTCGCGCCTGCGCCTGGCCGCGCTGGTGACGCAGGAACCCGATGCGTCGCTGGATTACTTCAACATCGCGCCGAAGGTGTTCCTCAATCTGGCCGACCTGCCGCGCACCGGCTTGATCCAGCCCGGCAGCCGCATCCGCTATCGCCTGGTCGTGGCCGGCCCGGCCGCGGCGGTGGAGCGCTTCGTCGCCGCGGCCAAGCCCGCGCTCGGCCGCGGCCAGCGCCTGGAAACCATCGCCGACGCGCGCCCGGAAGTGCGCTCCGCGCTCGACCGCGCCGGCCGCTTCCTCGGCCTGGCCGCGCTGGTGTCGGTGGTGCTGGCGGCGGTGGCGGTGGCGATGGCCGCGCGCCGCCACAGCGAGCGCCATCTGTCCGGCACCGCGGTGATGCGCTGCCTCGGCGCCAGCCAGCGCACCCTGGTCGGCATCCACGTCGGCGAGATGGTACTGCTGGGCCTGCTCGCCAGCGCGATCGGCGTGGCCTTGGCGTTCGCCTTGCAATGGGCGATCGGCGGCTGGCTGGAGCAGTCGCTGAAGATGTCGATCCCGCCGGCCGGGCTGTTGCCGGCGCTGCAGGGCTTCGGCGTCGGATTGGTGGTGTTGCTGGCGTTCGGCGCGCCGCCGGTGCTGGCGCTGCGGCGGGTGCCGGCGCTGCGGGTGCTGCGTCGCGATCTCGACGCGACCGAACCCAGCGCCTGGCTGGTCGCGCTCGCCGGCCTCGGCGGGCTGGCCGCGCTGCTGTGGTGGAAGGCCGGTTCGCTGACGCTCGGCGCGTACATGCTGACCGGCATCATCGCCACCTTCGCCATTCTGGCCGCGCTGGCGCTGGGCCTGATCGTGCTGGTGCGGCGCCTGCGCTCGCGTTTGCGCGGCGCGCTGCGCTACGGCCTGGCCAACGTCAGCCGCCGCGCCGGCGCCAGCATCGCCCAGGTTTCGGCGCTGGGCCTGGGCCTGATGGCGCTGCTGCTGCTGACCTTCGTGCGCACCGATTTGCTCGACCGCTGGCAGCTGGCGCTGTCGGCCGACGCGCCCAATCGCTTCATCATCAACGTGCAGCAGGACCAGATGGCCGATGTGCGCCGTTTCATCGGCGAACAGGGCATCGGCGCGCCGACCTTGTTCCCGATGATCCGCGCGCGCCTGGTCAGCCACAACGGCCAGCCGGTGACCGGCGACAGCTACGCCGAACGCGGCGACCGCGCCAAGCAACTGGCCGAGCGCGAGTTCAACCTGTCGGTGGCCGACGCGCTGCGCGACGACAACAAGGTCACCGACGGCAAGTTCTGGGCGCCGCGCAAGCTGGCGCAGCCGGAAGTGTCGGTCGAGGAAGGCTTCGCCGAAACCCTGGGCTGGAAGGTCGGCGACCGCATCGGCTTCGACATCGCCGGGCAGCCGTACTCGGCCCGGATCACCAGCCTGCGCAAGGTCGATTGGGAGAGCTTCCGGCCGAACTTCTTCGTGGTCGGGTCGCCCGGTTCGATGGACGGCTACGCGGCCAGCTACATCACCGCGATCAGCGTGCCGGCCGGCCATACCCGCTTCACCTCGCAATTGGTCGAGCGTTTCCCGAACCTGTCGGTGATCGACGTCGAGCAGGTGCTCAAGCAGGTGCGCAGCACCGCCGATCAGGTCTCGACCGTGGTCGAGGTGGTGTTCTACTTCTCGCTGTTCGCCGGGCTGCTGGTGTTGATGGCGGCGGTGAGCGCGAGCCAGGACGAGCGCCTGCTCGAAGGCGGAGTGATGCGCGTGCTCGGCGGCAGCCGCTGGCAGCTGCGCCTGGCGCAGGCGTCGGAATTCGCGGCGATCGGTTTGTTGTCGGGGCTGGTCGCGGCGATCGCGGCGTCGGTGCTGGCCGGGGTGGTCGCGGTGCAGGTGTTCGACCTGCCGTGGGAGTTCGACTGGCGCATGACCGTGGCCGGCGGCGCGGCGGGCATGCTGGCGGCGTTGGCGGCGGGGATGTTCGCGACGCGGCGGGTGTTGGATGCGCCGCCTTCGGTGACGTTGCGGGAGTTGCAGAACTGAGGTTGGCGGCGGCCCTCATCCGGCCCCCTGCTTTCGCAGGGGCAGGCGCTTCGGGCCACCCCCGATCAAAAGCGCTTCGGGGGCAGGCTCTTCTCCCGCGAGCGGGAGAAGGAACAGCCAATGGCGTCGCGCTTTCGAAGCCCCTCTCCCGCTTGCGGGAGAGGGGTTGGGGTGAGGGCAGCCAGTCCGCTCAAACGCTCAACTGCGGCTCAGCCTCGAACCTGCGCGCATACCCGCGCTCCTCGGCCACCCGCTCGATCTCGCCGTCGGCCAGTCCCTGCGCCGCGTACACCGCATAGACCACATCGCCGTCGCGCATGCCCACGTGATGCAGGCGGTAGCGCGCAGTGCCGCTGCCGGTGTCGGGCGGATAGTGACGCGGCGCGGTGCCGCCTTCCAGGTCGAGTTCGCTGTTGTCGACGGTGCCGCCGACGAAGAGGGCTCGCATAGAGCAAGGCTCCTGTGCTGGACCAGTGGCCATCCTCGCGGCGGCGGTGTTGGCGGGGGATGAAGCGGATGTTTGCGCGGTGTGGAAGGCGCTCGTTCTGGTGGGAAGAGTGGGACGTTCTTGTGGGAGGGACTTCAGTCCCGACGCTTTCCTGTCAGATCGCGGCGATCTGAAACCAAAGCATCGGGACTGAAGTCCCTCCCACAAAACCACAAAATCACAAAGCCAAAAAGCCGAGTCGCTTGCCGCGAATTCACTCGCCCGGCGACAAATGCCCGGAAAACACCCGATGCTTCGGATGCAGCCGCAGCCACGCGGTCTGCGCGAGCAGCAAGACGCCGATGCCGGCCGCGGTCCAGGCCGCGACCGTCGCGCCGGGCAACGCCGAGACCGATTGCTTCATGTACACGCCGGCCAATCCCCACAGCGCCGCCAGCACGAAGCCGGCGCTGCCGCGCATGCGCGCGTTCAAGCCCAGCAGCACCAGCGCGGCGGCCGCGAACAGGGCCAGGCTCCACGGCAGCATCGCGTCCACCGGCGCCAGCCGGTAGGCGACCAGCACCTGCGCAGTGTTCAGGAACGCCGCCAGCGCCAGCCAGCCGGCGTGCAGCGACAGCGCGAACTTCGCCCACATCCGCTGGCCCGGCAGCGGCGTGGCGTCGCGCGCCAGCACCGTCGCCGCCCAGGCCAGACAGGCCAGGGCCAGCCAGATCGTCGCCAACGCCAGCCAGAACCACTGCTGCGAGAACAGCGGCATCCACAGCGCGGTCAGGGTGAAGCCGGCCGCAGCGGCCGGGCGCACCCGCCGCAGGGTATCGTCCTCGCGCCGGCGCGCGCCGAGCTGCCAGGCGGCGAAGGCCAGGTCGAGCAGGAAAATCAGGCCCCAGATCGAAAACGCGTAGCCGGCGGCGACGAGCAAGGTGGGATAGCGGTCGGAGATTGCGCCGTTGTCGGGCCCGAAGTAGCCGGCTTGCGAGAACCAGGCCACCGCCGGCATCAGGGCGGCCGCGATCAGCACGGGCAGGCGCACGGTGGGCATTCCTTGCATCGATGGCGAGGCCCACACCCTAACCCGCAGCCGCGTAAAATCGGCGCGATGAACCTTTTCGCCGATATCGCCGACTTTGCCGACCATGCGCGCTGACCGCTCCGACGACGCGCTCGAAACCCTGTTCCAGCCCATCGCCGACGGCTTGCTGGCCTGGCCCGGCGACGCCTTGTTCCTGCGCGCGCGCGACGGCCTCGGCCTGCGCCAGGCGCCGCGCCCGGGCCTGCTGTGCGAGCAGGACTTCCGGCCCGCCGCGCAGGCGCTGGAGCGCGGCGGCCTGGACGTGGTCGATCTGGAAACCCTCGACCCCGCGCGCCGTTTCCCGCTGGTGCTGGTGCTGCCGCCGCGCCAGCGCGAGGAAGCGCGCGCGCTGTTCGCCCAGGCCGTGGCGCGCTGCGCGCCGGGCGGGCGGGTGCTGGCGTGCATGCGCAACGACGAGGGCGCGCGCTCGGGCGAGGACGACCTGGGCAAGCTCGCCGGCAAGGTCGGCAGCCTGTCCAAGCGCAAATGCCGCGCGTTCTGGACCGCGCCGCTGCACGGGCCGGCCGACGAAGCGCTGCTGCGCGCGTGGTCGGCGCTGGACGCGCCGCGCGCGATCCTCGGCGGGCGTTTCCTCAGCCGTCCGGGCGTGTTCGCCTGGGACCGCATCGATCCGGCCTCGGCCTTGCTCGCCGCGCACCTGCCGGCCGATCTGAGCGGCCACGCCGCCGACCTCGGCGCCGGCTACGGCTATCTGTCCGCCGAATTGCTGGCGCGCTGCCCGCGTATCGCCGCGCTCGACCTGTTCGAGGCGCAGGCGCGCGCGGTCGCGCTGGCGCGCCGCAACCTCGAAGGCGCGCGGGTGCCGGTGCAAGCGTTCTGGCACGACGTCACCGCCGGCCTGCCGCGCCGCTACGACGTCATCGTCAGCAATCCGCCGTTCCATGCGCAGGGCCGCGAGGAGCGCCCCGACATCGGCCGCCGTTTCATCCAGGTGGCCGCGCAATCGCTCGAGCGTGGCGGCCGCCTGTGGCTGGTCGCCAACCGCCATCTGCCCTACGAACAGGCGCTGGACGAACACTTCGGCGAAGTCCGCACCGTCGCCCAGGACGGCGGTTTCAAAGTGGTGGAAGCGTGCGGCGCGCGGGGGCGGGCATGAAACTGGTCAAGCTGATCGCCAACCTCGGTTACGGCAGCCGCAAGGACGTGACCGCGATGTTCCGCCAGGGCCGCATCACCGACGCCGACGGCGAGGTGCTGTACGCCGACGACCAGGTCGAGCACGCCGCGATCCGCATCGACGGCGAGCCGCTGGACCCGCCGGCCGGGCTGACCCTGATGCTGCACAAGCCGGTCGGCTACACCTGTTCGACCAAGGATCCCGGTCGCGTCGTCTACGACCTGCTGCCGCCGCGCCTGCGCCTGCGCTCGCCGCTGCTGTCGCCGGTCGGCCGGCTCGACCGCGACACCAGCGGCCTGCTGCTGATGACCGACGACGGCGCGCTGCTGCACCGGATCGTGTCGCCGAAGGCCAAGCTCGGCAAGGTCTATGAAGCTACCCTGGCCTCGGACCTGCGCGGCGACGAAGCGGCGGTGTTCGCCAGCGGCGAGCTGATGCTGGAAGCGGAAAAGACCCCGCTGGCGCCGGCGCTGATGGAAACGCTGGAGCCGCGGCGCGCGCGCTTGACCCTCACCGAGGGCCGCTACCACCAGGTGCGGCGCATGTTCGCCGCGGTCGGCAACCACGTCGTGGCGCTGCACCGCGCGCGCATCGGCGGCTTGTCGCTGCAGGACCTGCCGGGCGGGCAATGGCGCGCGCTCGATTCCACCGATCTCGAGACTTTGTTCCGTGGCTGAGACTTTCGTGGCTGAGACCTCCATAGCGCTGGATTTCGTCCCCGACGCGGTGTTGTTCGACATGGACGGGCTGATGCTCGACAGCGAACGGGCGATGCTGGAAACCTGGCGCGAAGCGGCCGCGGCCGAAAACCTCGCCGCCGACGACGCGGTGTGGCTGGCGATGGTGGGCATGCACGACCGCGCCAGCCTTGCCCATCTCAGCGGGCATTTCGGCGACGACGCGGCGACCCGCCTGCGCGACACCAGCTACCGGCTCTACGACGCGCGCGTCGCCGCCGGCCTGCCGCGCAAGCGCGGGCTGCTGGAACTGCTGGACCTGCTCGACGCGCGCGGCGTGCCCAAGGCGGTCGCGACCTCAACCCAGCGCCCGCGCGCGCTGGCCAAGCTCGCCGCGAGCGGGCTGATCGACCGCTTCGACGCGATCGTCGCCGGCAGCGATGTCGAGCATCCCAAGCCGGCGCCGGACATCTACCTGCTGGCCGCGCGCGAACTTGGCGTCGACGTGCGCCGCTGCGTGGTGCTGGAGGATTCCGAACCCGGCGTGCGCGCCGCGCTGGCGGCCGGGGCGACTCCGATCCAGGTGCCGGACCTGGTCGCGCCGGGCGAAGAACTGCGGGCGTTCGGCCACCGCATCGTGGCCTCGCTGGAGCAGGCGCGCGGCCTGCTGGAACGGGCGCTGTCGAAGAGCGCGGCCCGGGCCGTCTGAGCGGCGGCACGCGCCATCTGCGCTCCGATCTCGTTGTTCCGGCGGAAGCTGGAATCCATGTCGATTCGCTCCGGCGCTACGACTCCGACAATGCCTTAGAGCGTCATCTTGGGACCGGTCGGGCCATCCGGCCCTAGCGTCGGCGCCTGAGCCTGCTGCCGGGCCTGTTGTTGATTGAGTTGTTCGACCCGTTCCAGGCTCTTTTGCGCAGGCACTTGGGCCGCGTTTTCGGCGTCGATCGCCAGGTGGTGGTGCGGACCGGCCGGCCCGTGCGGGGAGGCATACCCGATGAGATTCGTGCGTCCATCCGCCCCGAGGCCGATGACGACCCCGGAGAGGTTGGCCCCGACGGTCGGGTCTGCTTTCACGGCCGCCAGGCCGGCCGCGGCGAGGTTGCGAGCCTCGATCTGGCTCCAGCGGCCGTCGGCCTGGGCTGCGCGCTGGAACATCTCGAAGGCCGCGTAATCGGGATGGGCGGGATTGTCCGCCCGCATCGGCGCTGCCCTTTCAGCCACGGTGTCTTGAGGGGCTTTGCCCCTCTCCGAGCTTGTGTCCCGAACGGTCTTGAGTTCGAGCTTGCCGTGGCTGGTGTCCGTGAATCCGAAACGATTGCCGGCGTTGCCCAGGTCGACCCCGTTGCGCTCGATCTGCGCGAGGTCGAGTTTGAGGCGATGCAGATCCAGCCGGACTTCCGGCACGGCCTGCGTGGTCCCTAGCGCGGCGTCGGCGTGGGCGGAAGCGACGGTGGCCAGCACCTGGGGGCCGTAATAGTTGCGGTAGTTAGAGTCACCTCGCCGTCCCAGCGTGGCGCCTTGGTCGTAGTGGCAGGCCGCCACGGCCTCGACGGCCGGGCTTCTGAAGCGGTTGCCGGTCAGTTGCATGCCGTCTTCGCGCAGGATGATGCCTGGGGCCAAGGTCGCTTTGTCGGTGCCATCGGCTACCTTCACGCAGCTTGTGGTGGCCGCGGCGCGCACCAAGAACTCGCTCTTGTTGAACCGGTCGGCCTGTCCGCCTGAAACGCGACTGGCGAGGGCGTTCAGGCCCACCAGCTCGGCCAAGGCCTTGTCCCTGCGTGTGAAATCGAGGTAGCGCTGGCTCTCGCGGGTCAAGTCGACATAGGACGCGTTGCCGACACCGTCGTTCAACGCCGCGCCGACATCGTGAGAAAACCTCTGGAGTTCGAGGCTGCGTGCGTTGGCGGTGAGCGCGTGGCCGGTTTCGTGCCCGAGCGTGTTGGCGATGATGTCCAGGCGGGTCTGTTGATTGATCGACGTCTTGATGAACCTGTCCACATTGAGGAAGACGGTGCCGCTTTCCTTGTCGTAATGACCGCTCTCGTGCTTTTCGGTGCTCACGCCGATGCGCTTGAGGACTTGCTGGTTCGCCGCGTCGACCATCACGACAGCAAGGTACGGCGAACTCGCGATTGCCGCTTCGACGTCGCGCGCTGCGTTCGGCGGAATGCCCGGCTGGCTGGCGAAGGCGTCGACCATCGTGCGCAGTTGCGAAGGCAGTGGCTTAGCCATGATCGACCTCGGCGTCGTCGGCGGTGATCTCGATGTAGAGCACGCAAGGACGCCCCTTGTGCTGATCGCCACCAGTGGCTCGGTAGAGGTTCAGGACCAGGTAGAAGGTGATGTTGTTGGCGGGCCAGTCCTTGCGGTAACCCCAGAATTCCCTGGGGGAGGACGGACCCTCGGCGCCCGCATAGCCCAGCTTGGCGATGTCGTCGTGGAGGGGGGCGAAGTCGAGGCTGCAGGTGGGCAAGGCGTTCTCCGCGTCTCGCGGATCCCCTCTCCAGCCCTCGGGAATGAAGCGGACTTCGATTCGCTGGCCCGGCATGTCACGGCCAGCCGACCCCACCGTGATGTAGTAGCGTCCTGCGCTTCCCAGGCGCCCCTGCACCACCTGAAGGCCCGGGTCCTCCGGGTCCGGGCCGAGCGGGACGTTCAAGACCTTTGCCACGGCCGAGGTTTCGGTGTCCCGGGCGGTCCTCAGCCCCGCGATCAGCTTGAGGACCCGTGCGCGCAGTTCCCCGGTCTCCAGCGCGGGGCCCTGGGGCAGCGGGAGCGCGGTGGCGGCCGGAATGCGCGGCGCCGACCCGGCGGCCGGGCCCGCGGCCCGGTCGGATGCCGCGGCGGCGGCGTCGGCGGCCTGTTCTGGGGTGATGGAGGCGGCGGAATCGGGGGCCGTCATGGCGGGTTGCTCCTGGTGGGACGCTGCGACGGGGTCGGTCGCTGGCCGTGCGCACGCCGCCACGCCCGCCAAGGTCAGCGCCAAGACCGACCAGCGGCCGTGCGAACGGGATTCGGGGCGGTCGCGGCCATCTGCGGGATGGATGGCGGTGTTGCGTGTCATCGGGTCCATCCTTCGCCGCGTCCATCGCCTCGGCGCCTGGCGAGGCCAACGATGCGCAGCATTGAGTTGTGCATCAAGGCCCATTTTGGGGCGGCGGTCAAACGGGCAACGCGATGCTGGGCGCAGATCGAAAGGCCCATCGGAGACGTGTGTCCGCTAGGCACGCGAACTGTGCCTGCGCCCTGTCTGGCCAACGCCAAGGGGCAAGACCGACTCCGGGTCGCCCGAAGATTCCGGCGATGCAGCCGGTCAAAGTCGCGCCGGGCAACAGCGCAGTTGCGGCCGCGAAAATCCTCGAAGAACAACGTCGGCGCCGAACTCCAGCGCCGTTGGTGGCGGCAGTCGATGGCCGCACAGCTGCAGCGCCGTGACGCGTCAGCGGCCGGCGCGGGCCGAGGATGAAGCGTTTTGATTTTGCTCCGCCGATCCCAACGCAGCCGCGCCGGACTCAGCCGCTGAAATTCCACGCCGACAACTTGCGCCAGCCCTCGGCGCCGAGTTTTTCCAGGGTCGCCAGATTGCGCTCGACGATCGCGTCGGGGTCCGGAAACGCCGCCACCGCGCGCTCCACGCTGCTTTCGCGCAGCAGGTGCAAGGTGGGGTAGGGCGAGCGGTTGGTGCAGTTGCCGATGTCGTCGAAGGCGGTGCCGGCGAACTGGTAATCCGGGTGGAAGCTGGCGATCTGGATCTCGCCTTCCAGGTCGAGCAGCGCCACCGCCTCGTCGGCGAGGTCGAGGAAGTCGTTGAAGTCGAGGAAATCGGTCAGCGCCTGCGGATGGATCAGCAAGGTGGTGTCGATCTGTTCGGCCGGGGTCTGCTCCAGCAGCACCAGTTCCGACGACAGCTCTTCCAGCAACTGCTCCGGCGTGCTTGCGTAGCTCAGCACGAAGCGGATCTGGCGCTTGGCCAGCACCGCCTTGGCGAACGGGCACAGGTTGAGCCCGATCACCGCGCGCTCCAGCCAGCGCACGGTTTCGGCGACGGGGTCGGGTCCGTGCTCGTTCACGCCGGCGGCTCCTGCGCTGTCAGTCGCGGAAGTTGTCGTACTGCAGCGGGCGCTCGAAGTCGCCGGCGCGCAGCAGGGCGATGGCGGCCTGCAGGTCGTCGCGCTTCTTGCCGGTGACGCGCAGCTTGTCGCCGTTGATCTGGGTTTCGACCTTGAGCTTGGCGTCCTTGATCGCCGCGGCGATCTTCTTGGCCAGCTTCTGCTCGATGCCCTGCTGCACGGTGATCTTCTGCCGCGCGCCGGCCAGGTTGGTCTCGATGTCGCCGAACTCCAGGCAGCGCGAGTCGATCTGGCGCGCGGCCAAACGCTGGCGCAGGATCTGGGTCATCTGTTCGAGCTGGAACTCGCTCGGCGCCGACTGGCTGATCTGCTTGTCGTCGAGGACGAACTTGGCGTCCACGCCCTTGAAATCGAAGCGGGTGGACAGCTCGCGGTTGGCCTGGTCGACCGCGTTGGTGAGTTCGTGGGTGTCGACTTCGGAAATCACGTCGAAGGAAGGCATGGCGCGCTCGCACTTGGGGGAAACGCCGCACAGGGTAGCGCAAGCGCGGCGGCGATACGCAACGCAGCGTTGCAGCGGCGCAGCGCTGCGGGGCCGGCCGGATTGACGCCGGCGCAACGCACCGCGCCTAGAATGAACGCCCCGGCGACCGCCGTCCCCGCCACGACCGGGGCAGCCCACGACCCTCGCCGCGTCCCGTCCACGCCACCTGGAACTCCCATGCTCAAGACCGCTGCCTACGCCGCGCAGAACGCGCATTCGCCCCTGGCCCCGTTCGCGATCGACCGGCGCGAGCCCGGCCCGGACGATGTGCTGATCGACATTCTCTATTGCGGCGTCTGCCACTCCGACATCCACCAGGCCCGCGACGAATGGGGCGGCTCGATCTTCCCGATGGTGCCGGGCCACGAAATCGTCGGCCGGGTCGCCCAGGTCGGCGCCAACGTCCGGACCTTCAAGACCGGCGACGCCGTCGGCGTGGGCTGCTTCGTCGACTCCTGCCGCGAGTGCGCGCAGTGCAAGGCCGGCGAGGAGCAGTACTGCGACCAGGGCATGACCGGCACCTACAACGCCAAGGAACGCGGCACCGGCGCGCCGACCTACGGCGGCTACTCGACCCGCATCACCGTCGATCAGGCCTATGTGCTGCGCATTCCCGAGTCGATCCCGCTCGACCGCGCCGCGCCGCTGCTGTGCGCCGGCATCACCACCTATTCGCCGCTGCGCCACTACGGCGTCAAGGCCGGCGACGAGCTGGCCGTGGTCGGCCTCGGCGGCCTGGGCCACATGGCGGTCAAGCTGGCGGTGGCGATGGGCGCGCGGGTGACCGTGCTGAGCACCTCCGAATCCAAGCGCGAAGCCTCGCTGGAACTGGGCGCGCACGCGTTCGCCGCGACCCGCGACCCGGATACCTTCAAGCGCCTGGCGCGCAGCTTCGATTTCGTCATCGACACGGTCTCGGGCGAGCACGACTACAACGCCTACCTGAGCCTGCTCAAGGTCGACGGCACCATGGTCCTGCTCGGCGTGCCGGAAAAGCCCGCGCCGGTCGCGGCCGGGGCGCTGATCATGCAGCGGCGCAAGCTCGGCGGCTCGCTGATCGGCGGCATCCGCGAGACCCAGGAGATGCTGGATTTCTGCGCGCAGCACGGCGTGGCTTCGGACATCGAACTGATCGGCATCGAGTCGATCAACGAGGCGTACGAGCGGATGATCAAGGGCGATGTGCGCTATCGCTTCGTGATCGACATCGCCAGCCTCGACAAGGCGGTTTGATCGCGGCGGTGCGCTGAAGTCTCTGGATCCCCGCGTTCGCGGGGATGACGACCTGGGAGAGGCGCGGTGAAAAAACCTGCCACGCAACCCACCTACCGTCATGCCCGCGAAGGCGGGCATCCAGGGCTTCATCGCGACATGCCTCTGAAGTCTCTGGATCCCCGCCTTCGCGGGGATGACGACTTGAAGAGGCGCGGCGAAACCGACTTGCCGCGAAACCCACCTATCGTCATGCCCGCGAAGGCGGGCATCCAGGGCTTCATCGCGACATGACTCTGAAGTCTCTGGATCCCCGCCTTCGTGGGGATGACGACCTGGGAGAGGCGCGGCGAAAAACACCCGCCACGCAACCCACCTATCGTCATGCCCGCGAAGGCGGGCATCCAGGGCTTCACCGAGGCATGACTCTGAAGTCTCTGGATCCCCGCCTTCGCGAGGATGACGACTTGAAGAGGCGCGGTGAAACCCGTCCGCCACGCAACCCACCTACCGTCATGCCCGCGAAGGCGGCATCCAGGGCGTCATCCAGGCCTCCCCTTCAATATCCAGCCTCCCCCCTTCAATCCCCGGCACTCGACCTCGACAGCGGCGCAATCCCCGCACCCGCCGTAGACTGCCCCCATGCCGCTGCTCCTGATCCCGCTGGCCCTGCTGGCCCTGGCCTTGCTCTGGGCCCTGCTGATCCCGATCGGCCTGATCCAGCGCTACCGCTACGGCAAGGCGCGCCGCCGCGCGCTGGGCTGGGCGGTGAGCCTGGGCGCGACGCTGTCGCTGCTTTCGTTGCTGCTGTTCTTCGCCGGCGCCTGGGTCTCGGGCCACTGGATCGCCGACGCGCCGCGGTACGCCGGCGCCGGCCTGCTCGCAGGCCTCGCGCTGGGCGCGTTCGGCCTGGCCCTGACCCGGTTCGAGGACGAGGCCAAAGGCCTGTACTACACCCCCAACCGCTGGATCGCGCTGGGCCTGACCGCGCTGGTCGCCGCGCGCCTGTGCTACGGCCTGTGGCAAGGGCTGCACGCCTGGGGCGCGGACGCGCCGGCCAGCTGGCTGCCGCGCCAGGGCGGGCTGTTCGCGGTCGGCGGATTGCTGCTGGGCTATTACCTGATCTACACCCTCGGCGTGCGTCGGCGGCTGCGCCGCCATCACCGCCTGCGCGAACGCGCGCCGCTCACTGGCGACATCCGCTGACAGCAGCCGGATGACGTGCCGCGGCCGCCGGGTCATGATGCCGGACCGCCACGTTCTCGCCGCCATGACCCCGCCGCTGCACAGTATCGCCGTCGCTCGTATCGAAACCGCCGGCATCGAAGCCGCCCGCACCGGCGCGGCTCATCCCGGAGCCGGCCGCACCGAAGCCGCGCGCCCCCGCGCCGACCGCTTCGCAACGATCCGCTACGCGGCCCGCCGCTTCGAGGCGACCCCGCGCGCAACCGCCGCATGACCGCCGCCCACCCGCACGCGCGCCGCGCGATCTTCACCATGCTCGCGGCGGTGCTGATGTTCTCGCTGATGGACGCGCTGCTGAAGCTGCTGTCCGAGCACTACCCGCCGTTCCAGGTGGCGACCCTGCGCGGCGCCTCCTCGCTGCCGTTCGTGCTGACCTGGGCCTTGCTCAGCGGCGGCGGCCGCAGCCTGCTGCGCGTGCGCTGGCCGCTGCACCTGCTGCGCGGCGCGCTCGGCGTCGGGATGATGGCGTCGTTCGTATACGGCGTGAACCGGCTGCCGTTGTCGACCGCTTACTCGGTGTTCTTCATCGCGCCGCTGCTGATCACGGCTCTTTCCGGGCCGCTGCTGGGCGAACGGGTCGGGCCGCGGCGCTGGGTCGCCATCGGCATCGGCCTGATCGGCGTGCTGGTGCTGCTGCGGCCGAGCGGCGAGGGCATGCTGAGCCTGGCCGCGCTGGCGGTGCTCGGCGCGGCGCTGGGCTATGCGGTCACGGCGATCACCGTGCGCGTACTCGCGCGCACCGACACGACCCAGGCGATGATGGTCTGGCTGATGACGCTGATCACCGTCGGCGCCGGCGCGATGGCGTGGCCCGGCTGGGTGCCGGTGCGCGGCGAACATCTGTGGCTGATCCTCGGCCTGGGCGTGGCCGGCTCGCTCGGCCAGTACGCGGTCACCGAGGCCTTCCGCCTCGGCGAGGCCTCGCTGATCGCGCCGCTGGAGTACACCGCGCTGATCTGGGGCGTACTGCTCGACCTGAGCCTGTGGGGCGTGCTGCCCGACTCGGTGACCTGGGCCGGCGCGGCGATCATCGTCGCCAGCGGCCTGTACCTGCTGCGCCGCGAGCGGGTTCACCTCGAAGCTGAACATCCTTAGCGACGACGGCGTTTTCTCGCCGCAGCGCGCCATGACGCCCGCCGCTCCCGGGGTTACTGTTGTGACGTAGTTCGCAGTAGCACGGGGGAGCCAGCCATGACCGCAGTCGTCCACGCACCCGGCGCGCCGTGCTGGTTCGAATTGGCCACCGACGACCAGCCGGCGATCGAAGCGTTCTACCCCGCGCTGTTCGGCTGGACCCTGGAGCGCACGCCGATGCCCGACGGCAGCCTCTACACCATCTTCCAGCTCGACGGCCGCGACGTGGCCGGCACGTATTCCCTGGTGCCCGGGCCGGGCGGCGCCGGCGCCGACGGAATCGGCGCGCCGCACTGGGGCGTGTATTTCCGCACCGACGATTGCGACAAGACCGCCGCGCGCGCGGTCGCCCTGGGCGGGCGCATGATCGCCTCGCCGTTCGAGCTGATGGAGCACGTGCGCATGGCGGTGTGCGCCGATCCGGAAGGCGTGGTGTTCTCGCTGGCGCAGCAGCGCGCCCATCCCGGCGCCGACGCGCTCGGCGTGGACAACGCGGTGTGCTGGGCGGAACTGGCCACCCGCGACATCGACCGCGCCGAACGCTATTACCAGCAGTTGTTCGGCTGGCGCCTGCGCGGGCATCCGGTCGCGCCGCACGGCTACCGCGTGTTCGCCGACGGCCAGCGCATGCTCGGCGGCCTGTTGCAGATGCGGCCGGAATGGCGCGACCTGGCGCCGCACTGGTCGATCTACCTGCAAGTGTCGGACGTGGAGGCCTGCGTGCAGCGCGCGCTGGAACTCGGCGGCCGGCTCGAGTCGGCGCCGTTCGAGGCCAACAGCGGCGTGCGCATCGCCCGCCTGGCCGACCCGCGCGGCGCGGCATTCTATGTCATCCAGTTCTTCGGCGACGCGCCGGGCTGAGCGCCGCGCAAAAAAAGACGGGCCCCCGAGGGAGCCCGTCCGGTACTGCGCTTGCGGTAGTGCTCAGGTGTTGCGTACTGCGGAAACATCGCTACCACGGTGTTGCGTGTTGCGACCGCCGTCGATCACTACGGCGGTGGTCACTGCGGTGTTGCCTGTTGCGTACCAGCTACTACTACAGCTTGCTATTGCCTACTACTTGCTGCTCGCTGCCCGGCGCGATCAGAAACGCGCGCCGATGCCGACGCCGACGGTGACCGGGTTGAGCTCGGCTTCGCCGACCTTCAGGCCGTTGAGCTTCACGTCCGACTTGCTGCCCTGCATGTAGCGCACGTCGGCGCGGGCGAACCAGGTCGGGTTGATGTTGAGGTCGACGCCGGCGGTGGCGATGCCGCCCTTGGCGTTGTCCACGCCCAGGCGCTGGCCGTTCTCGAGCTTCTCGCCGCTGTAGTTGGCCTGGTAGTAGCCCAGCCCCACGAACGGACGCACGATGCTGTCGGCGCTACGGAAGTGGTACTGGCCGCTCAGCGCGACCGGCTGCGAGTCGACGCTGCCGAGCTTGCCGGCGCTGGAGTTGATGCGGTGGCCGAACTTGTCGGCCGAACCCCACAACTCGACGGCGAAGTTGTCGTTGATGAAGTAGCTGGCGCTGAGGGTCGGAGCGCCGTCGCCGTCCAGGTTGGTGCGGGTGCCGGCGATCTGCGGATTCTTGGTCGGCTGGGTCAGGGCGTAGCCGCCGACGATGGCGAAGCGCTTGCCGCTGGCGCTGTCGGTGGACGCATCCTGAGCGAAGGCGGCCGGGGCGAAGGCCAGGGCGCCGAGCATGGCAAGGGTCAAATGACGGAAGCGGATCATGGAGTGGACTCCTGTGTTGTTGTGGTCTTGCGTACTGCCTTGGGGGAGGCGGGGCGCAAGTTAGCAACGCATGCATGAACCGAACTTGCCGCGCGAACGCGCGTGAAGGAACTTTTCACGCGACAACCGTGTTAGAGGCCTGTTTTCAAGGCAAAAATGAATGAAATGAACGAGCGCGGAGCGCGCGGAAACGTCGCTTGCGCGACCAGGCGAACGCCGCGGCGAACTCTGCGCCGGTGCGCGCGAAAACCCTTGTGCGGCAAGGAAATCGCTTGAAAAAGTCGGTTTCGGCGCGACTGGACGGCGCATGAACATCGCCCGCGCGGGTTCGTCCGCGCGCAGCGCGAACGCGCGCATCGGCGCGCGCGCGATGCCGCGAACGCGCGAAGATTGTTTGAACGAATCGGAAATGCCGCGTTTTCAGGTCTGCGCGATGCGTTGGCGAAACCCGGTTTCGCGCGCGTTCGCTGTGTGCGAGCGCGCGAGAACGCATGCGCGAGGAAACATTCCTTGCAACCTGCAAGCAATCGCCACGCGCCAGGATCGGCACGGCCAACCGCCATGACGAAGGTCATGCCGTCCAAAGGCACGCGCCGCGCCCGCGGCGCCGGCCGCAAGCTGGGGCCATTCCACCGTCCAGGACCCGACGATGCCGTCCCGACCGCCCTTCCGCCTGCCGTCCCGCCTCGTGGCCGCCGCCGCCGCGACGCTCGCCTGCGGCGCCGCCTTCGCCGATGTCAGGGTCGAAGGGCGCTGCGAGATCGACAGCCCCTATCAGCTCACCCTCAACCAACGCAGCCTGATCCTGACCCGCCAGGACGGCGAGCCCAAGGCGCTGGTGATGCGCCAGGGCCGGCTGTTCGTCGACGACCGCTGGGTCGCGCTCAGCGCCGACGACTCGCGCCGCCTGGCCGAGTTCGAACGCGGCGCGCGCGCGGCCATGCCCGAGACCCAGGCCATCGCCCGCGAGGCCGCCGACATCGCCCTGGTCGCGCTGGGCGAGGTCGCGGCCAAGCTCGGCAACCACCCCGACCGCACCCAGGCCAAGGTCGCGCAGGCGCGCAAACAGCTCGACGCCAGCCTGCGCGACGCGATCGGCCCGACCCGCTTCAGCGGCAAGCTGCTCGGCGACGGCATCGGCAAGGCGGTCGGCGAGGCGGTGCCGCTGGTGATCGGCGACCTGGTCGGCGGCGCGGTCAGCGCCGCGCTCAGCGGCGACGCCCAGCGCTTCCAGCAGCTGGACAACCTCGACGCCCAGATCGAAGCCGCGGTGCAGCCGCGCGCCGACGCGCTGGAGCGCCGCAGCGACCGGCTGTGCCGGCGCATGCTCGACCTCGACGCGCTGGAGAACGCACTGTCCTACCGTTTCGACGGGCGCGCGCTGGACCTGATCCGGGTCGAGTTCAAGCCCGAACCCGCCGCGCCGCGCGACGGCAAGCGCTGAGCCGCGCCCGACGCGCAGCTGCGACGAGCCGCGGCGGACCCGGCGCCGCGCTCAGTACTGAGGCGTACGCAAACCCGGACGGCGCAACGGCTGTGCCGCTTAGGCCTTTAGTACTGCACCGGCCGCGCTGCGGTTGGCGCCACCGCCCGCACACGCCACAATAGGGTTTTCGCGCATTTGCGGAGCCCCACGAACATGGCTGATCTGAAGGAAGCTCGCGTCCCCGACATCGGCGACTACGACGGCGTGCCCGTCATCGAACTGTTGGTCGCGGTCGGCGACACGGTGACCCAGGACCAGGGCCTGGTCACGCTGGAGTCCGACAAGGCCACGATGGAAGTGCCGGCGCCGTTCGCCGGGATCGTGCGCGAACTCAAGGTCAAGATCGGCGACGAGCTGGCCGAAGGCAGCGTGGTGGCGCTGATCGAGCCGACCGAAGGGGACGAAAAGCAGGCGCCAGCGCCGCCCCAAGACGCCGCCCCCGCCGCCAAACCCGCCGCCCCCGCCAAGGCCGAAGCCCCGGCCCCCGCCAAGAGCGAACCCGCCCCCGCGCCGAAGGCCGAAGCGCCCAAGCCCGAAGCGCAGGCCCCGGCCGCGCTCCCCAACGCCCCCGCCGGCACCGACCCCGAAGCGCTGCCGCCGCGCACCCCGCCGGTGGCCTTCACCGCCGAAGAACTGATGCCCGACAAGGTGCCCTACGCCAGCCCGGCGGTGCGCCTGTTCGCGCGCGAGCTCGGCGTCGACCTGATGCGCGTGACCGGCAGCGCGCGCGGCGGCCGGATCAGCAAGGAAGACGTGCAGTCCTTCGTCAAGGGCGTCATGCAGGGCAGCGTCGCCGCACCGGCCGCGGCCGGCGCCGCGCCGGCGCTCGGCGGCGGCCTCAACCTGCTGCCGTGGCCGAAGGTCGACTTCAGCAAGTTCGGCGAGGTCGAGACCAAGCCGCTGACCCGCATCCAGAAGCTCTCCGGCGCCAACCTGGCGCGCAACTGGGCGATGATCCCGCACGTCACCCAGCACGACGACGCCGACATCACCGACCTGGAAGCGCTGCGCGTGGCGCTCAACAAGGAGAACGAAAAGGCCGGCATCAAGCTGACCATGCTCGCGTTCCTGATGAAGGCCTCGGTCAACGCGCTGCAGAAGTTCCCGACCTTCAACGCCTCGCTCGACGCCAGCGGCGAGAACCTCACGCTGAAGAAGTATTTCCACATCGGCTTCGCCGCCGACACCCCGAACGGCCTGGTGGTGCCGGTGGTGCGCGACGTCGACAAGAAGGGCGTGCTGCAGATCGCGCGCGAAACCGGCGAACTGGCGGCCAAGGCGCGCGAAGGCAAGCTCGGACCGGCCGACATGAGCGGCGGCTGCTTCTCGATCAGTTCGCTCGGCGGCATCGGCGGCACCGCGTTCACGCCGATCGTCAACGCGCCGGAAGTGGCGATCCTGGGCGTGTCCAAGTCGGCGACCAAGCCGGTGTGGGACGGCAAGCAGTTCGCGCCGCGCCTGATCCTGCCGCTGTCGCTGTCCTACGACCACCGCGTCATCGACGGCGCCGCGGCGGCGCGCTTCACCGCGTATCTGGCGCAGTTGCTCGCCGATATGCGCCGCTCGCTGCTGTAACTCCCGGGGCGGCCGCCGCGCGCGGCCGTCCGGCGCGCCGCCGCGCGGCCGCCGCCCGGTTCGCTTCGCCGTCCGCCACCAGGAATCTTCTTTTCGATGAGCCGTCACCCGCGTCGTGTTCGTGTCTCCCACCGTCTGGCCCGGTTCGGCCTGGCCGCCCTGCTCGCCGCGCCGCTGGCGCAGGCCGCCGACGGCTGCACGCTGCCGCTCGGCCGCGGCTGGCCGCCGGCGACCGAGAACCACGGCTCGGCCGTGGAACAACTGCTCGCCGCCAAGGCCGAGCCGCGCCTGAGCCTGACCCTGCTGCCGACCCGCGGCACCGAGAGCGGCCTGCTGCTGATTCCCGGCGCGGCCGCCGATGCCGACTGGACCCTGCGCCACGCCGTGCCCAACGAACGCGTGCAGTCCTGGAACCGCTCGCGCGGCGGCGGCGCGCTGGAGCTGCGCATCGATCAGGACGTGGACAACGAGGAAGCGCCGATCCCGGCCGCGCTGGCCCAGCGCCTGGTCGCCGGCTGGAAGCGCGCGCTCGAACAGGCCGTGCCGGCCGACAAGGCGGCCGAGTTCCGCGACAGCGAGCAACTGCTGTTCGTGGTCGACGGCCTGCGCGTGAGCGGCGCGCGGCCCGGTTGCGGCGTCGGCGAAACCCTGATGGAGCAGGCCTCGCTGCTGACCGAGGCGGCCAACGAAAGCGCCAGCAAGCGCGAGCGCCGCTGGCGCGCGCTGGGCGAATCGCTGGACGAACTCGAACGCCAGCTGCAGGCCGCGCCCGCACCGTAACCGAGCCGGCGCGCGCGGCGGCGACGCCCGCGCGCACCGGCGTTGTTCCGGCGTCCGCCGCGGCGGACGCCACGCATGGCCCGGCCGTGCGCCCCCACCGCGCGCGCCCCACGCGCGCGCCAGCGAAGCTTTTCAAGAGGATTGCCGCGTCATGGCCAACAGCATCGAAGTGAAGGTTCCCGACATCGGCGACTACGACGACGTACCGGTCATCGAGTTGCTGGTCGCGGTCGGCGACACGGTCAAGAAGGACCAGGGCCTGGTCACGCTCGAATCGGACAAGGCGACGATGGAAGTGCCGTCCTCGGCCGACGGCGTGGTCAAGTCGATCAGCGTCAAGGTCGGCGACAAGGTGTCCGAGGGCGCGGTGATCGCGATCCTGGAAGCCGAGGGCGCCGGCGCCGGTGCAAGCGGCGCCAAAGCACCTCTCCCGCCTGCGGGAGAGGTCGCCGCGCGCAGCGCGGCGGGTGAGGGCGCGACGGCCGGCGCGCCCCCCTCCCAGCCTTCCCCCGCAAGCGCGGGAAGGAGCGATTCTGCAGCGCCGTCCAAGCCCGCGCCGACCGCCGCCGCAGCCAGCGGCCGCAAGGCCGATATCGAATGCCGCATGCTCGTGCTCGGCTCCGGCCCCGGCGGCTACACCGCCGCGTTCCGCGCCGCCGACCTCGGCCTGGACACCGTCTTGGTCGAACGCTACGCCAGCCTCGGCGGCGTCTGCCTCAACGTCGGCTGCATTCCGTCCAAGGCGCTGCTGCACGCCGCCGCGGTCATCGACGAGGCCGAACACGCCAGCGACTACGGCGTCAGCTTCGGCAAGCCGACGATCGATCTCGACGCGCTGCGCAAGTACAAGGAAAAAGTCGTCGGCCAGCTGACCAAGGGGCTGGCCGGCATGGCCAAGCAGCGCAAGGTGCGCACCGTGGTCGGCACCGGCCGCTTCGTGTCGCCGAACGAACTCGAAGTCGAAGGCGAGAACGGCGTCCAGCTGATCCGCTTCGAGCAATGCATCATCGCCGCCGGCTCGCAGGCGGTGAAGCTCGGCAATTTCCCGTGGGACGACAAGCGGGTGATGGACTCCACCGACGCGCTGGAACTGGCCGACGTGCCGAAGAAGTTGCTGGTCGTCGGCGGCGGCATCATCGGCCTGGAAATGGCCACCGTGTACCGCGCGCTGGGCAGCGAAGTCACCGTGGTCGAATTCCTGGACCAACTGATGCCGGGCGCCGACCCGGATCTGGTCAAGCCACTCGCCGACCGCCTGAAGAAGCAGGGCGTGGCCGTGCACCTCAAGACCAAGGCCGCTTCCACCGAAGCGCTCAAGGAAGGCATCAAGGTCTCGTTCGAAAGCGCCGAAGCCGGCAAGACGCCGGCGCTGGAATCGGGCATGTACGACCGCGTGCTGGTCGCGGTGGGCCGCGCGCCCAACGGCGCCAAGATCGGCGCCGACAAGGCCGGCGTGCAGGTGACCGAGCGCGGCTTCATCCCGGTCGACCGGCAGATGCGCACCAACGTCGCGCACATCTTCGCCATCGGCGACCTGGTCGGTAATCCGATGCTCGCGCACAAGGCCACCCACGAAGGCAAGCTCGCCGCCGAGGTGGCCGCGGGCGAGAAGAAGGAGTGGGTCGCGCGGGTGATTCCGTCGGTGGCCTACACCGACCCGGAAATCGCCTGGGTCGGCGTCACCGAGACCGAAGCCAAGGCCAAGGGCCTCAAGGTCGGCGTCGGCAAGTTCCCGTGGGCGGCCAGCGGCCGCGCCATCGGCATCGGCCGCACCGAGGGCTTCACCAAGCTGATCTTCGACGAAGCCAGCCATCGCATCGTCGGCGGCGGCATCGTCGGCGTGCACGCCGGCGACTTGATTTCCGAAGTGGCGCTGGCGATCGAGATGGGGTGCGAGGTCGCCGACATCGGCCACACCATCCACCCGCACCCGACCCTGAGCGAGTCGGTCGGCATGGCCGCCGAAGTGTTCGACGGCACCATCACCGATCTGTACATCCCGAAGAAGAAATAAGCCGCGACGCGCTGCGTCGCGCAAGCAAAGGCCTTCGGGCCCGGCGCGCCCCGCTCAGGTCACCGCGATCTGAGCGGCGTGCGCGCCGGGCCGAAGGCCTTCGTCTTGTCCGCGGCGCGCAGCGATCAGAACGAGAACGTCACGCCCGCCATCGGGCCCTTGAAGCGCTGGTCGAGGCCGACCTCGACGTTGTCGCGGCTGCGCTTGGCGTTGATCTTGAACCAGTCGTAGCCGACGAACACGCCGACGTTCTCGGTGAAGCGGTACTCGGCCAGCGCGTTGGCGCGGCTGATGTCGCCCTTGTAGTCGCCGAAGTCGCCCCAGCCGGCGTCGAGATACTGGCCTTGCACGACGAAGCGCCAATGCTCGTTGGGCGACAAGGTCAGGCGGCTGCCGACCACCGGCGCGTAGCCGTCTTCGCTGCGGCTGCCGTTGTAGTTCGCTGTGCCGGCCTGGGCGCGCAGCTTGCCTTCGATCTTGGCGTACTCCACGCCGATCTGCAGGCCCCAGCTGACCGTGTCGGTTTCCACCACCGCGTAGTCGTACATCGCGCTGGCCAGTTCGAACTTGGTCTTGGCGCGGGCGAAGCTGCCGGCGGGGATGGTGGTGTCGTCGAAGGACACGTCCTGGGTCAGGCGCGCGGTCTTGCTCTTGTCGTAGCCCCAGTAATTGAACAGCAGGCGATGGCGGTCGCCGAACTTGAACTGGCCTTCCAGGCGCGGCACGGTTTCCTTGCTGCCGAAATCGAAGTCCTGGCTGAATTCGTAGGGATTGCCGCGGAAGGTGGTGCCGGCGGTGAATTCGCCGCTGGTGTCGACCGACATGGCGCCCAGGCGAATGGTGAATCGGTCGTCTTCAGCGTGCGCGGGCAGGGCGTACGCGGCGCTGGCGGCGAGCAGCGCCAGCGTCAACGGCAGGAATCGGTTGGTCACGAGATCACTCCGGATACGGGGGGAAGACAGCACATTCGTGTACTGGTGCGTACATGGATGCCGTCGTTCAGGTGGAGTAACCGTGAAAAAAACCGCGATGACCGAACACGCAAAGTCCTGAACAAAAAACTGTGACGCGTGTCGTCGATAGCTGCCCGCCGCAGAAAGGCGAAGCCCCGGCGGGTGGTGCCGGGGCTTCGGGGTGCCCGCCGCTGCTTTGCCATTGACGAGGAGAGAGTGGCGGCGGGCGTTCGCAGATACTGACCGGTGCGGCGCGCGAAGGTTCCGCAGTTCGTCAAAGATTTTCGATCACGTCGCCAGATGGCCGTCGCCGCTCGCGGCGGCCGCGGCTGCGGCGCGGCGTTGTTCGATGCGCTTCCAGACCTTCTCGTGCAGGTGGAAGGCCACGGTGTTGCAGGCCGGCTCGACCAGGGCCAGCGCGCCGCCGACCCAGATGCTGCCGGTCATCAGGTAGCCGACCAGGAAGGCGACGGTGAAGTGGACGCCGGCGAAGCTCAGGGTCTTGCTCATGGCGCAGGCCTCAAATGAGAATGATTCTCAAAATACGCCGATTACAGATAAAAGCAAATCGACAGATGCGACCGCTTTCATAGTTCTGGCCTATCTTTGCGCCGGTGCGCGCGCCGGGGCTTACCTCCCAGGTAATTCAACGCACTAGCGCTTGGCCGCATAGTCGGCGGCGTGAACGCGCAGCCCGCCGCCGCCATCGCCGTCCAACACGCCGCCTATGGCAGGGCTGTGACGGCTGTGACTGCCGCCGGTTGCCGCAAAGTCGCCCACGTTCTATACTTTTGCGGCTCTACCGGGCGCTTTGCGCCAACCCCAGACCGACGAGACCCGCGTGCACGATCCTTTGTCCGCAGGCCGCCGGCTGGCGTCGCGCGCGATTGCTTGGCAAGCCGGCGCGACGGCGCTGACCGCGCTGGCCTTCTACTCCCTCGGTGCGCCGTCCGCGTTGGCGGCCGCGGTGGGAGGAGGCGCAGCGGTGGCCGGCAATCTCGCGGCCGCCAGGATGGCGTTGGGGGGCGGCGTGCAACCGGCCGGATCGGCGATCGGGCGGTTGTTGCTCGGAGTCATATTCAAATGGGTGGCGGTATTGACGGTGCTCGGCCTGGGAATGGCCGTGTGGCGTCTGCCTCCCCTGCCAATGCTGGTGAGTCTGTCGGCGGCGACGCTGGCGTTCGCACTGGCCAATCTTTTGAAACGATAGGTGTCTTTCGTGAGTGAACAGACCGGTTCGGGCGGCCTGAACGAATACATCCAGCATCACCTCCAGCAGAACACCATCTCGCTGGGCGGCGGTGCTTTTCACATCGACACTTGGGTCGTTTCTCTGATCCTGGGTTTGATCTTCATTACCTGGTTCGGCTTCTTCGCGCGCAAGGCCACCTCCGGCGTGCCGTCGAAGGGCCAGGCGTTCGTCGAGCTGATCCTGGAGTTCATCGACAACCAGGTGAAGGACAGCTTCCACGGCGATCGCAGCTCGCTGACGCCGCTGGCGCTGACGATCTTCGTCTGGGTCGTGCTGATGAACGGCATGGACCTGCTGCCGCTCGACCTGCCGGGCTGGGTTGTCAAGACCACCGCCGGCGCCGAAGTCGCGCACCACACCTACTTCCGCTGGGTTCCCACCGCGGACCTGAACACGACGCTGGCGCTGTCGACCACCGTGTTCTTCCTGATCCTCTATCACTCGGTCAAGGCCAAGGGCGGCCTGGGCTTCGGCAAGGAGCTGCTGACGGCGCCCTTCCACGCTCACGGCACCGGCGCCAAGATCGCGCTCGCTCCGGCCAACCTGGGTCTCAACGTCATCGAGTACCTGGTCAAGCCGGTCAGCCTGGCGATGCGACTGTTCGGCAACATGTACGGCGGCGAGCTGGTGTTCATGCTCATCGCCGGCCTGCTCGGCGGCAGCCTGCTGATGTTCCTGCCCGGCGTGATCTTCAACATCGCCTGGGCGCTGTTCCACATCCTCATCGTGCTGCTGCAGGCCTTCATCTTCATGATCCTCACCGTCGTCTACATCGCCGGCGCGTACGAGAGTCATTGACCCGGGTTCCACCTTTCAGTTCTTGCGTGTTTCACCCTTTCCTTTAGCCAAAACCAACGTTTCAGTAGGAGAAAACCATGGAATTCATCGCCAATGTGCAGGGCCTGACCGCTATCGCGATCGGCATCATGGTCGGCCTCGGCGCGATCGGCGCTTGCCTCGGCATCGCGCTGATGGGCTCGAAGTTCCTTGAGTCGGCCGCGCGTCAGCCGGAACTGGTGCCGATGCTGCAGGGCCGCATGTTCCTGCTGGCCGGCCTGATCGACGCGGCGTTCATCATCGCGCTGGCCGTCGGCTTGCTGTTCGCCTTCGGCAACCCGCTGCTGGGCGCCCTGCAGGCTGCCGGCGCCGCCGGCTGATCCTCGCTCAGCGAGCAGTCCGAGCCGTCCGCGCGAGCGGACGGTTCTCCCGGGCCGTAGCGCCCGCAGCGTCCCATCGGAGCTGTCATGAATATCAACATGACCTTCTTCGGCCAGATGATCACGTTCGCGATCCTCATCTGGTTCACGATGAAGTTCATTTGGCCGCCCCTGAACAAGGCGATCGAAGAACGGCAACAAAAGATTGCCCAGGGTCTGGCGAACGCCGAAGGCGCTGAGGTGCTCATCCAGCAGGCGCGCGCGCAGGCGGATGAAATCGTGCGCGAAGCGCGCGTCAAGGCCAACGAAGTGGTCGAGCAGGCGCATTCGCGCGCCAACCAGATCGTCGACCAGGCCAAGACCGACGCGATGGTCGAAGGCACGCGCCTGAAGGCGCTGGCCGACGCCGAAATCGCCGCCGCCGCCGACCGCGCTCGCGAGGATCTGCGCAAGCAGGTGTCCGCGCTGGCCGTCACCGGCGCCGAGAAGCTGCTCAAGCGCGAAATCGACGCCAACGCCCACAAGGCGCTGCTCGACGAGCTGGCCGCGGAAATCTGACCGGAACGCCCCACGCGATGAGCCAGAACCTCACCCTCGCCCGACCGTATGCCCGCGCCGCGTTCGCGCTGGCGCGCGACGCCGGCCGCACCGCCGACTGGTCGCACGCGCTCGCCTTCTCGGCGCGCGTCGCCGCCGATCCGCAAGTGCAGTCGGTGCTCGGCCATCCGCGCCTGAGCGCCAACGACGCGGTCGCCCTGGTCGCGATCGACGGCGCGGACGAGTCCGTGCAGCGGTTCCTGACCCTGCTCGCGGACAACCGCCGCCTCGCCCTGCTGCCGGAAATCGCCGGCCTGTTCGAGGAATTGCGCGCCGACGCCGACCGTGTGGTCAAGGCCAAGGTCACCTCCGCCAGCGATCTGCCGGCGGCCGAACTCGATTCGATCAAGGCCGCGCTGGTCAAGCGCTTCGGCCGCCAGGTCGAGATCGAAACGGCCGTCGACGCCTCGCTGATCGGCGGCGCGGTGATCGACGCCGGCGAAGTGGTGATCGACGGCTCGCTCAAGGGCAAGCTGGCGCGCCTGCAGACGGCGCTGGCCGGTTAAAGCCGGGAACGGGGCATCGGCAACAGGGAATCGTCGAAGCGCCGCGCTTCCGACTCCCGACCTGCGATCCCCGGCTCCCGTTTAAAAGAAAGCACCCGCGCGTCGCTTCGTCGCGATGCAGGACCAAGGAAACGACAATGGCAAGCACCCAGCTCAACCCGTCCGAAATCAGCGAACTGATCAAGACCCGCATCGAGAAGGTCAAGCTGGCCGCCGAAGCGCGCAACGAAGGCACCGTGACCTCGGTGTCCGACGGCATCGTGCGCATCCACGGCCTGGCCGACGTGATGCAGGGCGAAATGATCGAACTGCCGAACAACACCTTCGCCCTGGCGCTGAACCTGGAGCGCGACTCGGTCGGCGCCGTGGTCCTGGGCGACTACGAGCACCTGCGCGAAGGCGACGTGGCCAAGACCACCGGCCGCATCCTGGAAGTGCCGATCGGCCGCGAGCTGTTGGGCCGCGTGGTCAACGCGCTGGGCGAGCCGATCGATGGCAAGGGCCCGATCGGCGCCACCCTGACCGCTCCAGTGGAGCGCGTCGCCCCGGGCGTGCTGTGGCGCAAGTCGGTCGACCAGCCGGTGCAGACCGGCTACAAGTCGGTCGACTCGATGATCCCGATCGGCCGCGGCCAGCGCGAGCTGATCATCGGCGACCGCCAGACCGGCAAGACCGCGATGGCCATCGACGCCATCATCAACCAGAAGGGCACCGGCATTAAGTGCATCTACGTCGCGATCGGCCAGAAGGCCTCCTCGATCGCCAACGTGGTGCGCAAGCTGGAAGAGAACGGCGCGCTGGCCCACACCATCGTGGTTGCCGCCACCGCCTCCGAATCGGCCGCGATGCAGTACATCAGCGCCTACTCGGGCTGCACCATGGGCGAGTTCTTCCTCGACCGCGGCGAAGACGCGCTGATCGTGTACGACGATCTGTCCAAGCAGGCCGTGGCCTACCGCCAGATCTCGTTGCTGCTGCGCCGTCCGCCGGGCCGCGAAGCCTACCCGGGCGACGTGTTCTACCTGCACAGCCGCCTGCTTGAGCGCGCCGCGCGCGTGAACGCCGATTACGTCGAGAAGTTCACCAACGGCGAAGTCAAGGGCAAGACCGGTTCGCTGACCGCGCTGCCGATCATCGAAACCCAGGCCGGCGACGTCTCGGCGTTCGTGCCGACCAACGTGATTTCGATCACCGACGGCCAGATCTTCCTGGAAACCGACCTGTTCAACGCCGGCATCCGCCCGGCGGTCAACGCCGGCATCTCGGTGTCGCGCGTGGGCGGCTCGGCCCAGACCAAGATCATCAAGAAGCTGTCCGGCGGCATCCGTATCGCCCTGGCCCAGTACCGCGAGCTGGCGGCGTTCGCCCAGTTCGCCTCGGACCTCGACGAAGCCACCCGCAAGCAGCTCGAGCGCGGCCAGCGCGTCACCGAGCTGATGAAGCAGAAGCAGTACGCGCCGATGTCGATCGCGCTGCAGGCGCTGTCGATCTACGCCGTGGACAAGGGCTACATGGACGACGTGCCGGTGGCCAAGATCGGCGCTTTCGAAGACGCGCTGCACGGTCACTTCCTCAACACCCAGGGCGCCTTGGTCGAGAAGATCAACAGCACCGGCGGTTGGGACGACGAGATCGAAGGCGCCTTCAAGAAGGGCATCGAAGAGTTCAAGCAGACCGGGACCTGGTAAGGGCTGCAAGAGCGGGATCAGGGAGTCGGGGTCAGGGAACTGCGGGGTCGACGCGACCTTCGGGTTCCCCGCGAATCTCCGGTTCCCCAACCCCGCTTCTCAACCCCTAACCCCCTAAAGCGAACAAAGCGAGCGAGAGATGGCAGGCGGACGCGAAATCAAAACCAAGATCAAGAGCGTGCAGAACACCCGCAAGGTGACCCGCGCGCTGGAAATGGTCTCGGCTTCCAAGATCCGCAAGGCGCAGGATCGGATGAAGACCTCGCGCCCGTACGCGCGCGTGATCAAGCAGGTGATCGGACACCTGGCCCAGGCCAATTCCGATTACCGGCATCCGTACATGGTCGAGCGCAAGGACGTGAAGCGGGTCGGCTACGTGATCGTGTCGTCCGACCGCGGCCTGGCCGGCGGCCTCAACAACAACCTGTTCCGCAAGCTGCTCGGCGAGTTCCGCAAGTGGCAGGAGCAGGGCGTCGAGGTCGACGTGGTCACCATCGGCCAGAAGGCTTCGGTGTTCTTCCGCCGGATCAAGGTCAACATGCTCGCTTCGGTCACCCACCTGGGCGACCAGCCGCACCTGGAGCAGCTGATCGGCGTGATCAAGGTCGTGCTCGACGCCTACAGCGCCGGCACCGTGGACCGCGTGTTCGTCTGCTACAACGACTTCGTCAACACCATGACCCAGCGCGCGGCGTTCGATCAGCTGCTGCCGCTGCCGGCGCCGGAAACCCAGGTCGCCAAGCACGACTGGGACTACATCTACGAACCCGATGCGCAGACCGTGCTCGACCACGTGCTGACCCGCTACATCGAGTCGCTGGTGTACCAGGCGGTGCTGGAGAACGTGGCGTCCGAGCATGCCGCGCGCATGGTCGCGATGAAGTCGGCGAGCGACAACGCCACCAAGCTGATCGGCACCTTGAACCTGGTCTACAACAAGGCCCGTCAGGCGGCGATCACCCAGGAAATCTCCGAAATCGTCGGCGGCGCCGCCGCGGTCTAACCCATCCGGTGGGCGCGGCCTGCGGCCTGCGACCACGAGCAGCATTTGAAAGTTACTGAGGAATCCAAGATGAGCAGCCAGGGCAACCAGGGCAAGATCGTTCAGATCATCGGCGCGGTCGTCGACATCGAGTTTCCGCGCGAGTCGGTGCCGAAGGTGTACGACGCGCTGAAGGTCGAGAACACCGCCATCACGCTCGAAGTGCAGCAGCAGCTCGGCGACGGCATCGTCCGCGCGATCGCGCTGGGCTCCACCGACGGCCTCAAGCGCAACCTGATCGCGACTAACACCGGCCGCGCCGTGGCCGTGCCGGTCGGCACCGCGACCCTGGGCCGCATCATGAACGTGCTCGGCGAGCCGATCGACGAGCGCGGCCCGGTCGAGAGCGACGTGCATTGGGAAATCCACCGCTCCGCTCCGGCCTACGACGAGCAGTCCTCGGGCAACGAGCTGCTGGAAACCGGCATCAAGGTCATCGACCTGATGTGCCCGTTCGCCAAGGGCGGCAAGGTCGGCCTGTTCGGCGGCGCCGGCGTGGGCAAGACCGTGAACATGCTCGAGCTGATCAACAACATCGCGACCGAGCACGCCGGCCTGTCGGTGTTCGCCGGCGTGGGCGAGCGTACCCGCGAGGGCAACGACTTCTACCACGAGATGTCCGACGCCAACGTCATCGTGCAGGACGACCTGTCGAAGTCGAAGGTGGCGATGGTGTACGGCCAGATGAACGAGCCGCCGGGCAACCGTCTGCGCGTGGCGCTGACCGGCCTGACCATGGCCGAATACTTCCGCGACGAGAAGGACGCCAACGGCAAGGGCCGCGACGTGCTGTTCTTCGTCGACAACATCTACCGCTACACCCTGGCCGGCACCGAAGTGTCGGCGCTGCTGGGCCGCATGCCGTCGGCGGTGGGCTACCAGCCCACGCTCGCCGAGGAAATGGGCGTGCTGCAGGAGCGCATCACCTCGACCAAGACCGGTTCGATCACCTCGATCCAGGCCGTGTACGTGCCCGCGGACGACCTGACCGACCCGTCGCCGGCGACCACCTTCGCCCACCTCGACGCCACCGTCGTGTTGAGCCGAAACATCGCCGCGCTCGGCATCTACCCGGCGGTCGACCCGCTCGACTCGACCTCGCGCCAGCTCGACCCGAACGTGGTCGGCGCCGAGCACTACGACACCGCGCGCCGCGTCCAGGCCACCTTGCAGAAGTACAAGGAGCTCAAGGACATCATCGCGATCCTGGGCATGGACGAGCTGTCGGAAGAAGACAAGACCGCCGTGGCCCGCGCGCGCAAGATCGAGCGCTTCTTCTCGCAGCCGTTCCACGTCGCCGAAGTGTTCACCGGCGCGCCGGGCAAGTACGTGTCGCTGAAGGACACCATCCGCGGCTTCAAGGGCATCTGCGACGGCGACTACGACCACCTGCCGGAGCAGGCGTTCTACATGGTCGGCGGCATCGAAGAGGCCGCCGAGAAGGCCAAGAAGATGGGTGTGGGCTGAGTGGAGCAGAAGCGGGATTAGGGATGGGGGATGAGGGAACTGGAGTGTTTCGGTTCCGGTCGATCCCCGCGCCTGCGTAGCAACAGTTCCCCAACCCCGCTTCCAAGCCCCGCTTTTCCTTCCCCGCTTCACTAACCCGAACGAGAACGACATGGCCTCCACCTTCCGTTGCGACATCGTCAGCGCCGAGGAAGAAATCTTCCACGGCGAGGCGACGCTGCTGGTCGCCACCGGCGAGATCGGCGAACTCGGCGTCGCGCCGCGCCATGCGCCGCTGATCACCCGGCTCAAGCCGGGCAAGGTCGTGGTGACCCTGCCCAGCGGCGAGCAGCTCGACTTCGCGGTCTCCGGCGGCATCCTCGAGGTGCAGCCGCAGGTCGTGACCGTGCTGGCCGACACCGCGATCCGCGCCCAGGACATCGACGAAGCCGCCGTGCGCGCGGCCAAGGAAGAAGCCGAGCGCGCGCTGGCCAACCGCGGCCCGCAGATGGACGTCGCCGAAGCCCAGGCCAAGCTGGCCGAAGCGATGGCGCAGCTGCAGGCGCTGGAGCGCCTGCGCAAGAACATGAAGCACTGAGTCGCGATCCTCCGGCGCCCATCGCGCCGGGATGCGAAAACGCCGGCCTCGCGCCGGCGTTTTTGTTTTTGCGCGCAGGTTGCGTGCGAGCGCGGCGTCCGCGATTTCCGCTCGCTGCGGCGGCCTCAGCGCCGATACACCCAGTAGCGCGAGACGGTGAAGCTCAGCGCCGCCAGCACCAGTTCGATCGCCGGCTTGGCCAGCCAGGTCCACTGCAGGCCGGCGTAGGCGTTGACCGCGCTGATCGCAGCGGTGCTGAGCACGGTGGTGCCTAGCCACATGGCGATGAAGCGGGCGAACTGGCGCCGGCCCAGCGAGGGCGATTCCGCGTCGGCGAAGGTGAAGCGGCCGTTGAGCCAGAACCCCAGCAGCGCGCCGCTGACCCGGCCGGCCAGGTTGGCGGCCTCCACCGGCATGCCCAGGTGGCTCAGCGCGACCATGACGCCCCAGTCGACGACGTACTGGATGCCGCCGACGATGAGGAAGTTGCGGCCCTGGCGGGTCAGGCTCATGGATGCCACCGGCGACGGCGCGTGGCGGGGGATACGACGGACGGGGCGGGGGCGGGCATGGGCGCATTCTAGCCAGACGGGCCGCAGCCCAGGCTGTACCATCGCGCCATTCCAGAAAGTTCGGAGCGCATCGGTGCGCAGCGCGGTACTGATCCCTTGCTACAACGAAGCGCATACGGTGGCCAAGGTGGTCGCCGATTTCCGCCGCGCCCTGCCCGAGGCGGAGATTTGGGTGTTCGACAACGCCAGCACCGACGGCACGGCCGAACTGGCGCGGCAGGCCGGCGCGCGCGTGCACCGGGTGCCGGCCAAGGGCAAGGGCAACGTGGTGCGGACGATGTTCCGCGAGGTCGAGGCCGATGTGTACCTGATGGTGGACGGCGACGACACCTATCCGGCCGAACACGCGCGCGCGCTGATGCAGGACGTGATCGAAGGGCATGCCGACATGGTGGTCGGCACCCGCCTGGAGCAGCACGACACCGGCTCGTTCCGCCGTTTCCACGGTTTCGGCAACAAGCTGGTGCGCTGGAGCATCGGCCGTTTGTTCGGCCAGCCGGTGCGCGACGTGCTGTCGGGCTACCGCGCGTTCTCGCGCCGCTTCGTCAAATCCATGCCGGTGCTGTCGCGCGGTTTCGAAATCGAAACCGAGATGACCGTGTTCGCGATGGCCAACGCCTTCGTATTGACCGAACGCACCGTGCCTTACGGCGTGCGTCCGGAAGGAAGCGAATCCAAGCTCAACACTTTCCGCGACGGCTTCCGCGTGATGCGCACCATCGGCTTCCTGTACAAGGACCTGCGCCCGCTGCTGTTCTTCGGCACCGCCGCGGCGCTGGCCGGCGCGGCCAGCCTCGGCTTCGGCGCGGTAGTGATCCACGAATTCAGCGGCACCGGCGCGGTCACCCATCCCTCGACCGCGGTGCTGGCCGCGGCCCTGGCGTTGACCGCGTTCATCCTGCTGGCGACCGGATTGATCCTGGACACGGTCAACCGGCGCTCGAACGAGATCCTTCGCCTGATCACCGACCAGGTCGTGCATCGCGGCGACGGCCGCTGAGGCGTACGCCCCAGCCCGGTTCGACGGCCGCGAACGGCCATTGCCACTGCGTCGGCGTGGTCTATTGCGCCGCCGCCTTGACGCAAATCGGCGCGAACGGCGCCCGTGCCAGCGGGCACAGCTCCAGATCGCCCAGATTGTCGTCGAGCAGGGTGCAGGCGCCGGACACGCTGAGCCCGTACAGCGCGATGCGCTCGCCGGCGGGCGCGTCGGGACGGACCGGGCGCAGCAGCCACAGCGGGCCGGGATGGCTGGCGACGGTGCGTTCGACCCGCTCCTGCAGGCCGGCGCAGCGTTGCGGATCCATGAAATTGTTGCGCACGGCCATCGCCGGCACGTCGCGCGGCAGGAAGGCGACGGCGTAGGCGATGGGGCGCTCGGTGCTGGTCAGGACCACGCTGCCGGCCGGCAGCGGCGGGTATTTCACCGCGATCATCGGCGTGCGGAACGGGTCGCGGCCCCAGTTGGGGTGCTTGGTCGGAACCACCACCAGCGCCATCGCCGCGAGCATCGCCAGCACCGGCCGCTTGTGCGCGAACAGCATCGACACCGCGCCGACGATCAGCAGCGAGCACAGCACTTCCAGCGGCAGCAGATAGCGGTAGATGCCGTACACGCCGGCCCAGGCGAAGTAGCTGACCGCGACGAAGGCCAGCAGCGGCCAGCGCAGCGCGACGGCGTTCGCTTGCGCCGCGGAGGCTGCGGGATCGGCGGCCGTGTCCGTGGCCGTACCGGCGGCCGGCGCCGCCGCGCGCGCGCCGGGCCGCAGCAGCCACAGCCACGCGCCCAGCGCGCACAGGCCCAGCAGCAGGCGCGGATCGGCCAGCAGCGGCTCGGAATAGTGGCGGCTGCGGCGCAGCAGCTGCAGCGGCGGGTCGAACAGATCGATCGGGCTGCGCGGCACGTAGCGCGCGTCGCGCCACGAGTCGGCGATGGTGTCCGGCGACAGGAACCACTGGTTGAAGTAGGGGAACAGCGGATTGGCGTGCAGCTTCCACACGTACCAGCCCCACGGCCCCCAGCACACCGCCACCGCGACGCCGCCGCCGATCGCCAGCGCGAGGATGCGCGCGGGCAGTTGCCGCAGCGGGCCGGCGACCAGCGCCGCGGCGATGAAGCCCACGCAGTAGGTCACCCCGGTGAGCTTGAACCCGGCCGCCGCGCCGGCCAGCAGCCCGACCGGCAGCCAGGTCGCGAACGGCCCGCGCCGGCCCTGCGACTGCGCCCACCACAGCAGCGCGCCGAGCACGAACATGCCGACGATGTGGTCGTTGAAGGTCGCCGCCGTGCCCGGGTACATCGCCGCGCCGGTCATGATCACGAAGCCGGCGATCCAGGTGCGCGCGCGGCTGCGCTGGGCCGGCATCAGGGTGTCGAGCAGGCGCAGGGCGAAATACAGCGCCAGCAGGCTGGGAATGGCCAGCCACAGGGTGATCGGCAGCCCGCCCAGGCCGGCGCGGACCATCAGCGCGAACGGGATGTCGACGGTCGGGTTGTGCCAGGTCTGCAGCTGGGCCGGGGCGATGTCCTGGGCCAGCCGGCCGTCCAGCCAGGCCAGCGGGGTGTACAGGTGATAGTTGCGCAGATCCCAGTTCGCGTCCTGGCGCAGTGCGATCACCGCCACGGCGATGAAGAATAGGGCGGCCAGTGCGGCGGTCCGCCAGGGGGTGCGCTCAGCGGGCATGCAGAGTCCTTGCGTGGGCAATTGCTAAGATTCGGACCCGACGGGGGGCCCACGTCAAGCACCGAACAGGTCAGGAAGGTTTCGTACATGGCTCATGAGTCGATGAACCAGTTGCACATCGTGATTCTCGCCGCCGGCGAGGGCAAGCGGATGAAGTCGGCGACCGCCAAGGTCCTGCAGAAGATCGCCGGGCGGCCGATGCTGGCCCACGTGATCGACACCGCGCGCGCGTTGCGTCCGGCCGGCATCCATCTGGTCTACGGCCACGGCGGCGAGCAGGTCCGCGCCGCGTTCCAGGGCCAGGACGACCTGAGCTGGGCCGAGCAGGAACAGCGCCTGGGCACCGGCCACGCCGTGCAGCAGGCGATGCCGGGCGTGCCGCAGGACGCGCGGGTGCTGGTGCTGTACGGCGACGTGCCGCTGATCCAGGCGGCGACCCTGCAGCGCCTGCTCGACGCGCCCGGCCGGCTGGCGGTGCTGGTCGCCGACATGGACGATCCCACCGGCTACGGCCGCATCGTGCGCGATCCCGAAGGCCGGGTCGGCCGCATCGTCGAGCACAAGGACGCCGACGAGGAGCAGCGCGCGATCCGCACCATCAACACCGGCATCCTGGTCGCCGACGGCGAACCGCTGCGGCGCTGGCTGGAGCGGCTCGGCAACGACAACGCCCAGGGCGAGTACTACCTCACCGACGTGTTCGCCGCGGCCGCGGCCGAGTACAGCCCGGCGGAGATGGTGCATGTGGAAGATCCCATCGAAGTCGAAGGCGCCAACGACCCGTGGCAGCTGGCCCAGCTCGAGCGCGCGTTCCAGCGCCGCGCCGCGCGCGCGCTGTGCGCGCAGGGCGCGCGCCTGGCCGACCCGTCGCGCTACGACCAGCGCGGCACGGTGACGGTGGGGCGCGATGTCGAGATCGACGTCGACGCGGTCCTGGAAGGCACGGTCGAGCTCGGCGACGGCGTGCGCATCGGCCCGTTCTGCCGGCTCAAGGACGTGCGCCTGGGCGCGGGCACCGAAGTGCGCGCGCACTGCGACCTCGACGGCGTGGTGGTCGAGGGCGCGGCGCAGATCGGCCCGTACTCGCGCCTGCGTCCGGGCACGGTGCTCGCCGACGGCGCCCACGTGGGCAACTTTGTTGAGACCAAGAACGTGCGCCTGGGCGTGGGCAGCAAGGCCAACCACCTGACCTACCTGGGCGACGCGGTCATCGGCGCGGGCGTCAACGTCGGCGCAGGCACCATCACCTGCAACTACGACGGGGTCAACAAATCGGTCACCACGATCGAGGACGGCGCCTTCATCGGTTCCAACTCGTCGCTGGTGGCGCCGGTGACCATCGGCAGGAACGCGACCATCGCCGCCGGCTCGGTCATCACCCGGCCGGCGCCGGCGGGCGAGCTGACCCTGGGCCGCGCGCGCCAGACCACGGTGGAAGGCTGGAAGCGGCCGGTCAAGAAAACGCCGGCGGAGAAGTGAGCGGCGGCGCGCATCGCGCGCCGCGTTCGATACGCGGATCGGCAAGCCCCTGCGCTTGCCGATCCGTGCGACTGAAACCCAGCCGTCCGCGGCCCCGGGTCTCCGCGTTTAGGTCGCACGACGCGGGACGGCGCTGCGCCGTCCCGCGTATGCGCTCCGCGCTCAGGGCACGTACTGCACCGATTCGGTCGAGCCGGCCTGCGACTTGACGATGGCGGTGTAGTACTGCGCCGCGGTGGTGGTGTTGAGGAAGGCGTTCGGCGCCCAGATCATCACGCCCTGATAGCCGTTGTCGGCGACGCTCTTGGCGATGGTGCCGGCCTGCGAGGCCGAGCTGAATTCCGGCGAGATGCCGAGGAACAGATTGCTCTTGGCCATGCCGTAGCCCACGTACGGGGTCAGGTAGCTGACGCTGCCGCCGTAGGTCATCTCGTAGCCTTCGGTGAGCTGGTTGGCCGCGTTGTACGGCGCGCGGAAATAGCTCGAATCCGACCACAGCGCCTTGCTCAGCGTCTTGCCGGTGAAGTAGGTGTTGGCGCGGATCGCCTTGAGCACCGCGTAGAACGAGCTGGCGCTGCCCGAACAGGTGGAGTACTCGTCGTCGACGCTGATGCCGTCGAGGCCGTACTTCACCACGTCCGCCACCATCGCGTTGGCCAGCTTGGTCGCGGTGGCCGAGGTCATGTTGCACGACCAGCCGGCGTTCTGATGGTTGCCCAGGTACGAGATCTGCACCTTGATGCCCTTGTTCTGCAACTGCCGCACCGCGTCGATGTTGTTCTTCAAGATCGCGGTCATCTCCGCGTTGTAGTACAGCACCGGCGTATTCGGCGTGCTGCCGTTGATGTTGGCGGCGAACAGCACCAGGTCGGAGAAGAACGGCTTGCCGGTGCTCGTAACCACGTAATGGCCGATGTCCTTCACGTCCTGCGGCGAAGGATTGTTCAGAAATACGACGTTGCGCGCGGATGCGGCGAAACTCGCGATAAATGCCATTAGACCGAAAGCCAAAAGCGTAGGTTGACGAAGCATTGGCGAATCTCCTCTTCCAATAGTTGGAAAATCAGCTCGATTTGGCGTGCGCGAACGCGATCGGCCGCGCGCGTCCTGGCTAGAAACGAACCAGGAGGCGGATCACCCTACGGCGGGCGTCGTCGGTTTCGCGCGCGATGCGATGCGGTTCGCCGCGCAAGCCTGGGTCAAGCGGCGCGCGAATAACATGCGCGCGTTCGCGAATCGGGCGAGTGAGAAACGAGTCGGAAAAACGCCGCGCGAACGTTCGCCGCGCAATGGGCCGCGCGCGGCGCGGCGATTCAGTCCGGCAGCACCATCGACACGCACAGCCCGCCGCCTTCGCGGTTCAGCAATGCGATGCGGCCGCCGTGCGCTTCGGCGATCTCGCGCGCCAGCGCCAGGCCCAGGCCGGTGCCGTTGCGCTTGGTCGAATAGAACGGCAGCAGCGCGTTGGCCAGCACCGCGTCGTTCATGCCGGTGCCGCGGTCGAGCACGTCGATGCGCCAGGCATCCTGCGCGCGCCGCAGCTGCAGCCGAACCTCCTGCGGCGGCGAGCCGGATTCGTGCGCGTTCTTGAGCAGGTTGATCAGGCTCTGCTCCAGCTGCGCCGCATCGACCCGGCCGATCGCGTCGGCGGACACGCCGTCGTAGCCGAACTCGACCTGGCTGCGCAGTTGCTGGATGAAGCGCGACCATTCCACCGGCTGCAGGCGCGGCGCCGGCAGCTTGGCGAAGCGCGCGTAGTCGCGGATGAAGCCTTCCAGGTGGCGCGCGCGCTCCTCGATGGTGTTGAGCGCGGTCGGCAGGCGTTCGTACTGGCCGCGGCGCAGCAGTTCGGCGCCGGAGTGGGCGAGCGAAGCGATCGGCGCGAGCGAGTTGTTGAGCTCGTGGCTGATGACCCGGATCACCTTCTTCCAGGTCTGCACTTCCTGCCGGCGCAGCTCGGCGGTGAGCTGGCGCAGCAGCACCAGTTCGTGGGCGCGGCCGTTGAGGCGGAAGATGCGGCGCGAAAGGTGGTAGATCTCCTCATTCTCGACGTCGCCCACGCTGAACATGCCGTCGCCGCCGCGCTCGAACGCCTCGCGCATCGGCGCGGGCGCGGCGCGCATGATCTCGGCGAAGTCCTGGCCTTCCAGGCGCCGGCCTTCGCCGAGCATCTTGCGCGCGGCCAGGTTGCCCAGCACCACGCGCCGCGCCGGATCCACCAGCAGCATCGCCACCGGCGTGTTCTGCACCATCGTGTCGAGCAGCAGCTCGCGCTGGACCAGGTTCAGGCGCTGCTCGCGCAAGGTGTCGCCGAGCCGGTTGTGGCTGGCGACCAGTTCGCCCAGGTCGCCCTTGCCGCTCCAGTTGAAGCTGAAGGAATAATCGCCGTCGCGATAGCTCGCCACCGAGCCGGCCAGGGCGCGGAACAGCGAGTTCATCGGCGCGAACAGGCGCGCGACGTGGTACAGCAGCAGCGGCGCCAGCGCCGCGATCACGATCGGCAGCGCCAGCCAGCGCGGCGAGAGATAATCCGCCAGCCACAAGGCCGCCGCCGCGCCCACGGCCAGATAGGCCAGCGCGAGCGCGCCGAAGGCCAGACTCAAGGGCAGGCGACGCATGCTCGCTCTCCTCAGTCGCGTTTGATGCCGAGCCGGTCCAGGCGCCGGTACAGCGCCTGTCGCGACAGCCCGAGTTCGCCGGCGGCCTGCGCCAGCACGCCGCCGGCGCGTTCGATCGCCGCTTCGATCGCGGCTCGGTCGGGCTCGTCGCCGCCGGGCGCGGCCGCGGCGACGGCGAGGCTCGCGGCGTTCGCCGCGGGCAG
>NZ_LXSD01000334.1:0-4978 GCF_017168095.1 Lysobacter enzymogenes | reverse complement strand
GCCGCCGGCGTCGTCGCCCAGCGCGCACACGAACGCGGTCGCCGCGCCCGCGCGCGCCGCCGCGGTGGCCTGGTTGAAGCCCTTGCCGCCGGGGCCGGTGTGGTAGCTGCCGGCCAGGGTCTCGCCCGGGCGCGGCAGGGCGGGCAGCGCCCAGACGTGGTCGACGTTGAACGAACCGACGACGACGACGCGGCCCGAAGCCGAAGCAGTGGAATCGCTCATGCGCTTACGAGAAGTGGGTCAGCACGCCGGCGATGGTCGCGGTCATGAAGGTGGCGATCGAGCCGCCCAGCACCGCGCGCAGGCCGAAGCGGGCCAGGTCCTGGCGGCGCTCCGGGGCGAGGCCGCCGATGCCGCCGATCTGGATCGCGATCGAGGAGAAGTTGGCGAAACCGCACAGCGCGTAGGTCGCGATCAGCCGGCCCTCGTCGCTCAGGCTCACGCCGGCGACCTTGCCGTTCACGATGTCGGCCAGATGGGTGTAGGCGACGAACTCGTTGAGCACGACCTTCTCGCCGATCAGGCCGCCGACCACGTTGGCGTCGGCCCACGGGGTGCCGATGACCCAGGCGATCGGCGCCAGCACGAAGCCGAGGATGGTCGACAGGTCGGTCGGCTTGCCGATCGCCGCGGCCAGGCCGGTGTGCTCGCCGATCCAGGTCAGCGGCGCGTTGATCAGCGCCATCAGCGCGATGAAGGCCAGCAGCATCGCGCCGATGTTCAGCGCCAGGCGCAGGCCGTCGCCGGCGCCCGCGGCGGCGGCGTCGATGATGTTGGCGGTGTTCTTCTCCACTTCCATCTTGATCGTGCCGCGGGTCAGCGGCTCGCCGGTCTCGGGCACCAGGATCTTGGCGATCACCAGCGTCGCCGGCGCGGCCATGATCGAGGCGGCCAGCAGGTGCTTGGCGTAGAACGCCTGCGCCGCCGGATCGCCGGCGCCGAGCATGCCCACATACGCCGCGAGCACGCCGCCGGCGATGTGGGCCATGCCGCCGATCATCATCGTGATCAGCTCCGATTCGGTCATCTTCGGAATGTACGGGCGCACGGTCAGCGGCGCCTCGGTCTGGCCGATGAACACGCTGGCGCAGACGCTGGTGGTTTCCGCGCCCGACACGCGCATGACCTTGGTGATCGCCCAGGCCATGCCGCGCACCACCGCCTGCATCACGCCCAGGTGGTACAGAACGCCCATCAGCGCGGAGAAGAAGATGATCGTCGGCAGCACCTGGAAGGCGAAGATGAAGCCGAATTTGCCGATGTCCATGAGGTCGCCGAAGATGAACTTCGAGCCGGCGCCGACGAATTCCAGCACGTGCACGAAGCCCTTGCCGATGGCGTCGAACACGTCCTTGCCGCCCGGCACCAGCAGCACCACCGCGGCGAACGCGATCTGCAGGGTGATGCCGGTAGCGACCAGCTTCCAGTCGACCTTGCGGCGGTTGACCGAGAACACCCAGGCGATGGCGACGAGCACCGCCAGTCCGAACAGGCCGAAGCCCACGCGCAAAATCGAATCCACTCCACTCTCCCCGGGCGCCGGAGCCCCGGCGGCGTTTTGGACGTCTAATAGTTAGTCGGCGCAGCCTAGTGGCAGCGGGCGTCAGCAGCAAGCCGCGGCGCAGCGCAGGGCGCGAAAACCGGCGATTTTAGCGGGGCCGGCGGGTCGCCGGGGCGGGGCCGGGCAGAAACCTCGTGGCTGGCGCCACGGCGCAGCGGCCCGCGGCCGCGCCGGAACGCGGCGAAAACCGCGCCGCAGCGCGCCCGCGGCCGCGTTTGCGCCGGCGCAAGCGGCGTCTAAGCGAAGCGGGCGGCACCCGACACAATCCGGCCAAATCGTTCAGCCGGCCCGCGCGGCGGTCAAAGATCGCGCGCCACCACCCGGTTGCGGCCGGATTGCTTGGCCCGCTGCAGGCGCAGGTCGGCGCGGCGCAGCAGCCGCGACAGGTCGCCGCCTTCCTGCGGAAAGGTCACCAGCCCGGCGCTGAAGCTCAGCCACAGCGGCTCGGCGCCGCGGCCGGGTTCGAACGGGCGCTCGGCGACGGTGCGGCGGATCGCGTCGACTTCCTCGAACGCGGTGCCCAGCGGCTTGCGCATCACCAGCAGGAACTCGCCGCCCGACAGCCGCACCAGCCATTCGCTGGGCTCGGCCTGTTCGCGCAACACCGCCACCAGGTGGCGCAGGCTGCGGTCGCCGAGGCGGTGGCCGTAGTCGTCGTTGATGCGCTTGAAATGGTCCAGGTCGATCAGCGCCAGGGTCAGGCTGCCGCCGTCGCGGCGCACCGCGTCGAACAGGCGCGGGATGCGGTGGGTCAGCCAGGTCCGGTTCGGCAGCCGGGTCAGGCCGTCGGTGCCGGACATCTCGATCAGCCGCTGCATCCGGTAGACGACCATCGAAGTCGCCAGGGTCATCATCGCCAGCAGCACCAGGCGCTGGGTCTGGCTGCCGATGGTGACCGCGCCGTAGTCGCTGGACATCAGGTCTTCGGGCGAGCCGGCCGAGGCGAACACCCACAGCACCAGCAGGCCGTATTGCGACAGCGCCAGCACCCCGGAGAACAGGGTCACGCGGCCGTCGCTGCGCAGCGCGGTCATCAGGATCGCGAGCAGATAGCCGCACCACACGATCAGGCTGTTGAGCCCGGCCGGCAGGTGCTGCACGGCCAGCATCGCCAGCACCGCGGTGGTGGCGGTGACGTCGAACGCCGCGGTGCAGAACGGCAGCCAGCGGTAGCGGCGCTGGCGCCGCGCCAGCCCCAGCCACAGTTGCGAGAACACGTTGACGAACACCGCGCCGCCCAGGCCGATCAGGGTTTCCTTGACGCTGCCGCCGCCGAGCGCGTTGAACAGCGGCAACAGCAGCAGCATCGCCGCCAGCACCGCGCGCAGCCGCGCCACCAGCAGTTCGCCGCCGGCGCCGATCTCGAGCATGATTTCGTCCGGGCGCGACAACAGCGCGACCAACACGCTGCGCATCCGCCCGCCTACGCCCTGGTACATCCCCGTCCTTCCCTCGGCTCGGCCCCGCGCGAGCATAGCGCGAGCGGGGCCTGCCGCCGTGTCATGGAAGGCGCGGTTCGCCGCCCGCCGCCGCGGACCGGCCGCGGCGGCGCGGACGGCCTCAGCCGATGCCGCGGATCGCCACCCACAAGGCCAGCGCGGCGAACACCGCGGCGGCGACCAGGCGCGCGGCCTTCAGCGGCAGGCGGTCGGCGAAGCGGGCGCCGAGCAGGGCCACCGGCACGTTGGCCAGCAACATGCCCACGGTGGTGCCGACGATCACCGCCCACAGCGGCTCGTAGCGGGTCGCCAGCAGCACCGTGGCGACCTGGGTCTTGTCGCCGACCTCGGCGAAGAAGAACGCGATGGTGGTGGCGATGAACGCGCCGCGCGCGGAGAACTGGGTCTCGCCCTCGTCGAGCTTGTCGGGCTTGAGCGTCCACAGCGCCACCGCCAGGAAGCTCGCGGCGACCACCCAGCGCAGGATTTCGGGCTTGAGGAAGGCTGCGACCAGGGTGCCGAACCACGCGGCCAAGGCATGGTTGAGCAAGGTGGCGACGAGGATGCCGGCGATGATCGGGATCGGCTTGCGGAAGCGGGCGGCCAGCAACAGGGCCAGCAGCTGCGTCTTGTCGCCGATTTCGGCGAGCGCGACGGTACCGGTGGAAACGGCGGAGGCGACGACCCAGGCCGGGAAGTGGGACAGATCCATGAGAGCTCCAGGGTCGGGCATTCGCGTGGACGCGAAGGCAAACGCCGCGCGGCCCGACCCGGGTACGCGCAACGCCTGCCTTCGGTCTTGCCCGTGGTCGCTGGCTCGAGGTCGAAAGACGCTCGCGCTGGCTGCCGCTCATGCGCCATGGCCTGCCGGCCAAGTGTGTTGACGCATGCCCCCGCGAGCTGACGCCGGCGGATGGGCTACTCCCCGGAGGAGGAAAGTGCGCGCATTGTAGCCACATCGCTCGGGCGATGCAGCAAATGAGAGGCTTTCTCGGTTGGGTGGCGGAATGCGGCGGCGGGAGGGTGTGCCGGGTCTCGGGCGGGCGTCGCGGTTGTGTTGTCGCGGTCGCGGCTTGCGCCGCTCCTACAGGGACTTTTGGCGGTTTCGTTTCCGACTGTAGGAGCGGCGCAAGCCGCGACCGCGACAACACAACTACGCCGACACCGCCCTATCGCCGCGCGATTCCCTCACGTCCCGCGCACTCACTGCGAACACGCCGACGTCTCGCCGCTTTCCTCGCCATACAACGCCGCGAAACTCGCCGGCATCACCCGCGGCTGGCGCTGCAGCGGCGGCTTCACCGCGGCGAAGTAATCGCGCTGCCACTGCGCCGCCAGCGCCGCGGCCGCCGGTTCCAGCGCGACGTCGCGCGCGGCCGGCGGATCGGCGGGCTTGGCAGTCAGCCGCGCCACCAGCAGGCGCATCGCCCGCGCCTTGGTCGGGTCGTTGGCGATCAGGCCCGCGGTCGGCGAGGAGTCGTCGCCGTAGGCGATCATCAGATCGAACAGCGCCGGCACGTAGCCGGCTTCGAACGAGAGCTGCAGCAACGCGCCGGCCTCGGCGCGCCAGCGGTCGAACTCGGGCGTGTTGAGGTGGGAGTAGTCCAGCAGCACCGAGTCGCCGCGCGCGTAGCGGTACATCGCTTCGGGCTCGCCGGCCAGCGCGGCCTGACGCAGGTAGCGGTTGCCCTGGCGCCACGCGTCGGCGTGCGAATCGCGGCATTCGGCGATGATCCGGCGCGCGCGGTCTTCCATCCGCGCCATGTAGGCGCGCTGGTCCGGGGCCAGCGAGGCGCTGGCGTTGTGTTCGGCGGAGGCGAGCAATTGCTGCGCGGCGGAGGTGTCGGCGCAGCGCAGCAGTTCGACGCCGAGCTGGCAGGCGGCGCGGCTGTCGCCGGCCTCGGCGCGCTGGCGCAGTTCGGCCTGGCGGCGCTGGCGGTAATCGGCCTGCGCCGGTTGCGGCGCCGGTGCGGGCGCG
>NZ_LXSD01000333.1:0-2994 GCF_017168095.1 Lysobacter enzymogenes | reverse complement strand
TCGAAGCGGCGGAACAGGCGCTGCTTCTGTTCTTCGTTGAGGCCCGGGCCGGTGTCGCTGACTTCGAAGCGCACGCCCTGCGGGGTCAACCGCTGCACGCGCAGGCTCACCGCGCCGACGTCGGTGAACTTGATCGCATTGCCGAGCAGGTTCAGCAGCACCTGGCAGACCCGGCTGCTGTCGCCGCGCAAGCCGCGCGGCGCATCGGCGGCCACGTCCACGTCGAAGCGCAGGCCGCGCTGCTGCGCCAGCGGCCGCATCAGGTCGGCGGCTTGCGCGACCAATGCGCGAACGTCGAACGGTTCGTGCGCGAGTTCGAGCTTGCCCGATTCGATCCGGGCCAGGTCGAGCGCGTCGTTGACCAAACGCAAGAGGTGTTCGCCGGCGCGGCGGATCGATTCGGTATAGCCGCGCTGCTTCTGGTCCAGCGGCGTATCCAGCAACAGCTCGCTCATCCCCAGCACGCCGGTCATCGGCGTGCGCACCTCGTGCCCCAGCGTCGCCAGGAACCGGGTCTTCGCCAGCGAGGCCTGCTTGGCCACTTCGCGCTCGTGCTCGGCGCGCTGCCACGCCAGCCGCCGTTGCAGGCGGTTGCGGTGCGCCATCAGGATCCACGCCAGCACCAGCGCCAGCAGCGCCAGCGCGCCCAGCACCGCCCACCAGCTCCACCACCACGGCGAATCCACGTGCAACGCGATCGTCAGCGGCGGCGTCCACACGTTGTCGGCGGTCTTGGCCATCACCTGCAGGCGGTAGTCGCCGGGCGAGAGCTGCGAGAACACGCGCTCGCCGCTGGCGCCGACGTCGACCCAGCCCGGATCGAAGCGGCTCAGGCGGAAGCGATAACGGTTGCTCTGCGAATTGTTGAACGACAGCAGCCGCGCGACCACGCGCAGGTCGCGGTCGCCGTCGGCCATGGTCACCGCCGGCACCTTGCCCGGCAGCGCCCGGCCCGGATCGGCCTCGTCGGTCGGAAACGCGACCTTGCGGCTGCCGCGGCGCACCTCGATGCTTTCCACGATCAGCGTCGGCGCCTCGCGGCTGGGCCGCACCACCGCCGGATCGAATAGCACCAGGCCTTCGGGACTGCCGATCAGCAGGCGCCCGTCGCCGGGGCGCGGCACCGGCGCGTGGTTGAATTCCTGGCTCGGCAGGCCGTCCTTGACCCCGTACACCCGCGCCGAGCGCGCGACCGGATCGACCCGCACCAGGCCGCGCTTGCTGGTGATCCACACCAGGCCGGCGGCATCGACGCTGATCCCGCGCATCTCGGTCGCCGGCAGCCCGTCCGGCGCGCCCAGGCCGAACGCGCGCTGCAGCCGCCGGCCGTCCCAGTCGTACGCCTCCAGCGTGCCGAAGCCGCCGATCCACAGGCGCGCGCGGCGCGCGCCCGCGGCGGGACGCGGTTCGAACGCGAAGCTCTGCACGGTCCGGCCGTGGCCGATTCCCGGCACATCGAGGAAGCGCCGCTGCGCGCGGTCCCAGCGCCACAGGCCGTCGCCGGCCAGCCACAGCGCGCCGTCGGGGCCGGTTCCGGTCACCGGCGCGGACAGGTCGCGCGGCAGGCCGCGTTCGCCGAAGCGCAGCGCTTCGCGCACCGCGCCTTCGTCGTCGCGCGCCTGCACGTCGCCGTCGCTGCCGATCAGCCAGACCAGACCGTCGCCTTCGACCAGTTCGACCGTGCCGGTGATGCTGGCGTCGCGTCCGTCGCCGCGGTGCCAGGTGCGCACCGCGCGCGTGGCCGCATCGATCCGCGCCAGGCCGCCGTAAAAGCTCACCCAGACCCGGCCGCGGCGATCGGCGAGGACCCGGTCCAGGGCGATGCCGCCGCTGAAGTCCTTGGCGAAATGCACGACCTGGCCGGTCTCCGGATCGAGCTTGTCGAGCACGCCGCCGCTGCCGACCAGCCACATGTCGCCGTCGGCGGCGGCCGCGATCCCGCGCACGTGGCCGTTGGCGATCGAGCGCGGATCGTCCACGCGCCGGGTCAGCACCGAGAACTGGCGCCAGTTCGGCGGCAGATACCACAAGCCGTGGCCGTTGCTGGCGAACCACAGGCCGCCTTCGCGGTCCTCGTAGGCGCCCGACCAGCTCGGCCGCACCAGGCCCTGGCTGGTGGCGCTGAACAACGGCACCACCTCGATGCCGTCCGGCCCGCCCACGCCCAGCCCCTGCGGCAGGTCGAACCAGTACTGGCCGGTGCGGTCGCGGCGCAGCACGTCGATCACCTTGAGCCTGGGCGCGAAGCCGGCCCAGGGCTCGGCCTGGTAGCGCCCGTCGGGCCGGCGCATGCCGGCGCCGCCGGGCGTGCCGAACCAGGCGGTGCCGTCGCGTTCGAAGGCGATGGAATTGACGATGTCGGACTTCAGCGCGCCAGCCGGCACGCGTTCGAAATCGTGGCCGGTCCAGCGCGCGGCGCCGGCCAGGGTGGCGATCCACAGCGCGCCGTCGGGCGCGACGGCGAGGTTGACCACGCCTTCGCTGGGCAGGCTGCGCGGGTCGCCGGCGCGCGGCATGAAGCGCTGCAGTTCGCCGTCGGCGTCCATGCGGTAGAGGCCGCCGCGCTCAGTGCCGAACCACAGCGCGCCGTCGGGGGTGGAGGCGATCGACCACACGCAGTCGTCGGCCAGCGCCGGGGTGTTGGCGCGGTCGAAATAGGTCCAGCGCTTGCGCTGCGGGTCGAGCATCGCCAGCCCGGCCTGGGCGGTGCCGACCCAGACCCGGTTGCGCGCGTCCACGTGCACCGCCCACAGGAAGTTGTCGCGCAGGCCCTGCTCGCGCTGCCAGACCCGGTAGCCGGTGCCGTCGTAGCGCGCCAGCCCTTCGCTGGTGGCGATCCACAGATAGCCGTGGCGGTCTTCGGCGATGCGGTTGATGGTGTTCGACGGCAAGCCGTCGGCGACGGTGAGCTGGCGCGGCCGCGGCGTTTCCGGCAGGCCCGCGGCGGCCGGCAGCGCGCACAGCGCGAGCATCAGCGCGGCAGCGGCGGCGAGC
>NZ_LXSD01000332.1:0-10521 GCF_017168095.1 Lysobacter enzymogenes | reverse complement strand
CGGGCCTCGGCGCCGGCGCCGCGGCCGGTGCCCGCGGCGAGCGCCGCGACGCCCAGCGCCGCAGCGCCACATAGAACACCGGGGTCAGCAACAGGCCGAACACAGTGACCCCGAGCATGCCCGCGAACACGGTGATCCCGGTCGCCGCGCGCACTTCGCTGCCGGCGCCCTGGCCGAGCAGCAGCGGCACGGTGCCGGCGATGAACGCCACCGAGGTCATCACGATCGGACGCAGGCGCAGGCGGCAGGCTTCCAGCGCCGCCTCGACGATGCCGCGGCCCTGCGATTCCAGCTCGCGGGCGAATTCGACGATCAGGATCGCGTTCTTGCACGCCAGCCCCATCAACACCACCAAACCGACCTGCACGAACACGTTGTTGTCGCCGCCGTCGAGCCACACCCCGACCAGCGCCGACAGCAGCGTCGCCGGCACGATCAGGATCACCGCCAGCGGCAGGGTCCAGCTTTCGTACAGCGCGGCCAGCACCAGGAACACCAGCGCGATCGCCAGCGGGAATACGAGCAGCGCCGCGCGGCCCTGGGTCGCCTGCTGATAGCTCAGGTCGGTCCATTCGATGCGCATGCCGCGCGGCAGCGTCGTCTCGGCCAGCTCGGCCAGGCGGCGCATCGCCTGCGCCGACGAGAGCCGGCGCGGGTCGGCTTCGCCGGCCAGGTCGAAGGCCGGATAGCCGTTGTAGCGGATTACCGGATCCGGCCCGTAGGTCTCGCGCAGGCTCACCAGCGAGGCCAGCGGCACCATCCCGCCGCGCTGGTTGCGCACTTGCAGGCGGCCGACGTCTTCGACGCTGTCGCGGTGGCTGCCGTCGGCCTGGGCGATCACCTGCCAGGTGCGGCCGAACTGGTTGAAGTCGTTGACGTAGGCCGAGCCCAGGTAGGTCTGCAAGGTGTCGAACACCTCGCTCAGCGCCACGCCCTGGGCCTTGGCCTTGCTCCGGTCGACCTGCGCGTCCAGTTGCGGCACGTTGGCCTGGTAGGTGCTGATCGGATAGCCGAGCCCGGGCACCTGCGAGATCGCCGCGCTGTAATCGTTGAGCGCGCCCTGCAGCGCGCCGTAGCCCTGGCCGTCGCGGTCCTGCACGTACAGCGCATAGCCCGAACCGGTGCCCAGGCCGAGGATCGGCGGCGGCATGAACGAGAACGCCAGTCCCTCCTGCAGGCCGGCGAACCTTTCGTTGAGCTCGGCGTTGATCGCCTCGGCGCTGCGCGTGCGCGCGGCCAACGGCTCGAGTTCGAAGAACAGCGTGCCGGTGTTGGGCGTGTTGGTGAACTGCAGCGGGTTGAGGCCGGGATAGCCCTCGGCCGCGTGCACGCCGGGCGTGGCCATCGCGATCGCGCTCATCTTGCGGATCGCCGCGTCCGTGCGCGCCAGCGAGGCGCCTTCCGGCAGCTTGATGCCGCCGATCAGGTACAGCTTGTCCTGAGTCGGGATGAAGCCGCCGGGCACCGCCTGGAACATCGCCGCGGTCGCCAGCAGCAGCGCCAGATACACCGCCGCCACCGCGCCGCGGCGGCCGAGCAGGCGCGCCACCGCCGCCTGGTAGCGCTGCGCGCCGGCGCCGAACGCGCGATTGAACGGCGCGAACAGCCCGCCGAACAGGCGGTCGATCAGCCGCGTCGGCGCATCCTTGGCCGCGCCGTGCGGCTTGAGCAGCAGCGCGGCCAGCGCCGGCGACAAGGTCAGCGAATTGATCGCCGAGATCACCGTGGAAATGGCGATGGTCGCGGCGAACTGGCGATAGAACTGGCCGGTGACGCCGGACAGGAACGCCATCGGCACGAACACCGCGCACAGCACCAGGGCGATGGCGACGATCGGGCCGGACACTTCCTTCATCGCCTGGTGCGCCGCGTCCAGCGGGCTCAAGCCGCGTTCGATGTTGCGCTCGACGTTCTCCACCACCACGATCGCATCGTCCACCACGATGCCGATCGCCAGCACCAGCCCGAACAGGCTCAGCGTGTTGATCGAAAACCCCAGCAGGTACAGCGCCGCGAACGTGCCGACCACCGACACCGGCACCGCCAGCAACGGGATGATCGACGCGCGCCAGGTCTGCAGGAACAAGATCACCACCAGCACCACCAGCAGCACCGCTTCGGCCAGGGTCGTGGCCACCGCCCTGATCGAATCGCGCACGAACACGGTCGGGTCGTAGACGATGCGGTACTGCAGGCCCGGCGGGAAGCGCTCGGCCAGCTCGGCCATGCGCGCGCGCACCGCGTCCGACAGGGCGATGGAGTTGGCGCCGGGCGCTTCGAATACGCCGATGGCGACCGCGTCGAGATTGTCGAGCTGCGCGCGCATGGTGTAGTCGCCGGCGTCGAGTTCGACCCGGGCCACATCGGACAGGCGCACGATCTCGCCGTCGTCGCCGGCCTTGACCACGATGCGCTCGAATTCGGCCTCGCTCTGCAACCGGCCCTGGCTGTTGATCGGAATCAGGTAATCGCTGCCGCCTGGCATCGGCTCGGCGCCGAGCTGGCCGGCGGAGACCTGCACGTTCTGCTCGCGGATCGCCCGCACCACATCGCCTGCGCTCAGGCCGCGCGCGGCGATCCGGCCCGGGTCGAGCCATACGCGCATGGCGTAGTCGCCGCTGCCGAACATCTGGGTCTGGCCGACGCCGGGCAGCCGCGCGAGTTCGTCGCGAAGCTTGAGCGTGGCGTAGTTGCGCAGGTACAGCGAGTCGTAGCGGCCGTCGGGCGAGACCAGGTGCACCAGCAGGGTCAGCGTCGGCGATTGCTTCTGCGTGGTCACGCCCTGGCGGCGCACGTCTTCGGGCAAGCGCGCCAGGGCCTGGCCGACCCGGTTCTGCACCTGCACCTGGGCCTGGTCGGGATCGGTGCCGGGCTTGAAGGTGACCGTGAGCACCAGCACGCCGTCGGTGCCGGCGACCGACTTCATGTACATCATGTCCTGCACGCCGTTGACCGCTTCTTCCAGCGGCGTGGCCACGGTCTGGGCGATGGCCTGCGGATTGGCGCCGGGATAGACCGCGCGCACCACCACCGTCGGCGGCACCACGTCGGGGTATTCGCTGACCGGCAGGTTCGGCAGCGCGATCAGGCCGGCGGCGAAGATCAGGATCGACAGCACCGCGGCGAAGATCGGGCGGTCGATGAAGTAACGGGACACGTCCATGGCGGCCTCCCGGGCTGCGCGGACAAAACGAGGGGGCGGCCGGCGCTGCGGCGCCGGCCGGATTCGGACAGGAGTCGGCGAAGCGGGCGCCGCGCGGGCGCGCGCGCTCAGGCGTTCGCTGAGTCTTCGACGGCGAAGCTGCGCACCTGCGTGCCGGCCTCGCGCATGCGGCGCAGGAAATACGCCGGGTCGATCAGCAAGTCGGGCGTGTACAGCCCCGGCGCGGGCGCGGCGGCGCCGTCGAGGCCGAGCAGGCGCTCCACGCCCAGGGCGATGCCGAGCGCGGTCAGCGGCGCCTGGCCTTGCGGATGCACCAGTTCGTGGCGCTGGCGCACGGCGCGGCCGTCGGCGTCTTCGCCTTCCAGCTCCAGCACGATCTCGGTGGAGAACGCTTCGCCGCGGCGACGGCTGGCGCTTTCGCCCAGGGCCATGTCGAGCCGGATCGACTGCGCGTCGGTGGCCGCGGCCAGGCTCACCACGTCCATCGGCGAGTAGGCCGAGGCCGGCATCGGCGTGCCGTCGACGCTGGTGCCGACGCGGGCGGCGTCTTCGCCGCGCACCCAGCGCCACTGGCCGCGATCGAGGATCTGCGCCGCCGCGGCCGTGGTCAGCCGTTCGTAGTCGGCGGCCGCGGCCGGGCCGCCCATGTCGTGCTCGTCGAGCAGGGCGAAGATGCCGATGCGCTCGACCCTGCGCAGCGCCGCGGCGAAATGCAGCGCCGGCAAGGTCGCCGCGCCGGCCAGCCAGTGGCTGGCCAGCAGCATCGGCGAGCGGCCGGGATGGCGCAGGTGCCAGCTCACTTCCGGCGCGATCTCGAACGAGCCGCTGGAGGTGCTGACGTACGGCAGGCGGCGATGCAGCGCGTACTTGAGCGTGTTCAGGCGTTCGTCCTTGACGAACACGACCACCGCGCTGAAGCGCGCATCGGCCGGCAGGCCGAGGTCGGCGCGCTGCAGATCGACCACCACCGCTTCGGCGTCGCGCAGGCCGGCGGCGACGGCCTCGGCGCGGCCGCGGTCGCGCCCGCCGATGGCCAGCTTGAGCGTGGGATGCAGCCGGCGCAGCGCCTGCGCGCCCTGCGCGCCGACCACGCCAGAGCCGCCGACGATCAGCACCGGCGCATGCTCGGCCGCCAACGCGGAATGGGGGGTGAGGGTTTGCGCAACGGATTGAGCAGGGGAAACCTGGGCGTTCATGATCTCGGACCGGGTAGGCACCGCGCCCGCGCCGCGCCCCGATGGCGCCGGCACAAGCTACGATTGGTAAGTTACCAATAGTAAGATACAATCCCGGCCACGCTGTCAAGCGCGATTCGCACTTCTTTCCATCCCGACCGCACCACCCGCCCCCGCACGAGAACCGCCGCATGAACGCCCCCGCCAAACGCCTGCCCAAATCCGAACGGCGCGAACAGTTGCTGGAAACGGCGCTGGCGATCGTGCGCGAGCAAGGCACCGACGCGCTGACCCTGGGCTACCTGGCCGAACGCGCCGGCGTCAGCAAGCCGATCGCCTACGAGCATTTCGGCACCCGCTCGGGCCTGTTGATCGCGCTGTACCGGCGCATCGACGAACGCCAGGCCGCGACCGCGGCGCGCGATTTCGAACGCACGCCCAAGCGCCTGGGCGACGTGGCGCGGCTGATGGGCGAGAGCTACATGAGCTGCTTCCGCACCGCCGGCCCCGAATGCCACGCGATCTTCGCCGCGCTCAAGGGCGACGTGGACATGGAGCGCGTGCAGCGCGAACTCACCAAAGGCTACGTCGAGTTCTACCGCGGCCTGCTCGCGCCGTACGCGAAGGTCGACGAGGCCGAGTTGCGCCGGCGCTGCATCGCCATCGTCGGCGCCGGCGAAGCGCTGTCGCGCGAGATGAGCCTGGGACATGTGCAGGAAGCCGATGCGGCGGCGACGCTGGCCGGGCTGATCGAGGCCACGATCCTGCACGCCTGATCCATGCCCTGCGCGCTGAAACGCATCCGCTGCCCGACCTGCGCGTGCTCCGGCATCGGACCCGCCTCGTCACGCGCGAGGCCCCGGACTCCGGCTAGGATGGAACGCCGCGGCCGCCGCCGGCTGCGCGCCGCTCGCAGGCGCCGCAGGCGCGCCGCACCGAACACCCCGCATTGGATAAGGACGATCATGAGCAGGATCCGTTTCGCCGCTGTCGCCGCCGCCCTCCTGGGTTCCGCCTGCCAGGCGCCGCAGGCGCCTCCGTCGCCCGAATCTGCGCAAACTGCGCAAACCGCGCCGGCCGCCGCCGCACCGGCAAGCCAGGCGCCGGCCGCCGCGACGCTGGACCTGGGCCAGTACGTCAAGGCCGACGACACGCTGCTGGCGCGCAAGGAATTCGACCTGCTCGGCGACGGCAACCCGCAGACCGTGCTGATCGTGCGCCACGGCGGCAAGGACGCCTCGCAGATGTATCCCTGCCAGTTGCTGATCCTGCGCAAGGACGCGTCCGCCTACGCCGTCGCCGCCAGCAGCGACAAGGTGGTGGACTGCTTCTTCAACGAGGTGGCCAAGAACGCCAAGGACCTCAGCGACAACCTCAAGCTCTCCAGGGACAGCCTGGTCTACGTCAACCAGGGCGAGAAGAGCAGCACCACCTACAGCTTCAAGTATTCCGCCGAGACCTCGGGCTGGCGCCTGGATCGCGCCGAGAGCCACTACAGCGTGCCCAGCGAAACCTCGGACGATCTGGACAGCTACGAGGAAACCGCGGCCTACCCCAAGGACTTCGCGCTGATCTCGCTGGCCGATTTCGATCCCGCGCGGATCGAGGACGCCATGCGCGCGAACAAAAAGAAGACCCCCTGAGCGCGCCCCCGCGCCCGAGCCCTACACCAACAAGGAGCGTTGCATGCCCGCCTTCAACCAATCCTCTGCGCTGATGCTGAAAACCGCGATCGACTCGGGCATCACCAACCCGAAGGAACTCGCGAACATCATGGGCAACGCGTCGGTGGAAACCGCCGGCTTCAAGACCATGCACGAGCGGCTCAACTACAGCTCGGCGGAAAACCTCATCAAGGCCGTCAGCTCGACCGACGAGCGCTTCTCAATGAAGGAAATCCGCGAAGCCATCGCCAGCAAGGATCCGCAGCGGATCGCCACGATGGCCTACGAGAACCGCAAGGACCTGGGCAACACCGAGCCCGGCGACGGCTGGCGCTTCCACGGCCGCGGCTACTTCCAGTACACCGGACGCGACAACTACACGCGCTACGGCGAAAAATTCGGCGTCGACCTGGCCAACAACCCGGACCAGGCCGCCGAGCCGAAACTCGCCGCGAAACTGGCGGTGGCTTACTGGAAGGACAAGGTGCCCGAATCGCTGCGCGACGATCCGCGCCGCGCCGGCGCGATCATCAACGGCGGCCCCAACGGCGCCGACGCGCGGGTCGAGCGCTCGCAGTCGTGGGCGAAGGAGATCACGCCCGAACTCGTCGAAGGCGTGCGCAGCGGCAAGATCAGCCTCGACCAGCTCGCCACGATGGGCACGCCCGAACCGAGCAAGAAGCGCGCGGCGATGGCCGACGGCATGCTCAGCCAGGGCGAGCGCGGCGCCGAGGTCAAGGCCTTGCAGAAAGACCTGACCCGCCTGGGCATCGACGGGCCGGGCGATCAGCCGCTGAATCCCGACGGCCGCTTCGGCCCGGGCACCAAGCACGCGGTCGAGGAATTCCAGCGCACGCACGGGCTCAAGGAAACCGGCATCGCCGACAAGGACACCTTGAAGGCGATCAAGCAGGCGGTGCAGCAACAAGACCCGGCCGCGCCGACCCGCTCCGCGCAGCCCGACGCCGCCCCGCCGCAGCGCCCGGCCAACGCCGCGCCGGAACGCGCCGGCGCGGCCCTGCTGTCGGATCCGCGCAATCCCGATCATGGCTTGTACAAGCAGGCGATGGACGGCCTCGACAAGCTCGGCGGCCGCTCCGGCCTCAACCCCGAACAGAAGCAAAACGCCGCGGCGATGCTCGCTTACGAGGCCAAGGTGTCGGGGCTGGACCGCATCGACCACGTGGCGTTGAGCCAGGACGGCAAGAAGATGTTCGCGGTCGAAGGCGGTTTGCAGGATCCTTCGCACAAGCGCATCGTCGCCGACACCGCCCAGGCCGCGGCGCAACCGGTGGCGCAGACCAGCCGGGCGATCGAAGAGGACGCGCCGGCGAAGAAGGCGACGCCCGAGCCTGCGCAGCAGCAGTCGCGTCCCATGCAGGTGTGATCCGGCGCGCCGCGTCCGTCGTGCGACGGGCGCGGCGCGAGCCGGGTCGGGATCAGTGGCAACTTCCGCCGCCGCCTCCGCCGCAATCGCCGCCGCCGCCGTCACCGCCATGGCAGCTGCCGCCGCCATCGCTGCCATGACAGCCGCCGCCATCGCCGCCATGAAAACCGCCGCCGGCGTCGCCGCTGTAGTACGAGTCGCCGCCGCTGCCTCCGTTGTGTCCGGATGCGATCTGGATATTCAGCCAGATCGCAGCGGCGCCGCTGGCGCCCGCACTGCCGAAGCCGCGGCGGCCGCGTTCGGCCGACACGATCCGCACGCCCAGCAGCTGCGGCCGGGGCCAATCGCTCCAGATCAGCACCGCGATCGCGCCGAGCGCCGGCACCAGCCACACCAGCAGGGTCTTTGCGACGCGGGCGGAGGTTGGCGCGCGCTTGTCCCGCCAGACCTTGGCCGTGACCAAGGTGTTGAACGCGCAGCACATCGCGACCAGCAACCACAGCATCGAATCCATGTCCGTCCCCGCCGTCGTCGGTTGCGGCCGATGGTGACCGCAATCGCGCCGGCCGTGCGTGAACGATTCGCTAAAAAACCTGGATTCCGGCGCGACGGCGCGTGTGAATTCCAGCAGCGCAACGCTGCGCGCGCGCGCTGGCGTCGCCGCCGCGATCGCGCGATCGATCCGGCCGGCGCGCTGTTCGCCGCGCCGTCCATCCGTCCAACCCAGCGCCCGCGCAACGGTGTAGCACCCCGCCGGCCGCGCGACTGAACCGGTTCTGGCGGCTCGCGCCGCGGCCCTCGCGGCAGGGTTGACCCGGGCGCATCCGGCGAGGATCATGCGCCCCGCAATCCTCCCTTCCGCCCACCAGAGGCCCCCTTGGACAGTCGATCTAGACCTTCGCTGCAGCGCTCGCGCTGACGGATCGCTTCAGGTCTGGGATGTCCCAGGTCGGCTCCGTTCGCGCAGAACGAAGCCGAGTCGCACGTAACCCGCATCGCCTTTCTCCCACGCCCGTCCGACGCGGCGTGGGCGCGCGCTCGTTTTCCCACGCACTGCAGTTCCAGCGAAGACCGCTTCCCGGTGGCCTTTGGCGGTTCCGTTCGTCCGGAGCGCGCCGATGCCTTTTCGTTTTTGCCTGTTTTTCCTGTGCGTGGCGTTGCTGCTGCACGCCGGCGCCGCGCGCGCCGGCGCCAGCCTGTACGTCGACGACGCCGCCACCGTCGAGCGCGGCCAGTGCCAGCTCGAAAGCTGGCTGCGCCTGGCCGCGCCGGCGCGCGAGCTGACCCTGGCGCCGGCCTGCGATATCGCCGGCACCGAACTCGGCCTGAGCCACAGCGATTACGCCGCGCCGCACGCAGCGGCCGCGCAGGGTCTGAGCGCCAAGCGCGTGCTGCACGCCGCCGACGGCTGGGCCGTGGCGGCTTCGCTCGGCGCCAACTGGAGCGGCGGCCGCTACGACGGCTGGAATTTCAATCTGCCGCTGACCCTCGGTCCGGCCCCGAACGGCCCGCGCCTGTGGCACGTCAATCTCGGCTGGAACCAGCCGCGCCGCGGCCGCGCCCGCGCCACCGCCGGCATCGGCCTGGAACAGGCGCTGGCGGCGGACTGGACCGCACTGGCCGAGCTCTACGCCGACCCGCACGGCGACCTCGGCGGCCAGCTCGGACTGCGCCGCGCGCTGGGCGCGGCGGCCAGCCTGGACCTGCTGCTCGGCGACCGCGAGCGCGATGCGCGCGGCCCCTGGCTGACCCTGGGCTTCAATCTCGCGCTGCGTTGAACGCCGCGCCCCGTCGACCGGTCGAACTCACCGCAAGGAGGACGCCATGACCCTGCTGCACTTCCCCCTGCACCGCGCCCGCACCGCGCAGCGCGGCCTCGCCCCGCTGCTGCGCCTGGCCTGCGCGCAACTGCGCGCGCGCGAAACCGCCAAGCCCGACGCTGCGCTGATCGCGCAATGGCGGCGCTCGCCGACCAGCGGGCGGCTGGAATGCCGCTGGGTGCGCGCCGGCGCCGCCGACGAACCGCCGGGACGAACACCCATCGCACGCCACGCCCTGCGCGCGCCGCGCCGCGCGCCTTCGCTCCGCTCCACCGAGGCCTACGCCGATGTCCGTGTTCCGTCCGTTCTCGCTGCTGCCGCCGGCGCTGTTGCGCCAGCGCTGGTGGCCCAACGTCTATGACCTGATCGCCTTCGCTTTGCTGATCGCCTGCGCCGTGGCGCTGGCGCATGCGGCGATGGAAACCCGCGCGCCGCTGGCGGCGTTGCACGCCGATCCGATCTCGCTCGATCCCGCGCGTCTGCCCGACTACGCCCTGCGCACGACACTGCGCATGTTCGCGGCGATGCTGGCGTCGCTGTTGTTCACCTTCACCATCGCCACCTGGGCGGCCAAGAGTCCGCGCGCCGGGCGCCTGATCGTGCCGGCGCTGGACATCCTGCAATCGGTGCCGGTGCTGGGCTTTCTGAGCTTCACCGTGACCGCGTTCCTGGGCCTGTTTCCGGGTCGGCAACTCGGCGCCGAATGCGCGGCGGTGTTCGCGATCTTCACCAGCCAGGCCTGGAACATGGCGTTCTCGTTCTATCAGTCGCTGCGCACCTTGCCGCGCGATCTGGACGAGGTCGCGCGCGGCTTCGGGCTCAGCGCGTGGCAGCGGTTCTGGCGCCTGGACGCGCCGTTCGCGATGCCGGGGCTGGTGTGGAACGCGATGATGTCGATGTCCGGCGGCTGGTTCTTCATCGTCGCTTCCGAAGCGATCACCGTCGGCGATACCACGGTCACGCTGCCGGGCGTCGGCTCGTACCTGGCATTGGCGATCGCGCAGCAGAACTTCGCCGCGGTCGGCTGGGCGGTCGCGGCGATGGCGCTGACCATCGTGCTGTGCGACCAGTTGCTGTTCCGCCCGATCGTGGCCTGGGCCGACAAGTTCCGCAGCGAACAGACCGCGAGCCAGCAGCGGCCGCGCTCGTGGGTGTACGAGCTGATCCGCCGCACCCGCGCCGGCAAACGCCTGCTGCGGCCGCTGGCGTGGCTGTGGCAGCGCGCGATGTGCCTGCGCTTTCGCGCGCGCGCGCCGGTGGCGGCGACGGGCGACGCCGCGCCGGCCTCGCCGTGGCCCGACCGACTGTGGCT
>NZ_LXSD01000331.1:0-16173 GCF_017168095.1 Lysobacter enzymogenes | reverse complement strand
GCCGCGGCGCAGGGCGCGCCGGCCGCGCGCGCCGGGGCCAACCTCGACGTGCTGCACTACACCGCGCGGATCGAGCCGGACATCGCCGCCAAGACCTTGCGCGGACAGGTCTCGATCCGCCTGGCCCTGCGCGCCGACGGCGCCCAGCAGCTGGAGTTCGACGCCGGCGAACTGGAGATCGACAAGGTCTCCGAGCACGGCCAGGCGCTGAGCTTCGAAAAGAACGAGCAGCGCCTGCGCGTGCGCCTGCCCAGGCCGGGCAAGTACGGCGAGCGCCACGAGATCGACATCGCCTACCGCGGCGCGCCGCGCTACGGCCTGGAATTCCATCCCGAGCGCGGCGAGGTGTACACGATCTTCTCGACCAGCCAGTGGCTGGTGTGCATCGACGCGCCGTCCGAGCGCGCCAGCTTCGACCTGACGTTGACCGTGCCCGGCGGCCTCAAGGCGGTCGGCAACGGCCGCCTGGTGTCGAAGTCGGCGCTCGGCGGGCGCCGCGATTCCTACCGCTGGCGCCAGGACCAGCCGATGCCGAGCTATGTCTACGGCTTCGCCGCCGGCCGCTACAACGAGGCCGCCGGCACCGGCGAGAACGGCGAACTGCGTTTCCTTTCGGCCGAGCTGCAGGGCCCGCAACTGCGCCGGGTGTTCGCCGACACCGCCGACATGATCCGTTTCTTCGGCCGTCGCGCCGGCATCCGCTACCGCGGGCCGTACACCCAGGTGCTGGTGGCCAAGACCATCGGCCAGGAGCTCGACGGCTTCGCCCTGATGTCGGAAGCCTACGGCCGCGAGGTGCTGGAAAAGCCCGAGGCGCAGGGCTTGATCGCGCACGAGCTGGCGCACCAGTGGTGGGGCAACATGGTCACCAACCTCGACTGGGGCCAGTTCTGGCTCAACGAGGGCTTCGCCAACTTCATGGCCGCCGCCTACCTGCAGCACCGTTACGGCGACGAGGCCTATCGCGAGCGCGTGGACGGCTGGAAGAAGCGCGTGGACAAGCTGCGCGAGAACGGCAAGGACCACGCCCTGGTCTACGCCAACTGGAGCAAGCCCAGCGCCGACGACCGCGCCGTGGTCTACCAGAAGGGCGCCTACGTGCTGCATCTGCTGCGCGAGGAGATCGGCGAGCGCGCGTTCTGGCGCGGCGTGCGCACTTACACCCGCGCCTTCTACGGGCATTCGGCCAGCACCGGCGATCTGCGCAAGGTCATGGAGCGGGCCAGCGGGCGCGACCTGTCGGGGTTCTTCGCGCGTTGGGTCGAGGGCGCGGAGCCGGCGGTGGGCAAGCCCGAGCCGGCGAAGTAATCCCGGGCGAAAATCCGGCGTCGCGGCGTCGCGAGGTGCGGCCGGGTTGTCGTCGCTTGCGTCGCAGGCGCGGTGTCGCGGTCGCGGCTCGCGCCGCTCCTACCGTCGGACTTCCAACTGCGGACTCGCCCTGCAGGAGCGGCGCGAGCCGCGACCGCGCTCGTTCCGATCGCGGCGAAAACCCTTCCCGCCGTCCGCGGCCGCCGCCGTCGCACACCTGCCACCGCTCCGCCAGCTTGCCCGCGGTCACGCTTCCGGCTTCACATTTCCGGTTCTCACGCTGTGCGCGAACGGTCGTCTTGGCTTTAGGCTAGGGGATCGCCCCGCCCCGCCACCGCAAGGACCCCGCCATGACCCAGCCCCGCTTCGCCCCCCGCCACGCCCGTCCGCGCCGCGCGCCGCTCTACCGCGCGCTGAGCTGCGCCCTGTGGCTGGGCGGCAGCCTGTTCGCCGCCGGCGCCTTCGCCCAGGACGCCGAACCGGCGCCGCAGGCCGAGGCGCAGGCGACGGCGCAAGCCGGCCAAGCGCGCACCCTGGAAACCGTGTCGGTGCTCGGCTCGCGCCGCGCCCAGCGCTCCTCCGACACCGCCTCGATCTCGCCGGTCGACGTGCTGCCGATGGCCAAGAACACCGAGGAGGGCGCGCAGTTCGACCTCGCCCAGTCGCTGCAGTACGCCGCGCCCTCGTTCAACTCGACCCGCCAGAGCGGCGCCGACGGCGCCGACCTGGTCGATTCGGCCGCGCTGCGCGGCCTGGGCTCGGACCAGACCCTGGTGCTGGTCAACGGCAAGCGCCACCACACCACCGCGCTGCTGAACCTGTTCGGCGCGCGCAACCGCGGCAACACCGGCACCGACCTCAACACCATCCCGCTGATGGCGATCGACAGCGTCGAGATCCTGCGCGACGGCGCCGCCGCGCAGTACGGCTCCGACGCCATCGCCGGGGTCATGAACATCTCGCTGAAGAAGCGCAAGGGCTGCGAGGCCGTGGCCGGCTACGGCCAGTATTCCAAGGGCGACGGCGAGAACTGGCTGGCCACCGCGTACTGCGGCTTCGGCCTGGGCAGCGACGGCACGATCGGCATCACCGGCGAGTGGCAGGACCGCGGCCGCTCCGACCGTTCCGAACCGGCCGGCAGCCCGCGCATCATCGGCGACTCCAAGGTCAAGAATCAGACCCTGTTCCTCAACGGCGACAAGCCGCTGGCCGAGAACGTCGACCTGTACTTCACCCTCGGCGCGCAGCAGCGCGACGCCTCCTCGGCCGCGTTCGCGCGCGACGGCATCGGCTCGGAGGACATTCCCTCGCGCAACTCCGCGGCGATGTATCCCAACGGCTTCGTGCCCTTCATCGACGGCGACATCGACGACCGCTTCGGCATCCTCGGCCTGCGCTGGGGCTGGGGCGAGTGGAACGCGGACCTGTCCTACACCTACGGCTACAGCAAGCTGCGCTACACGATCAACAACACGCTCAACGCGTCGCTGGCGAATCTCGACCTGCTCAACGGCGGCAAGGGCGTGAGCCCGCGCAGCTTCGACGCCGGCGGCTTCTCGTTCGAGCAGAACACGGTCAACTTCGACGTCAACCGTTTCTACGACCAGATCTTCCGCGGCCTCAACCTCGCCTTCGGCCTGGAGCGCCGCGACGAGCGCTACAAGATCTTCGCCGGCGAGCCGGGCTCGTACCTGGACTACGACGGCGCCTCCGACGGCGGCAACGCCGGCAGCCAGGGCTTCCCCGGCTTCCGTCCCAGCGACGCCGGCGGCCACAGCCGCGACAGCTGGGCCGCCTACGCCGATGTCGAAGCCGATTTCAGCGAGCGTTTCACCGCCGGCGTGGCGCTGCGCTACGAGGACTACAGCGACTTCGGCAACACCACCACCGGCAAGCTCGCCGCGGGCTTCCGCGCCACCGACACGCTGATGTTCCGCGCGTCGGCCAGCACGGGTTTCCGCGCGCCGTCGCTGCAGCAGAAGTACTTCTCCTCGACCATCACCGACTTCGTCAACGGCCAGCCGGTGGACGTGGTGATCGCGCCCAACGGCGGCGACCTGGCCAACCTCGCCGGGTTGCCGGCGCTGACCAAGGAGAAGTCGCGCAACTACACCCTCGGCCTGACCTGGTCGCCGAGCGCCGACACTTCGTTGACGCTGGACGCCTACCGCATCGACATCGACGACCGCATCGTGCTCAGCGGCCGCTTCGGCGACGACGATCCGGTCATCGGCGAGGCGCTGCGCGCGCTGCAGGTGGGCCAGGCGCAGTTCTTCGTCAACTCGGTCGACACCCGCACCGAGGGCCTGGATTTCACCTTCAACAACGAGCGCGATCTGGGCAACGACTTCAAGCTCGGCACCTTCTTCGCCCTCAACCTCAACCGCACCAAGGTCCGCGCGATCCACGCGCCGCCGGCGCTGGTCGGCCGCGAGGACGTGCTGCTGTCCGAGCGCGAGCGCCTGTTCATCGAGCAGGGCGCGCCGAGGTCGAAGGCGGTGCTCGGCTTCGACCTCAGTCGCGGCGCGTGGGAAGGCAACCTCAAGGCGATCTACTTCGGCCCGCAGACCCTGGGCACCTTCTCCGGCACCGCCAACGGCGTGCCGAACGCGCGCTACAAGGCCAAGGCCTCGGCCGACCTCAGCGTGACCTACGCCTTCAGCGACAACACCAAGCTGACCGTCGGCGGCTCCAACCTCCTCAACGTCAAGCCGACCCGGCAGGATCCGAACGAGACCGACAACGGCCACATCTTCGACAGCGTCCAGTTCGGCTTGAACGGCGCGGCGTATTTCGTGCGTCTCTGGCACAAGTTCTGATTGCGGGCGGGAGTAGGATCGGGCCATGCACGAGGACCTGATCGCCCACCTGCACGACCTGTCCGCCGGCTTCGGCGCGCTCGACGCGCGCCGCATGTTCGGCGGACACGGCGTGTACCGCGACGGCACGATGATCGGGCTGTTGTCGGACGAGACCTTGTACCTGAAGACCGACGAGCAGACCCTGCCGCGCTTCCAGGCGGCAGGGTGCCGGCCGTTCCTGTACGCGCGCCGCGGCGAAACGGTGCCGACCAGCTATTGGACGGTGCCGGAGGCGGCGATGGATTCGCCGCAAGAGATGCGGCCGTGGCTGGCGCTGGCGTGGGAGGCGGCGCTGCGCAAGGGCGCGAAGAAGAAGCCGGCGAAGAAGCGTGCGGTCAAGAAGGCGGCGAAGAAAAAGCCGCGGGCCTGAGCCGGGTGTGGGTATCCGACTGTAGGAGCGGCGCAAGCTGCGACCGCGACACCGCGCCTGTTGCGGAAGTTTCGGCGTAGTTGCATTGCCGCAGTCGCGGCTCGCGCCGCTCCTACAGGTAGTGAGTCGTAGCGGCGCGGCTCGTCGAAGGGCCGCAAGCTCGCATCGGATGTGGGTCTCCGACTGTAGGAGCTGCGCAAGCTGCGACCGCCATACCTCGTGTGTTGCGAAAGTTTCGGCGTAGTTGCGTTGCCGCGGTCGCGGCTCGCGCCGCTCCTACAGGTAGTGAACCGCGGCAGTGCGGCGGCTCAGTCTTTCTGCACAGCCAGCAGCCACTCCAGGAACGTCCGCGCCGCCGGGCGCAGGCGGCGGTGGGCGGGGTAGATCGCGTAGTACGACCAGCGCGCGGCCATTTTCGGGCCGGGCAGGCGCATCAGTTGGCCCGAGCGCAGGTAGGGCGCGACGATCTGCTCGCGCGCCAGCGCCGCGCCCAGGCCGTGGGCGGCGGCCATCAGCGCGTCGGTGGTGTCGGAGAAGGTGTAGCGCTCTTCGAGCTTGCGTCCGTGCACGCCGGCGGCGCGGAACCAGTCGTGCCAGCCCTGGCGGGCGTGGTCGGCGATCAGCGGCAGTTCGGCGATCTGCGCCGCCTCGACGATGGCCTGGGCGCCGGGCGTGTGCGGCGAGGTCACCGGGAACAGCGCGTCGTCCATCAGGAAATGCGCGGTCAGACCGGGCCAGTGGCCGGCGCCGTGGCGGATGCCGAGGTCCGGGCCGCCGTCGTCGAAGCGGGTCAGGGCGATCTCGGTGTCGACGCTGAGCTGGATGTGCGGGTGCTCGCGGGCGAACTCGGGCAGCCGCGGCAGCAGCCAGGTGTAGGCCAGCGAGTGCAGGGTGGTGATGCGGACCCGGTCGCGCTCCTCGCGCGCCAGGCGCAGGCTGCGCAGCACGCCGTCGACGTCGGCCAGCGCGGTGCCGGCGGCGTCGGCCAACTGGCGGCCTTGCGCGGTCAGCGCGACCCCGCGCGCATGGCGCTGGAACAGGCTCACCCCGAGCCGGCTTTCCAGCTTGCGCACGTGGTGGCTGACCGCGCTGGCGGTGAGGTGCAGCTCTTCGGCGGCGTGGGCGAAATTCTGGTGGCGCGCCGCCGCCTCGAACGCCGCCAGGGCCGGAAGCCAGTCCGCTCGCAAGGCCATCGGAGCCTCAAATCAGGTTTGTGGCTGGATGCGAAAGTATGCGCTTGCTTCGTATTTCGGGCCAGTCAGAATAGGCGCCAGGGAAAAGCCAGATTGTCGTCGCCCCCGCCGCGCCCCGCCTGCCATCGCCCCCGCATGAGCCTCATCGACCTGCTCGCGACCGCCGCCGAACTGCCCGATGCCTGGCGTTCGACCGTGGTCGGCCGCTTCGGCGGCACCAACTTCAAGCTGCTGCGCATGGACGCCGGCGCCTACGAAGAAGAGACCCACGACTTCGCCGAAGGCTTGCTGGTGCTCGACGGCGCGATGCGCCTGAGCGTCGGCGGCGAGGTGATCGATGTCGGCGCGGGGCAGCTGTACGTGGTGCCCGCGGGCGTGGCCCATGCGGTGGCGCCGGGCAGCCGCGGCACGCTGGCGATCCTGGACGTCTGAGCGCGCGCGCATCGGGGCCCGATGGTCCCGCGTCCGCCGGCCGGAGTCAGCGCGAAGTCGTTACGAATGCGGATATCCGCGAGCGGCCCGCGCGGCGACACTGGTATCGGATGCGCTGCGTCGCCGGCGGCGCGCTTTTCCAACGCGACGGCGCCGGCCGGCGCGTTGCCCGCGCCGCCGCGAGGCCGGCGCGGTCGAACTCCCCCGCAGGCGTCCGCACCGCGCGGCCGCCGTTCTAGAGGATCTTGCGCATGCGTTCGCCCGAACTCGCCGCCACCGTCGCCGCCAACGGCTCCGCGCCCGCGCCGGCCGCCGTCGACGACACCGCCCGCGCCGGCTGGCGCACGCCGCTGGAGCTGACCGTGCTCGGCGCGATCTGGGGCGGCTCGTTCCTGTTCATGCGCGTGGCCGCCAAGGACTTCGGCGCGTTGCCGCTGGTGGAGATGCGCCTGGGCCTGGGCGCGCTGATCCTGCTGCCGTTCCTGTGGAAGGCGCGCGAGTCGTTCCGCGGCGCGAAGATCTGGGCCAAGCTCGCGCTGATCGGCCTGATCAACTCGGCCCTGCCGTTCGCGCTGTTCGCCTGGGCCGCGCAGCGCGCGCCGGCCGGCATCGGCGCGATCACCAATTCGATGGCGGTGCTGTTCACCGCCCTGGTCGGCTTCCTGTTCTTCGGCGAGAAGATCGGCATACAGCGCGGCATCGCGCTGCTGGCCGGATTCGCCGGCGTGGTGGTGCTGGCCAGCGGCAAGACCGCCGGCGCCAGCATCGGCTGGGCGGTCGCGGCGGGCTGCGCGGCCGCGTTCCTGTACGGCATCGGCGCCAACCTGGTGCGGCGCCAGCTCACCGGCCTGCCGGCCGCGGCGGTGGCCGCGGCGACGCTGGGCTGCTCGGCGCTGCTGACCCTGCCGTTCGCTATCGCCACCTGGCCGGCGCACGCGATCGCGGCCAAGTCGTGGCTGTCGGCGGCGATGCTCGGCGTGCTGTGCACCGGCATCGCCTTCGTCATGTACTACCGCCTGATCCAGCGCATCGGCGCCGGCCGCGCGGTCGCGGTGACCTACCTGGTGCCGCTGTTCGGCGTGGCCTGGGGCTGGATGCTGCTCGGCGAGCCGTTGACGGTCACGATGCTGGTCGCGGGTGCGCTGATCCTGGGCAGCGTGGCGATGAGTCAGCGGGCGGCGAAGTAAGCGTGCGGGTTCGAGTTCGACCGACGCGCAGTTCTGTTGCGCCAGCGAACCCTCCAGGCCGTCATCCCCGCGAAGGCGGGGATCCAGGGCTTCATCGCGACACGACTCTGAAGTCTCTGGATCCCCGCCTTCGCGGGGATGACGGTCTGGAAGAGACGTTGCGAAACCGAAGGACGCGAATCCTTCCTATCGTCATGCCCGCGAAGGCGGGCATCCAGGGCTTCATCGCGACATGGCTCTGAAGTCTCTGGATCCCCGCCTGCGCGGGGATGACGGTCTGGGGGAGGCGCGGCGGAACACGGTTGGCGCTGTGACGTGCTACGCCGCGCAACCCACCTAACGTCATGCCCGCGAAGGCGGGCATCCAGGGCCTCATCGCGGCATGACTCTGAAGTCTCTCGTTCCCCGCCTTTACTTCCCCAATCCCGGAGCCCAGATGTGACCCCGATCCAACACCGCGTCCAGTTCGACTTCGAAATCGAATTCACCAACGGCGGCGGCCTGCAGGGCCAGGGCTTCCGCCTCGACATCGACGGCGAGGACATCGCCGACGCCGAACTGGCCGCCTACATCGTGCGCGACCTGCGCCTGCTGATGGTCGGGCCGGTGCGCATCCTCAACAAGACCATCCTGACCGAAGCGCACAAGCGCACCGCCGGCGCGCTGGAAACCGGCCGCGTGCGCTACGTCGACCTGAGCCACACCATCGAGGACGGCCTGGTGACCTATCCGGGCATGCCGCCGGCGCACATCTGCGATTACCTCAGCCGCGAGCGTTCGCGCGAGGTCTATGCGCACGGGACCGAGTTCCAGATCGGCCGCATCGACATGGTCGCCAACACCGGCACCTACATCGATTGCCCTTCGCATCGCTACGCCGACGGCAAGGACTTGTCGCAGATCGGCCCGGAGGATTGCGCCGATCTCGACGCACTGGTGGTGCGCGTGCCCGAGTCGCTGCGCGCGATCGACGATTCGCATTTCCGCGCGCTGGAACTGCGCGGCCGCGCGGTGCTGGTGCACACCGGCTGGGACCGGCATTTCGGAACCCAGGCCTACGGCGACGGCCATCCGTTCCTGACCGAGGCCGCGGCGCTGTGGCTGCGCGATTGCGGCGTGCGCCTGGTCGGGATCGACTCGATGAACATCGACGACACCTCCGGCGGGACTCGTCCGGTGCATTCCACCTTGCTCGGTGCGGGGATCCTGATCGTCGAACACCTGCGCAACCTGGCCGCGTTGCCCGATGCAGGGTTCAGCTTCAGCGCGGTGCCGCCGAAGGTGAAGGGCATGGGGACGTTCCCGGTGCGGGCGTTGGCGAAGCTGCAAGGCTAGTGCGTCGCCGCTGAGAGGTAAGCGTCGGGCCTGAAGGCCCTCCCACAACCGCCGGCCTGCGGCCGCGGCTTTTGTGGGAGGGCCTTCAGGCCCGATGCCCTTCTCTCAGAAGAGGCCGCCCTTACACCGCAGCAAATCCTCACCGCAGCAGGTATTCCTGCAACGCCGCGATCGCCAGCCGCACCTTGGCCGGCTGCGGCTCGCGCTGCGCGGTCACCGCGAACACGCCCAGCGGCGGCATCCGCCACTGCGGCAGCACCAGCACCGCGCGGCCGTCGTCCACCAGCGGCATCGCGTCGGGCTCGGGCAGGCGCACGATGCCCAGGCCCTGCAGCATCATCTGCCCGACCACGCGCGAGTTGTTGGCGACGATGCGCCCGCTCACCCGCACCTTGCGCGCCGGCTCGCCGTCGCGGAACAGCTCGACGTACTCGGGTTGGTTGATGACGCTCAGGATCAGCATCGGGTGCTCGGCCAGTTCCTCCGGCGTGCGCGGCAGGCCGTGCTCGCGCGCGTACTCGGGCGAGGCCACCAGCAGGTGCCGCCATTCGGCCAGGCGCCGCGCGACCAGGTTCGAGTCCAGCAGGCGGCCGACCCGGATCGCCAGATCGATGCGCTCGCCGATCAGGTCGATCTGGCGGTCGTCGGCGAACACCCGCAGCGCCAGCGCCGGATGCGCGCGCAGCAGCGGCGCCAGCGCCGGCGCCAGATGCTGGGCGAAGCCGACCGGCACGGCGATGCGCAGTTCGCCGCGCGGTTCCTCGCGCAGGTCGCCCAGGTGGTGTTCGGCGGCGCGCGCGGCGTGCAGCATCGCGGCGCAGTCCTCGTAATAGCGCTGGCCGATTTCGGTGGTGCTGAGCTTGCGCGTGGAGCGGTGCAGCAGGGCCACGCCGGTCTCGGCCTCGAGCTGGCGCAGTTGCTGGCTGACCGCGGACGGTGTCATGTCGAGCTCGCGCGCGGCCGCGCTCATCGAGCCCAGCTCGACCACGCGGGCGAACAGGGCCATGCGCTTGAGGCGGTCTATCGTGAAGTCCAGCTTCATGGTCCTAGTCTCCGCGGCCGGATTATCGCCAGACCTGTTAGCGCACAGACTATATCCCGTCCTCACACCCACGGGAGTCCCCCATGAACCTCGTCCTCATCGGCGCCACCGGCTATGTCGGCCGCGCCGTGCTCGAAGAAGCCCTGAACCGCGGCCACCGCGTCACCGCCGTGGCCCGCAACACCGAAGCGCTGCCGGCCCACGCCGGCCTGACCGCCAAGGCCGCGACCGTCGGCAGCGGCGATCCGGCCGCGCTGGCCGCGATCCTGCGCGGCGCCGACGCGGTGATCGCCTCGTTCAACGCCGGCGGCTGGCAGAACCCGAACCTCGGCGTCGACACCGTCGCCGGCTACGCGCAGATCGTCGCCGCGGCCAAGCAGGCCGGCGTGCCGCGCCTGCTGGTGGTCGGCGGCGCCGGCAGCCTGGAAGTGGCGCCGGGCCAGCAGGTGCTCGACCAGCCCGGCTTCCCCGACGAATACCGCGGCGGCGCCGAGGCCATGCGCAGCGTGCTCACCACCTTGCGCGAGGAGCGCGAACTGGACTGGAGCTTCCTGTCGCCGGCCGCGCATCTGGTGCCGGGCGAGCGCACCGGCCGCTTCCGCCTGGGCGGCGACCAGTTGCTGGTCGACGCCGACGGCGAGAGCAAGATCTCGGTGCAGGACTATGCGGTGGCGCTGATCGACGAGCTCGAGCAGCCGGCGCATTCGCGCAAGCGCTTCACTGTGGCGTACTGAAGCCGGACCTCGGCGAACCAAGACGCGCAGGCGGCAGAAGCCCGCGGCACGGGTTCTGCCTGCCTGCCAGCGTCGGTCGGCGGCCAGCGCCCGCGCCGCGCAGGCCATTCAATTACGACGCGAGCCCCGCCTGTGCGAGAACCCATACGCGCTCGGCACGGCGCAGGCCCAACGCTATCGGCATCGGGCTTGCGCCGCGAACGGAAACAGCGCGGTCGCGACTTGCGTCGCTCCTACAGGGAGCGGCCGTAACGACGCGGCTGTCGGCGTTCGATCCGATAGCCCCCTGTAGGAGCGACGCAAGTCGCGACCGTGAAACCTCAGCCACGACGCCAGCCTGCATTCGCAAGGATCGCCACGCCTCCCACGGCCCTTCAACCGCAGCGGCGTTGCCGGCATCGGGCTTGCGCCGCGAACGGAGACAGCGCGGTCGCGACTTGCGTCGCTCCTACAGGGAGCGGGCGTGACGACGCGGCTGTCGGTGTTCGATCCGATAGCCCCTGTAGGAGCGACGCAAGTCGCGACCGCGAAAACTCAGCCACGACGCCAGCCTGCGTTCGCGAGGTGCGGCACGCCGCTCACGGCCTTCAACCGCAGCGGCGTTGCCGGCATCGGGCTTGCGCCGCGAACGGAGATAGCGCGGTCGCGACTCGCGTCGCTCCTACAGGGAGCGGTTGTGACGAGCGGTGCGCGGGGGCTGGATCAGCCGCCGCGCAGTCGCTCGGTCAAGGCCATCGCCGCGGCCGGGTTGCGGTGCTTGGCGGCGCTGATGAAGTAGAGGTAGACCTCGCGCGTCGCGCCGTCGGCCTGCACCGCGCCGACGTGCGGCAGGTCGGGGTTGTCGCCGCCGCGCGCCCAGGTGCGCGCGCGTTGCGCCCAGGCGTCGAGTTCGCCGTCGGGGTAGCCGGTGGCGATGTCGGCGCGCGAGCGCATCAGCCGGGCATAGACGAAATCGCCGGTGAGGTCGGCCAGCGACGGGTATTCGTCGGAGTCGGTGAACACCGTGGCGATGCGCCGCTCGCGCGCCAGCTGCAGGTACTGCGGGCCGAGGAAGCTGGAATGGCGCACTTCCAGCACGTGCTTGAGCGCACGCCCGTCGAGCGTGCGCGGCAGCGCGTCGAGGAACGGCGCCAGATCGTCGGGATCGAAGCGCCGGCTCGGCGCCAACTGCCACAGGATCGGCCCGAGCCGGTCGCCGAATTCGGCCAGGCCGCCGTCGATGAAGGCCTTGGCCTGCGCCGTGGCCTTGGCCAGCGCGCCGGCCTGGGTCACCCGGCCGGGCGCCTTGAGCGAGAACACGAAGCCGTCCGGCGTCTCCGCCGCCCACTTGGCGTAGGTGGCCGGTTTCTGCGCGCTGTAGAAGGTGCCGTTGATCTCGATGCTGCTGAGCCGGCGGCTGGCGTACTCCAGTTCGCGCCGCTGCACCAGCTTGGGCGGATAGAAGTTGTCGCGCCACGGCGCGTAGGTCCAGCCGCCGATGCCGCAGCGGATGCCGTCGATCGCGGCGACGCCGGTTGCGCCGGCGAGTGGATCGTCGCCGGCCGGTTTGGCGGCGGCTTTTCCGATGGCTGATTTGCCGATCGCGGATTTGCCCGTCCGCGCCACGGACGGCTGCGCCGGCGCCGCTGCGCCGAACAGGTCGCCGCCGGCGGGAGTCTCGTCTTTGCGCTTGCTCATACGTTCCAGGGGTTGTAAGTACCGAACCACCACAGCCGGCCTTCCAGGTCGCGGCAGGTGTAGGCGCGGCCGCCGTAGTCCTGATCGGCGACCTCGACCACGATCTGCGCGCCGGCGGCGCGGGCGCGGGTCGCGTGTTCGTCGGCGTCGCCGACCAGCACGCAACAGGCCTGAGTTTCGCGCCCGCCGATCTCATCGGGTTGGACGATGCGCCGCGACCACTCGCTTTCGTTGTCCGGATCGACCGAGCCGAGCATGATCATGCCTGGCCCGTAAGTCAGCTGGGCGTGGTGGACGATCGCGCCGTCGGCGTAGACGGCGTGCTTCTCGAAGCCGAACGCGCGGCACAGCCAGTCGATCGCGGCGTGGGCGTCGCGGTAGCGCAGGCAGGGAATGATGGTGCTGCCGGCCAAAGCGTTCATCGGAACTCCTGTGCGGCGGGACGGATGCGCGCGGGCGGCCCTGCGTCGGGGCATGACAAAGCGCAGGCGACGAGCATAGCGCGGCGCGACTATCCTGGCACCTTCACGGTGCCGCGCCGCGGCGGGAGGAGCACGATGGCCAGTTATGCCGGCAGTTGCCATTGCGGCAAGATCGCGTACGACGTACAGGGCGAGCTCAACGAAGCCTATGCCTGCAACTGTTCGATGTGCAGCCGCCGCGGCGGGCTGCTGTGGTTCGTGCCGGTCGACGCGTTCGAGCTGAAGACCGCGCGCGAGGACGTCGCCACCTACCAGTTCAACAAGCACCTCATCGAACACCACTTCTGCACCCAGTGCGGCATCGCGCCGTTCAGCGAGGGGCGGATGCCCGATGGCACGCCGATGGTCGCGGTCAATGCGCGCTGCCTGCAGGACGTGGATCTGAGTGCGGTGAAGATCGTCGAGATCGACGGGCGTTCGTTCTGAACGCGGCAAGGACGGGCTGAAACCCGCACGCCCCGGCCGTCGCCGGGGCGGTCGCGAGGCCGTTCCCCGCGGTCAGGCAGACGCCGCGCGCGCGTCGCCCAGGCGCATCCGCCCGCGCTCGGTGAGCATCGCCACCGACAGCTCGCCGCGTTCCTCCACCCGCACCCAGCCCGGCCCGGCGACGTCGCCGATGGCGTCTTCGCCGATCCACGCCAGCTCGCGCAGCAGCACGCTCATGCGCACGCCCAGGCGCTTGCACACGCGCGGCAGCGACAGGCCGTCGGGATGCTCGGCCAGCAGCGCCAGCAACGGCTCAGTCAACCCGGACAAGGCCGATGTCCCTGGCCGACTGCAGTTCGCCGGCGCGCGCCGGCGCGTGCGCGTGCACGATCACCGGGATCGACTTCGACGTCGGCGTGCGCGCCTCGTCGGCGAAGCTCGACAGCGGCACCAGCGAATTGGTCTCGGGGTAGTACGCGGCCAGGCAGCTGCGCGGAATGTTGTATTCGACCAGCAGGAAACGCTTGGCCTCGCGCTTGACGCCGTCCTCGCACAGGCTTTCCAGGTCGACCCAGTCGCCGGCCCGCATGCCGAGTTCGGCGATGTCCTCGGCGTGGATGAACAACACCCGCCGTTCGCCGAACACGCCTCGGTAGCGGTCGTTCATGCCGTAGATGGTGGTGTTGTACTGGTCGTGCGAGCGGGTGGTGGCGAGGGTGAACACCGGTCGCTCGCGGCCGGCGCGGGCGCGGTGCACCGGCAGGTCGGTCGGCACCGCGTGCGCCTTGAACAAGGCCTTGCCCTGCGGATTGAGCCAGCGCCGCTCGGCCGCGGCGTTGGGTAGGTGGAAGCCGCCGGGCACGCGCACGCGCTGGTTGAAGCCGTGGAAATCGTCGAACACCTGGGCGATCAGGTCGCGGATGCGGTCGTAGTCGCCGATCAGTTCCAGCCAGTCGATCTTGCTGCGCGCGCCGAGGGTGGCGTGGGCCAGGCGCGCGACGATGGCCGGTTCCGACAGCAGGGTCGGCGCGGCGGGCGCGTTGATGCCGGAGGACAGGTGGACCATGCTCATCGAGTCCTCGACCGTCACTCCCTGCGGGCCGGCGGCCTGCAGATCGATCTCGGTGCGGCCCAGGCACGGCAGGATGTAGGCGTCGCGGCCGTGCACCAGGTGGCTGCGGTTGAGCTTGGTGGTGACGTGCACGGTGAGCTCGCAGCGGCGCAGCGCGCGATGGGTGGCCTCGGTGTCGGGCGTGGCGGTGGCGAAGTTGCCGCCGAGGCCGAAGAAGGTCTTGCAGCGGCCGTCGAGCATGGCCTGGATCGCGCCGACGGTATCGTGGCCGTGATGGCGCGGCGGCTCGAAGCCGAACACGTCGCGCAGGCGGTCGAGGAAGGCCGGCGAGGGCTTCTCGTAGATGCCCATGGTGCGGTCGCCCTGCACGTTGCTGTGGCCGCGCACCGGGCACGCGCCGGCGCCGGGGCGGCCGATATTGCCGCGCAACAGCAGCAGGTTGACGATCATGTGGATCGTCGCCACCGAATGCTTGTGCTGGGTGATGCCCATGCCCCAGCAGCAGATCACGCTGTCGGCCGTGGCGTAGATATCGCCGGCGCGTTCGAGCTCGGCGCGCGACAGCCCCGACTCGGCGACGATGGTGTCCCAGGATTCGGCCGCCACGTCGGCGGCGAAGGCGTCGAAGCCTTCGGTGTGTTCGGCGATGAACGCAGTGTCGATCAGCCGCGCCGCGCCCTCGCGCCGGGTCTGCGCGTCGAGCTCGAGCACGCGCTTGATGATGCCCTTGACCGCGGCCAGGTCGCCGCCGATGCGCAGCTGGAAATAATCCGAGGAGATCCGGGTCGAGCCGTTGTGCAGCATCTCCAGCTTGTCCTGCGGATCGGCGAATTTCTCCAGCCCGCGCTCGCGCAGCGGGTTGAACGAGACGATGGCCGCGCCGCGCCTGGCCGCCTGGCGCAGCTCGCCGAGCATGCGCGGATGGTTGGTGCCGGGGTTCTGGCCGAAGATGAAGATCGCCTGCGCGAGTTCGAAATCGCTCAGCAGCACCGTGCCCTTGCCGACGCCGATCTGCGCTTTCATCGCCGTGCCGGACGGCTCGTGGCACATGTTCGAGCAGTCGGGGAAGTTGTTGGTGCCGAACTCGCGCACGAACAGCTGGTACAGGAACGCGGCCTCGTTGCTGCAGCGGCCGGAAGTGTAGAACAGCGCCTCGTCGGGCGAGGCCAGCGCGCGCAGATGCTCGCCGATGCGGGCGAAGGCCTCGTCCCAGGTGATCGGCAGGTACTTGTCGCTGGCCGCGTCCCAGCGCATCGGATGGGTCAGGCGGCCCTGGTTTTCCAGCCAGTAGTCGCTGTAGCGCGCCAGTTCGGCGACGGTGTGCTCGGCGAACAGTTCCGGCGTGGCGCGGTGCCTGGTCGCCTCGGCGGCGACGGCCTTGGCGCCGTTTTCGCAGAACTCGAAGGTCGAGGTGTGGTCGCGGTCGGGCCAGGCGCAGCCGGGGCAGTCGAAGCCGTCGGGCTGGTTGGCCGAGAGCAGGGTGCGCGCGCCGCTGACCGGCACGTCCTGTTCGATCAGGTGCTTGGCGACGCTGCGCAGCGCGCCCCAGCCGCCGGCGGGGCCGTCGTAGCGGCGGATCGGGTTCTTGTCGCTCATCGCTGATGCTCCGTGGCGCGCGGCGCGCGCGCGTGCCCGCCCGGCGCGGCGACGGCGTCGTCGTCCAGCAACCGCTGCGGATGGGTGTAGACGGCGTGCCCGTCGTCGCGGGCGAAGCCGATCAAGGTCAGGCCGGAGGTCTCGGCCAGGGCGATCGCCAGCGCGGTCGGCGCCGAGATCGCGGCGAGCACGGCGATGCCGGCCTGGGCGGCCTTCATCGCCATCTCGTAACTGGCGCGGCTGGTGACCACGCACAGGCCGCGCTGCGGATCGACGCCGGCCTGGGCCATCGCGCCGATCAGCTTGTCGAGCGCGTTGTGGCGGCCGACGTCTTCGCGCACCAGCCGCAGCGCGCCGTCGGCGTCGGCCCAGCCGGCGGCGTGGGTGGCGCCGGTGAGCGCGTTGAGCGGCTGGCTGCGGCGCAATTCGCGCAGCGCGCGTTGCAGCGCGGCGGCGGC
>NZ_LXSD01000330.1:0-4623 GCF_017168095.1 Lysobacter enzymogenes | reverse complement strand
CACAGGCCATCCATGGCCTGGGTGGCGCACGGCGCACATCCTGTGCGCCGCCCTTCGGGTCTCCTTTTGCCTGTGGCGAGTTCGGGGCGGCGGGGGGAGCTAAGAGCGGCGGCGACGGCAACATGGATTCCGGCTTTCGCCGGAATGACGGGTTGGGATTGTGGGGGTTCGGGCGCTGCGGTCGAACTGCGTCGATCGGTTGGAGGCCGGGTTTCGAGAAATTGCGGCAGAGTTGGGTTGCTGCCGCCTGATCGGTTATCGACCAGCAACCGGCATCGACGCTGGCCGCCGCTGCGCATCCAGCATGATCGTGCGGTCGGCGATGTCCGGCAGCGTTGCCAACGCTTGCCGGCTGACGCGTTCGAACAGGCTGACGAAACGCCGCACCTGGGCCTGGGTCATCGCTTGCCGGCGCGGGTGGCGGGCCTGCAGCGCTTGCTCCTGCTGCCAGCGCCAGCCGGCGACCACTTCGAAGCCCGGCGGTTGCAGGAACAGCAGTCGGTCCAGGCGCGACCACAGCGCGGGATAGCCGGTGGCCAAGGCTTGGTTGCAGTAGGCGCGCCACACGCCGCCGGGGTCTTCGTCGCGTTCGAGCGCGTTGAGCGGCTCGATCAATTCGTCCTCGCGCTGCGCCGGCGCGCCGAGGAACCAGCCCTCGAATATGACCAGATCGACGCCGCGCGCCTGCGGCCAGCGCGACGGCGGCAGGCGGGTGTCGGCGAGTTTGTCGAAGCGCGGCAGGCGCACGCTGGCGCCTGCGCGCAGGCGGTCGAGTACGGCGCAGGCCAGGGCGAGGTCGTGGGTGCCCGGCGGGCCGCGTGTGGCCAGCAGCGGGTGCACGCGGCGGCCCAGGCGCAGGCGCTCGCGCCGGCCGAGGTAGAAGTCGTCGATCGACAGCACCGCCGCGCGCAGTCCGCGCGCGCGAGCGGCGGCGGCCAGTTGCGCGGCCAGCGTCGATTTGCCGCTGCCCTGCACGCCGCTGATCGCGTAGAGGCGCGCGCGTCCGGGCGCTGCGGCGATGGCGAGCGCGTCGTCGAGCGCGGCGGCGACGAAGGCTGCGGCGAAACCGTGCGCGGCGTCGCGGCCGGCGGGTTTGCCGGTTGTGGCGGACGCGCCCGGTTCGGCCTGGTTTGGGCCGGATGCGCGCTGGGCGGGCAGATGCGGACGCGGCGACATGCGCTCACAATAGCGCAATGACCCAGACCGCCGATTTGCTCAACGAAGCCCTCGCCACCTTCGACGCGCTGTTCGCCGAGGCGCGCGCCGCGGGCGAGCCCGATCCGACCGCGATGAGCGTGGCCACTGCCTCGCTCGACGGCCGCCCGTCCGTGCGCACGGTGCTGCTCAAGGCGCACGATGCGCGCGGCTTCGTGTTCTACACCCATCTCGACGGCCGCAAGGGCCGCGAACTGCAGGCCAATCCGCACGCCGCGCTGCTGTTCCACTGGCCGCGCGTGCGCCATGGCGTGCAGGTGCGGGTCGAAGGCGCGGTGGAGATCGTGTCCGACGCCGAAGCCGATGCGTACTTCGCCAGCCGTCCGCGCGGCAGCCAGCTCGGCGCGTGGGCGTCGAAGCAGTCGGAAACGCTGGAGGACCGCGAAACCTTCGAACGGCGTCTGGCCGAGGCCGAGCGTTCGTTCCCGGGCGACGTGCCGCGGCCGCCGCGCTGGACCGGCCTGCGCGTGCGCGCGGACAAGCTCGAGTTCTGGTACGGCGCCGACTTCCGCCTGCACGAGCGCTGGCTGTACGAGAGCGATCTCGCAGGCGCGTACAGCAAGCGGATGCTGTACCCGTGAACCCGCCCTGGCGCGTGCGCGCGGCCGTCGCCGCCGACCGCGCCGGTTGGGCGCGGTTGCGCGCGCAGCTGTGGCCGCAGCAACGGCTGCAGGAGCTGGCCGAAGAACTGGACGATTGGTTCGGGGATGCGCGCCTGGCCGCGTTCGTGGTCGAGGACGCCGACGGCCTGTGCGGTTTCGCCGAAGCCAGCGTGCGCAGCGATTACGTCAACGGCACCGAGACTTCGCCGGTGGCGTTCCTGGAAGGCTGGTACGTGGCGCCGCAGCGGCGCGGGCAGGGCGTCGGCCGCGCCTTGATCGCGGCGGTGGAACGCTGGGGCCGCGAGCGCGGCTGTCGCGAACTGGCGTCCGATGCGTTGCTCGAACACCTGGATTCGCAGCGCGCGCACGAAGCCTGCGGGTTCGAGGAGACCGAGCGGGTGGTGTATTTCCGCCGGCGGTTGACGGACTAGTCGCGTCGCAGTTGCGGGTTCGCGGTCGCGGCTCGCGCCGCTCCTGCAGCTAGCCCATGTAGGAGCGGCGCGAGCCGCGACCGCGACAATTCAGCGACGACGAACCCGATTCGAAGGCCTCGTGCTCACCCGGCCCGCCGCTGCGCCCAGCCTTGGATGATCCGGCTCAGCTCCTCGATCCCCGCGCTCAGCGCCGCCGGACCCGGCTGCAGGATGATCGGCGACTTGACCTCGTGCAGCTCGCCGTCGCGCACCGCCGGCACCTCGCTCCAGCCTTCGCGCGCGACGACGTGGTCGGGACGGAATTTCTTGCCGCACCAGCTGCCCAGGATCAGGTCCGGCGCGCGCCGCGCGGCTTCGCGCGGGTCGGCCAGGATGCGGTCGCGCGCCAGCGGCATCGCCGCGTGTTCGGGAAACACGTCGTCGCCGCCGGCGATGGCGACCAGTTCGGAGACCCAGCGGATGCCGGTGATCTGCGGGCTGTCCCATTCCTCGAAATACACCTTGGGCCGGCGCGGCAGGCGCGCGGCGCGCTCGCGCGCGGCGTCGAGGTTGCGTTCCAGCTGCGCGGCCAGCGCGGTCGCGCGTTCGCCCGCGCCGACCAGCGCGCCGAGCCGGCGCACGTAGTCGAGGATGCCGTCGACGCTGCGGTGATTGCTGATCCACACCTCGACGCCGTGCTTGATCAGCTCGGCGGCGATCTCGGCCTGGATGTCGGAAAAGCCGATCACGAAATCGGGCCGCAGCTTGAGGATCTCGCCGATCTTGGCGCTGGTGAAGGCGCTGACCTTGGGTTTTTCCTTGCGCGCCTGCGGCGGCCGCACGGTGAAGCCGCTGATGCCGACGATGCGGTCTTGCTCGCCGAGCAGGTACAGGGTTTCGGTGGGTTCCTCGGTGAGGCAGACGATGCGTTGCGGGCCCATGGGTCCAGATGTCGACAGCGGGGGCTGCCATTGTCGGCGATTCGGGGGATGGGGCGGTGGCGTCGTGGTTGGGTTTTCGCGGTCGCGGCTCGCGCCGCTCCTACATGGGCTCCGTGTAGGAGCGGCGCGAGCCGCGACCGCGCAACACAGTTGCCGCGCAAATTACGATGCGGCGCAGCATTTCCGCTCGCCGCGCGCCACCGTTTCGCCCGCCCAGTTCACAGTTCCCCACGGTATGGTGCAGCGCGGCGTGTCCGGGCCATACCCATTCGTACAGTCGTGGCGTCGGCGCGCCGCCGTCGTGTCCTGCGGAGGGACCATGTCGCGACTCAACCTGCGCCGCCTGTTCGGCGCGCCCGTGCTGTTCGCCCTGCTGTGCTGCGCCGCGGCCTTCCCCGCCAGCGCCGACGACTACACCAAGACCCGCTATCCGGTAGTGCTGGTGCACGGCCTGTTCGGCTTCGACGCCATCGGCGGCGTCTACGACTACTGGTTCGGCATCCCGCAGGCGCTGCGCGACGGCGGCGCGACGGTCTACGTGGCCCAGGTGTCGGCGGCCAATTCCAACGAAATGCGCGGCGAGCAGTTGATCGCTCAGCTGGAAACCCTGAAGGCGCTGCACGGCTACACCAAGTTCAACCTGGTCGGGCACAGCCAGGGCGGGCCGACCGCGCGTTACGTCGCCGCGGTGCGGCCGGACCTGATCGCCTCGATGACCTCGATCGGCTCGCCGCACGCCGGCAGCAAGGTCGCCGACACGGTCGGCGCGGTGCTGCCCGACGGCTCGCCGCTGCGGCCGCTGGTGGCCTCGTTCGTCGACGCCTTCGCTGCGTTGATCGGCACGCTGTCCGGCGGGCAATCGCCGCAGGATTCGCTGGCCGCGCTGAAGGCGCTCGACAGCGCCGGCTCGGCGCGCTTCAACGCGCGCTATCCGCAGGGCAAGCCGGCCAGCGCCTGCGGCAGCGGCGCGGCGACGGTCGGCGGGGTGCGTTACTACTCGTTCGGCGGCGTGTCCAACTCGACCAACTGGCTGGACCTGTCGGACCCGGCGATGATCGCCGGCGGCCTGCTGTTCGGCGGCGAAGCCAACGACGGCCTGGTCGGCCGCTGCTCCAGCCACTGGGGCCAGGTGATCCGTGACGACTACGAGTGGAACCATCTCGACGAGGTCAACCAGATCGCCGGCCTGCGCGGCGTGTTCAGCGCCAATCCGACCAGCGTCTACCGCGCTCATCTGAACCGGCTCAAGAACGCGGGGCTGTAAGCCATGCGCGATACCGCGCTGGGCCTGGCGATGGCGGCGGTGGCGGTGCTGTCGATCGCCGCCGTGTTCGCGGTCGGCGGCGTGCTGGAACGGCCGCTGCTGCTGTCGGCGGCGCCGGTGGTCAGCAGCGGCGCCGGCGGCAAGCTGGCCGACCCGGACGGCGCCGCGCCCGCCGAGGCCGCGGCGCT
>NZ_LXSD01000329.1:0-5815 GCF_017168095.1 Lysobacter enzymogenes | reverse complement strand
CCCGCCGCCGCGCCCGCCCAGGCCGGCCCCGCCGCCGCCGACCCGGCCGTGGACGCCGCCTTCGCCGAGCTGTCCAAGCGCTGGCTCGACGGCTTCCTCAAGATCAATCCGGTCGGCGCCACCCAGATCGGCGAGCACCGCTACGACGGCCAGATCGACGACCTCAGCGCCGCCGGCCGCCAGGCCCAGCTCGACTTCAACAAGAAGCTGCTGGGCGAACTCGACGCGATCGACGCGACCAGGCTGTCGCGCGAGAACCAGGTCGACGCGCTGATCCTGCGCAACCGCCTGCAGGCCGAGGTGTGGAACCTGCAGACCCTGCAGAGCTGGGCCTGGGATCCGCTGGTCTACAGCGGCCTGGCCGGCGACGCGATCTACAGCCTGATGGCGCGCGACTTCGCGCCGATGCCGCAGCGGCTGGAATCGGCCACCGCGCGCATGGAGAAGATCCCGCAGGTGTTCGCCCAGGCCCGCGCCAACCTCGATCCGGCGCGGGTGCCGAAGATCCACGCCGAGACCGTGGCCAAGCAGAACGCCGGCGTGCTCGACCTGATCGACACCTTCATCGTGCCCAACGCCGGCCAGCTCAAGGGCGAGCCGCGCAAGCGCCTGGACGCCGCCGTCGCCGGCCTGCGCAAGGCCGTGGCCGAGCAGCAGGCCTGGCTCGACAAGACCCTGGTGCCCAACGCCAAGGGCGACTTCCGCATCGGCCAGACCCTGTACGACGAGAAGCTCAAGTTCTCGCTGAATTCCTCGCTGTCGCGCGCGCAGATCATGCAGCGCGCCAAGGCCGAGCTGGCGCGCGTGCGCGGCGAGATGTACGCCATCGCGGTCAAGCAGCTCAAGGGCAAGCCGAACGCGCCGGCGCTGCCGGACAAGCCCACGCCCGAGCAGCAGCAGGCCGCGATCGAGGCCGCGCTGGAGCTGGCCTACGCCGACAAGGCGCCGCGCGACAAGGTCGTCGACTTCGCCAAGCAGACCCTGGCCGAGGCCACCGAATTCACCCGCGCCAAGAACCTGGTGACCGTGCCCGACGCGCCGGTCAAGGTGATCCTGATGCCGGAATTCCAGCGCGGCGTGGCCCTGGCCTATTGCGACTCGCCCGGCCCGCTCGACAAGGGCCTGGACACCTACTACGCGATCTCGCCGATCCCCGGCGACTGGAGCGACGCGCAGGTCGACTCGTTCCTGCGCGAATACAACACGCGCATGATCCACCTGCTGTCGATCCACGAAGCCATGCCGGGCCACTACCTGGAAGGCGCGCACTCGGCCAAGGCGCCCTCGACCCTGCGCGCGGTGCTGCGCTCGGGCGTGTTCGCCGAAGGCTGGGCGGTGTACACCGAAGACCTGATGGCCGACGCGGGCTATCTCAACAACGACCCGCTGTTCCGCCTGGTGCAGCTGAAGTTCTACCTGCGCAGCATCGGCAACGCGATCCTCGACCAGGGCGTGCAGGTCGAGGACTGGAGCCGCGAGCAGGCGATGGAGTTCCTGACCACGCAAACCTTCCAGCAGGAGCGCGAAGCCGCCGGCAAGTGGGTGCGCGCGCAGCTGACCTCGGCGCAGCTGCCGACCTACTTCGTCGGCGCGCAGGAGCACTTCGACATGCGCCGCGCGGTGGAAGACAAGCTCGGCCCGAAGTTCGACCTCAAGGCCTATCACGACCAGGTGCTGTCCTACGGCGCCCCGCCGGTGCGGTTCGTGCGTGAACTGATGCTGGACGAACCGATTCGCTGAGCCTGCTCGGCGACACCCACGAAAAAGGCGCGGGCCGGGCCCGCGCCTTTTTCGTTTCTGCGTGCCGCTCGGATACGGCTCCGACGCGACCGGCTGCCCCGCGGTCGCGACTCGCGTCGCTCCTACAGTCGCCTCCGGCCGCTTGCGCAGCTCGCCCGAAGCTCCCTGTAGGAGCGACGCAAGTCGCGACCGCGACGACCCAACTACGGCGCAACCCACCGCCGCCCGCGCAACATCACGCCCGACCGCAGTTTCGACGCGACCGGCCACCCCGCGGTCGCGACTCGCGTCGCTCCTACAGTCGCCTCCAGCCGCTTCCACATCTAGCCCGAAGCTCACTGTAGGAGCGACGCAAGTCGCGACCGCGACAACCCAACTACGACGTAACCCACCGCCGCCCGCGCAGCATCGTGCCCAACCGCGGCTCCGACGCGACCGGCCACCCCGCGGTCGCGACTCGCGTCGCTCCTACAGTCGCCTCCGGCCGCTTGCGCAGCTCGCCCGAAGCTCCCTGTAGGAGCGACGCAAGTCGCGACCGCGACAACCCAACTACGACGCAGTCCACCGCCGCCCGCGCAACATCACGCCCGAACGCGGTTTCGACGCGACCGGCCACCCCGCGGTCGCGACTCGCGTCGCTCCTACAGGGGCTGCGTACCGCTCGGCATCAGGCGAAAACTTCGCGCGTGGCGGCGAAGGCTTCGCGCAGGGTCTGCACTTCGCCGCACCGGCCTGCGTCGTAGCCCGCCAGCTTGCCCAGTTCGGCGCGGAAGCGGTCGCTGCGCAGGATCGCCAGCACCTCGCTCAACGCCGGCGCCTCCAGGGTGCTGGCCCGCGCCAGGAAGAAGTAGTGCTCGCTCGCCACCGGCACGAACTCCAGGCCGTAGCGGCGCGCCGGCGTTTCCAGGCCGAAGCCGGCGTCGGCCATGCCGCTGGCCACGTACGCCGCGACTGCGGCGTGGGTCAGTTCGTCGATGCCGCAGCCGCGCACCTCGCGGATGCTGCGGCCCTGCCGCGCCAGCATCCGTTCCAGCAGCAGGCGCGCGCCGGAGCCCGGCTGGCGATGGATGAAACGCACGTCGGCGCGCAGCAGGTCGGCCAAGGCGCGGATGCGCTTGGGATTGCCCGGCGCCAGGATCAGGCCGATGCGGCGCGTGGCCAGGTGCAGCACGCGGTCGTCGTGCGGGTCGATGCGCTCGGCGTAATGGGCGAGGATGTCGCGCTCGAATTCGCCGATCGGCAGATGCACGCCGGCCAGGTCGCAGGCGCCGGCGCGCAGCGCGTCGAGCGCGTCGCCGGGGCTGCGGTACTTCAGCTCCACCGCGGCGTCGGCCTCGTCGAGGAAACGACGCAAGGTCTCGACCGCGAAGCCGTGCGCGGCGTGCACGCGCGGCGGCGCGGCCTGCGCGCTGAGCGCGCGGCCCAGTTCCACCTCCACTTCCGAGGCCAGGCTGTCCAGGGTCGGCGCCAGCCGCGCGGCGATGCGCTGCTCGGCCCAGACCAGGCGCTCGCCGAGCGCGGTCAGGCGCGCGCCGCGGCCGCGCGCCATGCGCAGCAGCGGCGCGCCGAACAGGGTCTGCGAGTCCTGCAGCAGGCCCCAGGCGTAGCGGTAGGACAGCCCCAGCTCGCGGCAGGCCGCGGCCAGCGAACCGGTCGCGTGCACGCCCAGCAGCAGCTCGATCAATTTCGGCGGCAACGGCCGCCCGTCGGCGGCATGAAGTGTCCATTTGGGTTGGATCTGGACCTTGAACATGATCGTCCTCGCATCGTTTCGATACCGCCGCGCACACGCACCGCATTCAGCCGTCACACCGGCGCCACTAATCGGCTTTTTGCAGCCGATTATTAGACTACTCTGCGATATACGACCGCGTCCCGAGTGAGTTAGCCTCGTCCGCGCTCAGGGCCTTCCCCCGGTCTTTATGCCCTGCACAGCCTATTGGCCGTCGTCATACCAGAGGGGTCCGCATGTCCAGTCAAAGCACGCCATCCAGCCACAGCGCGGCGATCGCCGCACCGCCACCGGCCTCGGACGGCCTGCTGTCGAAAGAACGCATCGTCGCCAAGCCCGGCTTCAACCGCTGGCTGGTGCCGCCGGCCGCGCTGGCGATCCACCTGTGCATCGGCATGGCCTACGGCTTCAGCGTGTTCTGGCTGCCGCTGTCGAAGGCGGTCGGCATCGAGCAGCCGCTGGATTGCCCGGCCGACATGGGTTTCTTCGCGCGCATGGTCGCCACCGGTTGCGACTGGAAAGTCAGCGCGCTGGGCTGGATGTACACCCTGTTCTTCGTCCTGCTGGGCTGCTCGGCGGCGCTGTGGGGCGGCTGGCTGGAACGCGCCGGGCCGCGCAAGGCCGGCGTGGTCTCGGCGCTGTGCTGGTGCGGCGGCCTGGTGATCTCGGCGATCGGCATCAAGACCCACCAGATCTGGCTGCTGTGGCTGGGCTCGGGCGTGATCGGCGGCATCGGCCTGGGCCTGGGCTACATCTCGCCGGTGTCGACCCTGATCAAGTGGTTCCCCGACCGCCGCGGCATGGCCACCGGCATGGCGATCATGGGCTTCGGCGGCGGCGCGATGATCGGCAGCCCGCTCGCCGACGCGCTGATGAAGCGCTTCGCCGGCGCCGATTCGGTCGGCGTGTTCGAAACCTTCCTGGTCCTGGCCGCGGGCTATTTCGTGTTCATGATGGCCGGCGCGTTCGGCTACCGCGTCCCGCCCAGCGGCTGGCAGCCGGCCGGCTGGACGCCGCCGCCGGCGAGCCAGAACGCGATGATCACCCAGCAGCACGTGCACGCCAGCAAGGTCTGGGGCATTCCGCAGTTCTGGCTGCTGTGGGGCGTGCTGTGCCTCAACGTCTCCGCCGGCATCGGCGTGATCGGCATGGCCTCGCCGATGCTGCAGGAGGTCTTCGGCGGCCAGCTGATCGGCGTGGACGGCGGGATCAAGTCGCTCGGCGAGGACCAGCTCAAGGCGATCGCCGCGATCGCCGCCGGCTTCACCGGCCTTTTGAGCCTGTTCAACATCGCCGGGCGGTTCTTCTGGGCGTCCACCTCCGACTACATCGGCCGCAAGATGACCTACGTGGTGTTCTTCGTGCTCGGCTTCGCCCTGTACGCGGCCGCGCCCTCGGCCGGCTCGGCCGGCAGCATCGCCGCGTTCGTGGCGATCTTCTGCGTGATCCTGTCGATGTACGGCGGCGGCTTCGCGACCATTCCGGCGTACCTGGCCGACCTGTTCGGCACCCAGATGGTCGGCGCCATCCACGGCCGCCTGCTGACCGCCTGGGCCACCGCCGGCATCCTCGGCCCGGTGGTGGTCAATTACATGCGCGATTACCAGCTCGGCCTGGGCCTGCCGCCTTCGCAGGTCTACAACACCACGATGTATATCCTGGCCGCGATGCTGGCGCTGGGCCTGCTGTGCAACCTGCTGGTGCGGCCGATCGCGCAGAAGCACTTCATGACGCCGGAGGAACTGGCGCGCGAGAAGGCGCTGGCGCACGAGAAGACCGGCCGCAACGGCGAAGCGGTCTACAGCCCCGAGCAGATGGCCCTGGTCGGCCGCGGCGGCAATCCGGCGCTGGTGCTGGCGGCCTGGGCCGCGGTCGGCGTGCCGCTGGCCTGGGGCATGTGGGTGACCTTGCAGAAAGCGTTCGTGCTGTTCCACTGAGCCGTCGATGAGCGTGAAGCCGTCCCGTTCCGAACCGCAGGCCGCGCACGGCGACGGCGCCGTGCGCCGGCGCGTGCGCCGGGTCCGCGACGGCCAACTGCGCGAGGCGATGGACGAAGTCGCCGCCGAGGTGCCGGTGGCGCTGGCCTACAACGGCGAACCGTTCGCGGTGATGATGGCCACGCCGCAGGACATCGCCGATTTCGCGCTGGGGTTCTCGCTCAGCGAAGGCATCGTCGGCGCCGCCGGCGAGTTCGCGGTCGAGGACATCGCGACCTCGCTGGAAGGTATCAGCGTCGCGCTGCGGGTGCCGCCGGCGCGCGCCGCGGCGCTGCTGGCGCGGCGGCGCAACCTGCAAGGCCGCAGCGGCTGCGGCGTGTGCGGCACCGAGAGCATCGAGGCGGTG
>NZ_LXSD01000328.1:0-8959 GCF_017168095.1 Lysobacter enzymogenes | reverse complement strand
GCGGCGCCGGCGCGCGCAGGGCGCGCGCGCTCGTGAGCGCGGCCGCCGGCTTGCGCGATTTTGCCGATGCGGCTCACAGTCATGACGTTTGGTTGCGCGCTTATGCACTTGGATCAGCCGGCGCGCGCTCCAAGCTGTTTATCGTGTCGTCCCTCGTGCCGTCCTGCGGACCCGTCCTGCGCTGACGACACGCCCGTTCCCGCCACCTCTCGACTTCGGTAGCCCGCGATGACCGCCTTGTTCTCCGCCTGGTTCCGCATTCCCTTCTGGCAGCGCGTGGTCGGCGGCTTCGTCCTCGGCGCGCTGGCGGGCTGGGCGTTCGGGCCGGCGGCGGAGACCTGGTTCGGGCCGCTCGGCGATCTCTACGTCACCCTGATCAAGATGATCGCGGTGCCGCTGGTGTTCTTCGCGGTGATCAACGCGGTCGCCTCGCTGCACGGGCAGAAATCCATCGCTGCGCTCGGCGGCCGCACCTTCCTCTGGTTCGCGATCACCGCGGTGTTGGCGGTGGCGGTGGGCCTGGCGGTGGGCACGATCCTGCAGCCCGGCGCCGGCGTGATCGGCCTGGCGATGGACTCGGCCTACAAGCCGCGCGACGTGCCCAGCGTGACCAAGGTGCTGCTCGACGTGGTGCCGAGCAATCCGTTCTACGCCCTGACCGGCATCGGCACGACCAGGAACGCCGCCGGCGAGACCGTGCTGGCCGCGGGTAAGGGCTCGATCCTGCCGGTGATCTTCTTCGCCGGCCTGCTCGGCTTCGCCATGGTCAAGCTCGGCGACAAGGTCGCCGGCGTGCGCAAGCTGGTCGGCGAGGCCAGCGAGCTGATGATCCAGGTCACCCGCTTCGTCCTGGAAGTCACCCCGATCGGCACCTTCGGCCTCATCGCCGCGCTGGTCGGCGCCTACGGTTTCGAGAAGCTGCTGCCGCTGGGCAATTTCGTGCTGGCCTTGTACCTGGCCTGCGCGCTGCACATCGTGGTGGTCTACAGCGCGCTGCTGCTGGCGCACGGGCTCAACCCGCTGAAATTCTTCCGCGGCGCCGCGCCGGGCATGCAGGTGGCGTTCGTGAGCTCGTCGAGCTTCGCCGCGATGCCGGTGGCGATGCGCTCGATCACCCACAACCTCGGCGTCAACAAGGATTACGCGGCGTTCGCCTCGCCGTTGGGCGCGAGCATCAAGATGGACGGCTGCGGCGCGATCTATCCGGCGCTGTGCGCGGTGTTCATCGCCCAATACACCGGCACGCCGCTGAGCGCGGACCAGTACTTCATCGTCCTGATCGCCTCGGTGCTCGGCAGCTTCGGCACCGCCGGCGTCCCGGGCACGGCGGTGATCATGGCCACCGTGGTGCTCAGCGCCGCGGGCCTGCCGCTGGAGACGATCGGCTACCTGTACGCCATCGACCGCGTGCTCGACATGATGCGCACGATGACCAACGTGACCGGGCAGATGCTGGTGCCGGTGCTGGTGGCGAAGGAGACCGGCTTGCTCGACCGCGAGGTGTACGAGGCGGCGTCGACCGACGTCGGGATCGAGGAAGGCAAGGCCTGAGCGCGGCCGGCGCGATCGGCCGCCGTCTCGCCCAGGCGACCGGCCGGCGGCCCGCGCCTCGGGCGATGCGAGCGGCGCGCGCGGCGGCATAATGCAGCGCATGCACGTAACCCAGGCACGGCGCAGGCCGAGGAGCAACCCCGCGTACTCGCGACACCGGCCACGGCCGTCGGCGGAGCGCTGAGGTGGCGCTGCGGATCGAACGCGTCGCGATGCAGGCGCGCGAACGCGAGCGTCTTTACGCGACCGGACGCGCCGGCCCGGCGCCTTCGCGCCTCGCCGGATTTCTCGATTGGCTCGGCAACGCATCGCTCGCGGCCTTGCTGCTGCTGTTCGCGTTCGCCGCGGCCGCGGCGGTATGGCTGCGCTTGATCGGACGCAGCGGACAGGCCGGGCCGGAACTGGTCTGGATCGTCGTCGCCGCGCTAGCGCTAGGCACGGTATGGGCGAGCGCGCGGGCCGGCTGGCGCGCGCGCGACGTTCGCCTGCGGCGCGAGCGCGTGTTCGGCCCGAGTTGGCGCGACGCCGAAGCCGGCGAGGTCGAGGAAGAGCATTACGACTTCCTCGAAGCTGCGAGCGTGCGCGAGGCCGAGACCGGCACGCTGATCCACTTGCTGCGCGTGGACGAGCGCCGCTGCCTGGTGGTGTTCGATGAAGAGAGTTTCCGCCTGGTCGAACAGGGCGGCGATCCCGCGGCGACGCAGTGGCGTCCGCGTACGCGCGCCGTGCTGCGGCGCGCGCCGCGGTCGCGGCGGGTGCTGTCGCTGCGCTTCGGGGGCGAAGCGCTGACGAGCGAGCCGAGCCAGGCGCTGGGCTGGGCGACGCCGGGATGGGAGTGGGACGGCAAGATCTGGGAGCTGGAATGGCCTGAGATCGCGCGGCGGTTGGCGGGCGCGGACTGAAGTCGCCCGCGGCGCCTTCGCGAGCGGGCGCGAGGAGTCGGCCTGGAGCTTCGTATCCGAGCGCAAGGACCACCGCGGTGCGGACGGGCGTGGGAGGCGCGGCGCGGTCCGCGCCCGGCCGAGTTGCGCTCAGCTGTGCGCTTGGCTCACACCCGCGAATACTTCCACGACACCATCCGCCCCTCGCGATACGGCATCACCCCATGGAACGGCCGCGGGTCGCGGTCGAACACCAGCGGCAGGAACTCGCGGTCGCCTTCCCACATCGGCAGTTCGTGCAGGCGCTCGATGTCGACCCACTCCAGCGTGCCCTCGGGATTGCTCGCATACGCCTCGCCTTCGAAGGCGTCGATCACGAACACGAAGCCCAGCCAGTCCTCGCCGCGCTTGCCGAAGCCGGGCCAGCTGATGGTGCCGCGCAACTGCAGCGAGACGCATTCGATCCCGGCTTCCTCGCGGATCTCGCGGCGCATGCCGGCCAGCACGTCCTCGTCGGGTTCGAGCTTGCCGCCCAGGCCGTTGTACTTGCCGAGCTGGTGGTCGTCGGGGCGGGCGTTGCGATGGACCATCAGGACCTGGCGGCCATCGGGCGAAATCACGTAGCCCAGGGTGGCCACGATGGGGGTGTACGGCATCGGCGGATCGGCGCGCGGGGAAGGGCAGGCGCACAGTGTGGGCGATCGCGCCGGCAACGGCCAGCGGCGCCGCGCTCCCCACGTGACTTCCGACCCGCACCGCGGCGCCGCGGCTCGGTTAATGTGCGCAGGACTGCGCCCGCGCCGGCGCAGGCCACTTCGACAGGACAGGGAGCCCTCATGCGCAAGCCTCACCTTTGCGTGCTGCTCGCCGGCCTGACCACGCTCGCCTCCGCCGCGTTCGCGACTTCCGCGTCCGCCGCCGAGAGCGATCGCTGGCAGTTGCCGGTGGCGGTCAAGAAACTCGACAACGGACTGACCGTGGTCGTATCGCCCGACCACAGCTCGCCGACCGTCGGCGTCAGCGTGGTCTATCACGTCGGCATGCGGCTGGAGCCGAAGAACCGCACCGGCTTCGCCCACCTGTTCGAGCATTTGATGTTCCAGGGCACCCCGACCGCGCGCAAGGGCGTGTTCGACCAGGTCATCAGCGGCGGCGGCGGCCGCAACAACGGCTCGACCCGCCCGGACTACACCAACTACATCGAAGTCGCGCCGGTGTCCGCGCTGGAACGCATCCTGTGGCTGGAAGCCGACCGCATGAAGACCCTGGACTTCAACCCGACCACGCTGAAGAACCAGCAGGACGTGGTCAAGGAAGAGATCCGGGTCAACGTCAAGAACCAGCCCTACGGCGGCTTCATGTGGCTCGACATCGGCCAGCACGCGTTCCAGAAGTGGGAGAACAACCACGACGGCTACGGCAGCTTCCAGGACCTGGAGAACGCCAGCCTCGCCGACGTGCAGTCCTTCCACCGCGACTACTACGGCCCCAACAACGCGGTGCTCGGCATCGCCGGCGACATCTCGCCGGAAGAGGCCTTCGCCCTGGCCGACAAGTACTTCGGCGCGGTCGCCGGGCGCCCGACGCCGCCGCCGCCGGACTACAGCGAAGGCCTCAACGCCGCCGAGAAGCGCATCAGCCAGACCGACGCGCTGGCGCAGGTGCCGGCGATCGCCGCCGGCTGGAAGATGCCCGCGCGCGGCAGCCGCGACCAGGCGCCGATGGCGGTGCTGGGCAACGTGCTCGCCGGCGACGACGCGTCGCGCCTGCATCAGGGGCTGGTCAAGCAGCGCCAGATCGCGCTCAACGTGCAGCCGCTGTACGGCCTGGGCGACGAGTGGAACTACAACGGCCCCACGCTGTTCACCCTGTTCGCGCTGTACAAGCCCGACAGCAGCGCCGACGCGGTGCTGGCGGCGGTCGACGAGGAAGTGGCCAAGATCGCCCAGAGCGGCGTCGACGCGGCCACCCTCAAGCGGGTCAAGACCAAGATGCTGGCCAATTGGTACAACGGCCTGGACGCCTTCATCGACCGCGCCGACACCCTGGCGGTGATGCAGACGCTGTGGGGCGACGCCAACGCGATCAACAAGATTCCGGCCTTGATCGAGGGCGTGACCTCGGCCGATCTGCAGCGCGTGGCCAAGACCTACCTGACCCGCGCCAACCGCACCGTCATCGACCGCCGCCCGGCCGCGCCCGCTGCGGCGCCCGCCGCCGCCGCGCCGGCCAAGCATTGAGGAGAGCCCAGCCATGAGCCCGACTATCAAGCCACTCGCGCTGCCGCTCGCGCTGGCGCTGACCCTCGCCGCCGGCGCCGCCAGCGCCGGCCCCTCGGTGGCGCTGCCGGAACGGCTGCCGCCGCTGGCCGCCGACAAGCCGCTGCCGGTGCCGCAGATCGCGCGCAAGACCCTCGCCAACGGCCTGGAAGTGTGGGTGGTGCCGCGCCAGGGCCTGCCGCGGGTCGACTACGTGCTGGCCGTGCGCAACGCCGGCTACGCCGCCGATGCCGCCGACGCGCGCGGCTTCGCCTCGCTCTACGCCGGCCTGCTGGTGGAAGGCACCGCCAAGCGCGACGCCAAGGCGATCGCCGAAGCGGCGCAGAGCTACGGCGGCTCGATCGGCGCGTCCGCGGCCAACGACGGCGTGGTCCTGCGCGGCGACGCGCTGGCCTCGCAGGCCGCGCCGATGCTGCAGCTGATCGCCGAAGTCGCGCAGACCCCGAGCTTCCCCGACGCCGAAGTGCAGCTGGCGAAAGCCAACGCATTGCAAGGCCTGAAGGTCGCGCAGGCGCAGCCGGGCTACAAGGCCGCGCGCGCGTTGTCGGCGGCGGTGTACGGCGATCATCCCTACGCCCGCACCCAGCCGACCGAGGCCTCGATCGAGGCGGCCACCGCCGAGCAGGTGCGCGCCGAACACGCGCGCCGCTTCCGTCCCGACCGCGCCTTGCTGGTGGTGACCGGCCGGATATCCGCCGAGCAGGGCTTCAAGCTCGCCGAAGCCGCCTTCGGCGGCTGGAAACCCAGCGGCGAAGCGGTCGCCGACGCCGCGCCGGCGCCGCGCAGCGCGCCGGCCCAGCGCATCTTCGTCCAGCGCGACGGCAGCGTGCAGTCGGCGCTGCGGCTCGGCCGCCCCGGCATCGCCGCCACCGACGCCGACTACGTGCCCGCGCAACTGGCCGGCATCGTCCTCGGCGGCGGTTTCAGCAGCCGGCTGATGCAGAACCTGCGCGAAGACAAGGGCTACACCTACGGCGCCCGCGGCGGCCTCACCGCGATGCGCGTCGGCGGCGCGATCCAGTCCTCGGCCGACGTGCGCAACGAAGTCACCGGCGCCGCGCTCGGCGAGTTCGTCTACGAGTTCGGCCGCCTCAACGACTACCCGGTGCCGGCCCAGGAGCTGGAGGACACCAAGCGCTACGTCGCCGGCGGTTACCTGATCGGCAACCAGCAGCAGCGTTCGGTCGCCAGCAGCCTGGCCGGCAACTGGCTGGTCGGCCTGCCGGCCGAATTCCTCGGCGAATACGTGCCGAAGATCCGCGCGGTCGACGCCGCCCAGGTGCAGGCGATGGCGAAGAAGTACTACGCCGCCAAGGACCAGTCGATCGTCGTGGTCGGCGACTACAAGGCGGTGGCGCCGCAGCTCAAGGAGTTCGGCGAGTTCAAGCAGGAGAAGTGAGGCGGCGGTCCGCGCTGCGCCCGAACCGATGCATTGTCGCGAAAACCCCGGCTTCGGCCGGGGTTTTCGTTTGCGCCGCGCGCGGCCGGCGGGCGTCTCGCGCATAATCCACGGGCGCCAGCCCAGGAGTTTTTCGATGTCCGCCAGCCCCGTTCCCGCCGCCCCGCGCCTGCTCGCCTTCGCCGGCAGCCTGCGCTCGGGTTCCTACAACCGCCGCCTGATCCCGGTGCTGGCCGAAGGCGCGCGCGCCGCCGGCGCGCAGGTCAGCCTGATCGAGCTGCGCGATTATTCGCTGCCGGTCTACGACGGCGACATCGAAGCCGAGGGCATGCCCGAGAACGCGCGCCGCCTGCAGGAACTGATGGCGCAGCACGACGGCCTGCTGATCTCCACGCCCGAATACAACGGTTCGATGCCGGCGCTGGTCAAGAACACCCTCGACTGGATCTCGCGCCCGCTGCCCGACGGTCGCTCGGGCACCGCGCTGTTCGCCGACAAGGTCGCCGGCATCGTCTCGGCCTCGCCGGGGCCGCTGGGCGGCCTGCGCTCGCTGCTGGTGCTGCGCGACGCGCTGGCCAAGCTCGGTCTGATCGTGGTGCCGCAGCAGGTCGCGGTCGGCCAGGCCGGCGACAAGCTTCACGAGTACGGCGAACTCGGCGACGAACGCCAGCGCGAGGCCGTGCACCGCGTCGGCGCCGCCGTGGTCCGCCATCTGCGCGTCTACGCCACCGAGGGAGCGCCGGCATGAAAGGCCAGCAACGCGAATTGAACCTGCGCTTCCTCGCCCAGCCCACCGACGTCAATTACGGCGGCAAGGTCCACGGCGGCATGGTGATGAAGTGGATCGACCAGGCCGGCTACGCCGCCGCGGTCGGCTGGAGCGGCAAGTACAGCGTCACCGTCGCGGTCGGCGGCATCCGCTTCGTCGCGCCGATCCGGATCAGCGACCTGGTCACCGTGCACACCAAGCTGATCCACACCGGCACCAGCAGCATGCACTTCGCCGTCGACGTCAAGGCGCGCGACCCGGGCCTGGACGACGGCGAACCGGAAGAGCGGCTGTGCACCCACTGCGTGATCGTGTTCGTGGCGATGGACACGGTCGAAGGCAAGCCGACCCCGGTACCGCCGTGGACCCCGGTCACCGACGACGACAAGCGCCTGGCCGAGTACGCGCTCAAGGTCATGGAACTGAGCAAGGGCATCGAGGCGACGGTGGAGCGGTACGTGCACGAAGGTTGAGCCGCGCTCGCGCGAGGCGGGTTGCGTCGTGATCGCGGTGTCGCGGTCGCGGCTTGCGCCGCTCCTACAGGGGGCGGCCGTGGCTTCGATTCCGACGGTAGGCGCTGCGCAAGCTGCGGCCGCGGGGGAGCCGGTTGCGTCGTAATTGCGGTGTCGCGGTCGCGGCGCAGGCACGACGCCGCGAAAACCGCCTCCGCAAACGCAACAGGCCGCCCGAAGGCGGCCTGTCGAGTGCGCGCGGCGGCGGAACTCAGATCCCGTCGACCCGGCGCGCTTCCATGAACTTGCCGCTCCAGTAGCCGCTGTCCAGGCTCGAGACGGTCACGTCCTTGCCGGTGCGCGGGGCGTGCACGAAGCGGCCGTCGCCGAGGTAGATGCCGACGTGGTCGACCCGGCCGCGGCGGCCGAAGAACACCAGGTCGCCTTCGGTCATGGCGTCGCGGTCGATCACTTCGCCGGTCTTGGCCATCTCGCGCGAGACGCGCGGCAGTTCGATGCCCAGGGCGTTGCGGAACACGTAGCCGACCAGGCCCGAGCAGTCGAAACCCTGGTCCGGCGAGGTGCCGCCCCAGCGGTACGGGGTGCCCAGCAGGGCCAGGGCCTTCTGCAGCATGCCCTTGATCCGGCCCTGTTCGGCGACCGGGATGTCGCTCTTGCTGAGCGGGACGTCCTGGCCCTGGCCGAGCATGCGGTTCAGGTCGGTCGCCAGCATCAGGGCGCGGTCGGAGAGGGTCATCGCCTCCGGCAGCATGTTGCCGCCGCGGGCTTCCGGCGCGTCGGCCGAGTCGTTGCGCAGCGACGGGCCGCCCGGGAGCAGGGACGAGGCCGCGCCGGCGGAGACCGACTGGGCGAACGCGGGCAGGGCGCAAACCGCCAGGGTGGCGGTCAGCAGGATTCGTTGGCTGGCCCGGCGGCCGGGGCGTCGGCCTTGGGCGGTGTCGCAAGATGCTTGGGGGGTGGCAGTCTGGCGGTTGTGGCGATGGGTCGAAGTCGTCACTTAGTAATCACAGAGTCGTCACCGGAGAAGGACAATACCCGCCGGGTGGGACGGTGTGGTTCAAATTTCGTTAGGCGTGCGTAAACATCCATGTGATTTTGCTCACATTTTCGACGCGTCCCAGGCCTCAGTCCTGTTCAGCCGAATCTCAAAATTACTTGAGAACTCGCTTGGCGCCGCTGTAGTGATCGCGCCAGTACGGCCCGTCCAGGCGGTCCAGGCGGACCGTGCCGCCGCTGCTGGGGGCGTGGACGAAGCGGCCCTCGCCGACATAGATGCCGACGTGGCTGACGTTGCCGGCGCTGCCGAAGAACACCAGGTCGCCGCCGGCCAGGCGCATCGGGTCGATGCGCGGGCCCTGGTAGCCGGCCAGGTCGCGCGAGGTGCGCGGCAGGTTCAGCGCCAGCATGTCGCGGTAGACGTAGTTGACCAGGCCGCTGCAGTCGAAGCCGCCTTCCGGGGTGTTGCCGCCGTAGCGGTACGGGGTGCCGACCAGGCTGAAGGCGCGCATCAGCACGGCGTTGGCGGCTTCGGGGTTGTCCGGGGCGACGTGCGGCCAGACCCGGGCCGGCGGCGCCGGCGGCGGGCCGCGCCGCACCGTCTGCTGGCC
>NZ_LXSD01000327.1:0-2095 GCF_017168095.1 Lysobacter enzymogenes | reverse complement strand
AGCGCCCGGGCGGGCGGCGGCGCGAGCGGCCTGGCGGTCCGCCTGCGCGGCGTGGAAGCCCAGGCCGGCGAGCGCGGCGACCACGGCGGTGCTGAGTAGAGCGGTCTTCAACTGCATGGACTCGTTTCCCCTTGAAGCCTTGCGATAAGGGCGGCGCCGGCGGCCTTGCGGCGCGGCCGGGCCGGATCGAGCGCATCCCGGCGAGGGGCAACCCGCCTGCGGACGGCGCTTCGGGATCCACTCTAGACAGCGCTCGCGCGTCGGCTCGCTGCCGGCCACGGGCCTGGCCGGCGCAAAGCGCCAGAGCGTTCGCAAAAACCGGCAATTCGGACGAGTCCCACTCCTGGGCCCGGCCGCCGCACCGCAGCGCGCCGAAAACGCGAACGGCCCGCGGATGCGGGCCGTCCGTGAGCGCCGCCACGAGGCGGCGCGATGCAACTGCGCAACTCAGTTGACGTTGACCGCCGACCACGCCCGCGCGACGGTCTGGTACTCGGCCGAGTTGGCGCCGTACAGGTCCGCCGCCGCCTGCAGGGTGCCCGCGCGCGCGCGCGGGTAGTCGGTGCTGGAGACGAAGTACTTGGTCAGCGCGCGGTACCAGATCGCGCCGGCCTTGGCCAGGCCGAAGCCGACCACGCCGGTGTCGCCGTTGCAGCTCAGGTCGGCGGCGGCGAGGTTGGTGAAGCCGGCCGGCACCTGCGTGCCCTGCGCCATCAGGTAGAACGCGAGGTTGCCGACGCCGGAGGTGAAGTGCGGGTCGTACTTCTCGCCCCTGTCGGTGTCGGCGGCGGCGAAACCGCCGGCCGGATAGCACTTGAACGAGATCTTGCCGTTGGTGCGATAGGCCGAATCGAGATTCTGCTGGAACATCACCCGCAGCGGATATTCCTGGGTGCCGGTGGCGGTGCCCTTGAAATGCAGGTTCTCGCCGATCAGGAAGTCGCCCGGGTCGTTGCCGTTGCCGGTGCTGAACTCCACCAGCGTGCCGAAGATGTCCGACACCGCCTCGTTGATGCCGCCGGAATCCTTGATCCCGTAATAGCCGAGCTTGGCCGTGGCCCCGGTGACGCCGTGGGTCATCTCGTGGCCGGCCACGTCCAGCGCCACCAGCGGGGTGAAGTTGTTGCTGGCGTCGCCGTCGCCGTAAATCATGTACATGTCGCCGAAGGCGGGCGTGACCAGGGCGGCGTTGAAATAGTTCTGGCCGTAGTGGACGTAGCTCAGGATGCTCTTGCCGTCGTTCTTGATGCCGTTGCGGCCGTGCACGGCCTTGTAGTAATCCCAGGTCGCGCCGATGCCGTAATAAGCCTCGACCGCGGCGGTGGCCTTGTCGGAGGTGGCGTTGTTGCCCCACACGTTGTCGGCGTCGTTGAACGGCGAGGCCATGAACGAGGAGCTCGGCTGGCCGTTCTTGGCGTCCAGGGTCTGGCCGTTGCCGCGCGAGGGATCGGTCAGGGTGTAGCCGCCGGAGACGGAGTTGGTGACGATGCCGACGTTGCCCAGGCTCAGGGTCTTGCCGGTGCCGTTGGCGGCCGCGGCGTGGACATGGTCTTCGGCTTCCAGCAGCGCGCCGTTGCGGGCGTCGATGAAGTAGGACAGCACGCCCGGGTCCTGACTGCCGGTGCGCTCGCCGCGCAGGCCGATCTGGTAGGCCAGGGTCGGCTCGATGCCGTTGCGCGCGTACACCACCAGCCGGGCCGGATCGAGCTGGGCGACGCGGCCGTCGAAGCGGGCGCCGGCTTCGCTGGCGGCCTGGGCCGCGCTGATGCCCGGCTTGAGCGCCGGCCGCAGCGCGGTGCGCAGGTTGCCGCCCTGGGTGATGGAGAGCAGTTCGCCGTCGCGCGAATGCACGACCATGTCGCCGCCGATCACCGGCAGGCCCTGGTAGCTGCGCTCCATGCGCACGTGCTCGGTGCCGTCGCGGTCGATCATCACGTCGCGGGCGTTGAAGCCGTCGGCCTGGGCGAGGTGGACCTCGCCCGCGCCGGCGGTGGCGAGCAACCGGCGCGCGCGTTCGGCCGCGGCGGTGCGGTCGGCCTGTTCGGGCGAGGCGCTGGCCCAGGCCTGGCGGCTGCCCGCGCGGGCGCTGGTGTCG
>NZ_LXSD01000326.1:0-18746 GCF_017168095.1 Lysobacter enzymogenes | reverse complement strand
TCGCCGCCGCCGCACCGGCCGCCGCGCCCGCCGCGGCCAGGAGCGCGGCCAAGCCGGCGCCGGCCTGGGTCGCCCAAAGCAACGAATACACCAAGATACTGATCAAGGCCCAGGCCGATTTCGCCCCGGAAGGCTTCTCGTTCTTCGGCATTCCCGGCTACGACGACAAGGTCACCGACCTGCGCCCCGGCGTGAACGAACGCTACCGCGCCGCGCTGGCCAAGGCGCGCGCGCAGCTGCAGGAGAAGCTCGAACTCGAGCGCGACGCCAACGTGCGCCAGGACCTGGAGATCCTGCTCGGCGCGATCGACCGCAGCGTGCAGGGCAGCGAGCTCAACGAGAAGCTGATGCTGCCGTGGTTCGACGCGCCGCAGACGGTGTTCTCGGGCCTCAACGCGTTGCTGACCGACCAGATCGACCCGGCGCGCCGGGCCAAGGCGTTGGCGCGCCTGCAGGCCTATGTCGGCCAGGCGCCGGGCAGCCAGCCGCTGACCGAACTGGCGCGCGCGCGTTACGAGGAGCGGCTGAGCAACGCCGCGCTGCTGCCGCCGAGCAAGCTCGAAGTCGAGCAGGCGCTGGCCAACGTCGATACCTACGTCGCCGGCATCCGCAAGCTGTTCGCCAAGTACAAGATCGCCGGCGCCGAGCCCGCGCTCAAGGCGATGGAGACGCAGCTGCGCGACTACGGCCGGTGGACGCGCGAGCAGGTGCTGCCGAAGGCGCGCACCGACGCGCGCCTGCCCGAGGAGCTGTACGCGTTCGGGCTCAAGCAGTTCGGCATCGACGTCGAACCGCAGATGCTGATCCGCCGCGCCCAGGTCGAGTTCATGGAAACCCGCGCGGCGATGCGCCAGCTGGCGCCGCTGGTGGCGCAGGCCAAGGGCCTGAAGGTCGCCGATCCGCACGATTACGTGGCGGTGATCGAGGCGCTCAAGCGCGACACCATTCCCAACGACCAGCTCGAAGGGCGCTATCGCAAGATCATCGACGCGATCGACCCGATCATCCGCAAGGAAAAGATCGTCGACGTGCCGCAGCGGCCGATGGTGATGCGCCTGGGCAGCGAGGCCGAATCGGCGGCGCAGCCGGCGCCGCACTTCCTGCCGGCGCAGCTGGTCGGCAACACCGGCCAGCAGGGCCAGTTCGTGCTGCCGGTGGCGGTGCCCAGCCCCGACGGCAAGGCGTTGCAGTACGACGATTTCAACTACGAATCGGCGGCGTGGACGCTGTCGGCGCACGAGGGCCGTCCCGGCCACGAGCTGCAGTTCACCGCGATGGTCGAACGCGGCGTGTCGCTGGCGCGCTCGCTATTCGCGTTCAACTCGGTCAACGTCGAAGGCTGGGCGCTGTACGCCGAGGCCGAGATGGTGCCCTACGAGCCGCTGGACGGGCAGCTGATCGCGCTGCAGTTCCGCCTGCTGCGCGCGGCGCGCGCGATCCTCGACCCGATGCTCAACCTCGGCCTGACCGACCGCGCCAGCGCCGGCAAGGTGCTGCGCGAGCAGGTCGGTTTCTCCGAGGCGATGACCAAGCAGGAGCTGGACCGCTACATGTTCAACATGCCCGGCCAGGCCGGCAGCTACTTCTACGGCTACAGCCGGATCCTGGAGTTGCGCATGGGCACCGAGCTGGCGCTGGGCGACAAGTTCGACCGCCAGGGCTTCAACAACTTCCTGCTCGACCAGGGCCTGCTGCCGCCGGCGTTGCTGGCCAAGGCGGTGCAGGAGGAGTACGTGCCCAAGCGCAAGGGGCAGTAAGCGTCCTTGCGATGCAAGCGCGAAAAGGCCGTGGCGAAAGCCGCGGCCTTTTGCGTTTGCGTGGGCAAACGGCTTTGCTGTAGCTATTCGGTCCCCGGGCTTAGGCGGAGTTTGTCGTAGTTGCGGTGGCGTGGTCGCGACTTGCGTCGCTCCTACAGGGGCTTCGGCGAGTTTCGTATTCGACTGCAGGAGCGGTGCGAGCCGCGACCGCGACGCCGCAACCGCGACGAAATCCATGGTATGGGTGGCGCACGGCGCGCATCGTGCGCGCCGCCCTTCGGGTCTACGGTTGCCTGTGGCGAGTTCGGGGCGACGGGGGGAGCGAAGGGCAAGAACAAGTGCAATTGCAGGCGCAGGAGCGACAGCCGCTTCATCGGCGCCTGCGCGTTCCCCGCCCCCAACAGGACTTCCAGCCCAGGCCCATGCGCCTCATGGCGGGTTAGCCTGCCGGTCTTGTCCGCCCCAGGTAACCGCTCCATGCCCAGCCATCGCCTGCTCGCCCTCGCCCTCGCCAGCGCGCTCGCCACGCCGGCCTTCGCCCAGACGCCGCCGGCGCCCCAGGAACGCAAAGGCCAGGACGCCGACAAACCGGCTGCCCAACTCGAGCAGGATGCGCTCAAGCCCGCCGGTACCGATCCGGCGCGCGCGCCGGCGGCCAGCGCCAAGGGCGCGGCCAAGGCCGCCGACAAGGACGAGAAGAAGTGGGACGTCGACGCCGCCCACGGCCCGACCAAGACCATCGCCTTCGACACCGACGAAGGCACCTGGATGGACCTGGACGTGTCCCCGGACGGCCGCGAGATCGCGTTCTCGCTGCTCGGCGACATCTACCTGCTGCCGATCGGCGGCGGCCAGGCGCGCCGCATCAGCCAAGGCCCGGCCTGGGACGTGCAGCCGCGGTTCTCGCCCGACGGCCGCCAGATCGCCTTCACCTCCGACCGCGGCGGCGGCAACAACCTGTGGCGGATGAACCGCGACGGCGGCAATCCGGTCGCGGTGACCAAGGAAGACTTCCGCCTGCTCAACAACCCGGCCTGGACGCCCGACGGCCAGTACCTGATCGGCCGCAAGCACTTCACCGGCGAACGCTCGCTCGGCGCCGGCGAGCTGTGGATCTATCACGCCGCCGCGGGCGGCGGCGGCCTGCAGCTGACCAAGCAGAAGAACGACCAGCAGGATCTCGGCGAACCGGCGGTGTCGCCGGACGGGCGCTACGTCTACTTCTCCGAAGACGTCACCGGCGGCCCGACCTTCCAGTACAACAAGAACCCGCACGACACCATTTACGCGATCAAGCGCCTGGACCGTCAGACCGGCAAGACCGCGACGGTGATCGACACCGGCGGCGGCGCGGTGCGGCCGCAGCCCTCGCCCGACGGCAAGTCGCTGGCCTTCGTCAAGCGCATCCGCGAGAAGTCGGTGCTGCACGTGCTCGACCTCGCCAGCGGCGAAGCGCGGCCGGTGTGGGACGGGCTCTCGCACGACATGCAGGAGGCCTGGGCGATCTTCGGCCCTTACGCCAATTTCGCCTGGACCCCGGATTCCAAGTCGGTGGTGATCTGGGCGCAGGGCAAGCTGTGGCGCGTGGACATGGCCAGCGGCAAGCCGGCGCAGATCCCGTTCAGCGCGCACGTCGAGCAGACCGTCGCCGAAGCCCTGCGCTTCGAACAGAAACTCGACGCCGGCCGCTTCGATCCGAAGATGATCCGCGACGTCGCCACCAGCGCCGACGGCAAGACCCTGATCTTCCACGCGGTCGGCCAGCTGTGGCGCAAGCGCCTGCCCGACGGCAGGCCTGAGCGTTTGACCGGCAACGACAACCTCTACGAATACCAGCCCAGCTTCAGCGCCGACGGCAGCAAGCTGCTCTACACCACGTGGTCCGACGCCGCGCTCAGCGCGATCTACGTCGCCGGCGCGAACGGCGGCGGCGGCAAGCGTCTGACCCAGGACAAGGGCTTCTACTACGGCCCGCGCTTCTCGCCCGACGGGCGCCGCATCGTCTACGCCAAGACCGGCGGCGGCGGCCTCACCGGCAGCCTGTGGTCGGTGGATCGCGGCATCTACGTGATGGGCGCCGACGGCGGCAAGCCCACGCGCGTGGCCGCCAGCGGCGAGTCGCCGCAGTTCAGCGCCGACGGCACGCGCGTGTACTACCTCACCGGCGGCGGCCTGAAGAAGAAGCTGATGTCGGTCGGCCTCAACGGCGAGGACGAACGCGAGGTCTTCAACCTCAAGTACGTCGATTCGATCAGCATCAGCCCCGACGGCAAGTGGGTGGCGTTCACCGAACTGTTCAACGCCTATGTCGCGCCGATGATGACCGGCACCGGTTCGGTCGAACTGAGCAAGGACAGCAAGGCGCTGCCGGTGGCGCCGGTCAGCGCCGATGTCGGCAGCTATCTGCACTGGTCGGCCGATTCCAGGTCGCTGCACTGGATGGTCGGCAACCAGTACCACTCGCGCGCGCTCAATCAGGCGTTCGCGTTCCTGCCGGGCGCGCCGGCCAGCATTGCCAAGCCCTCGGCCGACGAACGCGGCATCGCGGTCGGGCTGGAGGTTCCGGTGTACGCGCCGAAGGATACCGTCGCCTTCACCCACGCGCGCGTGGTGACCATGCGCAACGCCGACAACGCCCAGGAAGTGATCGAAGACGGCACCGTGGTGGTGCGCGGCGACGAGATCGTCGCGGTCGGCCCGAGCGCGCAGGTGACGGTGCCGGCCGGCGCGCGCAGCATCGACGCCAGCGGCAAGACCATCCTGCCGGGCTACATCGACGTGCACGCGCACGCCGCGCACTTCGGCCAGGGCGTGGTGCCGCAACAGAACTGGGCCTATTACACCAACCTCGCCTTCGGCATCACCACCATGCACGACCCCTCGGCCACCACCGAGTTCGTGTTCTCCGAATCCGAACTGGTCAAGGCCGGCAAGATGGTAGGCCCGCGCGTGTTCTCCACCGGCACGATCCTGTACGGCGCCGACGGCGACTTCAAGGCGGTGGTCAATTCGCTCGACGACGCGCGCGGCCACCTGCGCCGGATGAAGGCCAACGGCGCGTTCTCGGTCAAGAGCTACAACCAGCCGCGGCGCGAGCAGCACCAGCAGATCAACCAGGCCGCGCGCGAGCTCGGCATGCTGGTGGTCGAGGAAGGCGGCTCGACCTTCAACCACAACCTGCCGATGATCCTCGACGGCGCCACCGGCATCGAGCACAACATCCCGGTGGCGCCGCTGTACAAGGACGTGGTCGAGCTGTGGCGGCAGACCGACGTGCGCAACACCCCGACCCTGGTGGTCAGCTACGGCGGTTTGTCCGGCGAGTACTGGTGGTACGCGCGCGACAACGTCTGGGAAGACAAGAAGCTCAACCGCTTCTTCCCGCGCGAGACGCTGGACGCGCGCTCGATCCGCCGCGAAACCGCGCCGGACTGGGATTACTGGCACGTGCAGGTGTCCAGGTCGGTGAAGAAGCTGCGCGACGCCGGGATCAAGATCCAGGTCGGCGGCCACGGCCAGTTGCAGGGCCTGTCGGCGAATTGGGAAATCTGGATGCTGACCCAGGGCGGCATGAGCAACTTCGAAGCGCTGCGCGCGGCGACCATCGACGGCGCCGACTACCTCGGCCTGTCGAAGTCGCTGGGTTCGCTGGAAACCGGCAAGAAGGCCGACCTGGTCGTGCTCAACGGCAATCCGCTGGAGAACATCCGCGCCACCATCGACACCCGCTACGTGATGGTCGACGGGCGTCTGTTCGACGTCGACGCGGACATGGCCGAGATCGGCAACAAGAACGAGAAAGCGCCGTTCTTCTACTGGCAGCGCCACCGCGACGGCCGCACCTTCGGCGCCGAATACGGCCCGACCTCGGTCTGCCATTGCCCGAAGGGGCATGGGCCGCATGGGCCGCATGCGGCGCACGACGAGGACGAGTGAGTCGCGCCGCTGCGACCGCCTGAGCCGATCGCCCCGCCCTGCGCGGGGCGATCGCTTTCCGCCGCGCCGGCGGCACGCCGGATTCGGCCTGAGCCGCTTGCGCCGTCACGAATCCGGCGACCGGCCGCGGCCCGGTCGCGCGGCGGTGCGGGCCGGCGCATGCTCCTCCAGGCACTGTCGCGTTCACGCGCACCCAATGTCGCGCTCACTAATCTGAACGCGCCCACTCACCGAGAGATGCGAATGGCCACCCGTTACTTCCTCAGCATTCCCGACGCCGACCGCGCGCGCGGCAGCGACGCCGACCTGTCCTTCACCGCGGTCAGCGCCGAAGGCTTCGCCGCGCAATTGCAGGACGCGCTGCGCAGCGATGCGCTGTTCGAGCGCTGGCGCGCCAAGCAGCCCGATCCGGACGAAGTCGATCCCAGCCTCGGCGCGACCGACCCGAACGCGTCGGTGACCGGCGAACAGCGCGATCTGCGCCAGGACCTGACCGTGGTGACCGCGCTGTCGGGCACCGTGCTCAAGCACCGGCTGCGCCTGCTGGCCGGCAGCGGCTGGGAACTGCGCGACGTCACCGCGGCCTGAGCGCGCCGCGCCGGCTTGCCAGCCGCGCGCGCCGCCGCGGCCGTGCGGCCTTATTCGACCGCTTCGAGCGATTCCTCGGACAAGGCCAGCAGCGCCTGCGCCATCGCCGCGATCTCCTCGCGCATGACCAGGCGCTGCAGCCACGCCGGCGCAATCGCGTCCACGCCATAGAACGCGCCGGCGATCTGCCCGCAGATCGCCGCGGTGGTGTCGGCGTCCTCGCCGAGGTTGGCCGCGCGCAGGATCGCGGCTTCGAACGAATCGGTGTGCAGGAAGCACCACAGCGCGGCCTCCAGCGAATCCACGCTGTAGCCGTTGCCGCGGATCTCGTCCTCGCGCTTGCCGGCGTAGGCGCGGGCATGGATCGCCGCGACTTTTTCGCTCTGCGGCGGCGGCATCGCCGGGGTCAGCGCCGCTTCCTTGCCGGCGCCCATCAGCGCCGCGCGCACCTGGCTGGCGAACAGGCGCGAGCATTCCAGCGCTTCGGCCGCGCCGTGGGTGGTGCGGGTGGATTCGGCGGCGTAGCGGCGGGTCCGCTCGGGATCGCGCCGCCACAGCATCGGCACCGGCGCCAGCCGCATCAGCGCGCCGTTGCCGGCGCTGCGCGGGTTGGGATCGCCGGCGTACGGGTCGCCGCTGCGCAGGTAGCGGTCGAGCGCCGCGCTCACCGTCATGCCGATGTCGAAGCATTCGCCGTTGCTGCTCATGTAGCCGTGCGAACGCCAGTTGCAATAGCGGTTCATCTGGTCGCGCGGGTCGAAGCCGCGGCAGTGCAGCAGGCTCGCGCCCAGGCACAGCGCCATCGAGGTGTCGTCGGTCCATTCGCCCGCGCGCAGGCCGAACGGGCCGCCGCCGGTCATGTCGGTCAGCGGCGCGAAATCGCCGCGCGCCTTGAATTCCACGGTGGTGCCGACCGCATCGCCGCAGGCCAGGCCGAGCAGGCAGCCGAGGTAGCGCCGGCTCAGGTCGGGCGCGGCGCTCATGCGGCCTCCGGTTCGAGGTCTTCGTAGCAGTCGGGCACGAAGCGCGGGGTGCAGATCGCCAGGAACACCAGATCGTCGTCGCCGAGGTTGGCGATGCGCTGCGCGGCGTCGGGGGGAATGAAGACCGCATCGCCGGCCGCGACTTCGGCGGGCGCGAGGCCGGCGACTTCGATGCGGCCGCGCCCGCTCTGGATCAGGTAACGCTCGGCGGTGCCGCGCAGCCGATGCAGTTGCGTGGTCGTGCCCGGCGCGACCCGGATGCGCGCGACCGAGGCCTGCGCGTCCTCGGCCGCGTTCCAGTGCTCGAGCACGTGGCAGCGCTCGCTGAGGTAGTACTCGCTGGGTTCGTCGCGGCGGACGATGCACGGCTCGGCCATGGGGTGCGCGTTCGCAGGTGGCGGAACCCCGAGTTTAGCGCCCGCGCGCCGGGCCGCTTCGCTGCGCAGTTGCGCGGGATCAGACGCCCACGCCGTGCGGCTGCACCACACCGGTGGCGATGCCGACGATCACCAATGCGATCAGCGCGATCGAAAACCCGATCCGGCGGGTCAGCGCGTTGACCGTGCGCTTGCTGCTGCCTTTGTCGACCAGCATGTAGTACAGGCCGGCGCCGAGGTTGTAGACGATCACGGCGAGGAAACCGGCGACGAACAGCAGTTTCATGGTGCGACCTTGCCCGTGCGGGCGGTGGGGGACGGAAGAATCAGACGGCGGCGCGGCGTCCGCGCAGCCAGCGCCAGCGCGCGATCAGCGCCGCGGTCATCACCGCCAGGAACAGGCCGTAGGCGACCGAGGTCGCCAGCACCTGCTTCCAGATCGCGCCGGCGTGCGGGTCGGCGTTGTACATGCTCCAGTGCATGCCCCAGAACGCGGCGATGGCGGCCAGGACCAGGGCGGCGCTGTCGAAGACCGTGCGCGCCGCAGTGCGCGGCTGGCGCGGGTAGGCCCAGAACAGCCAGCCCAGGATCGAAAACCAGGGCACGAACAGGATCAGCGCCAGATTGAGTTCGACTTGCGGATTCATGGGTTTGGGCGTTCGCGCAGCTTTTGCTGCGGGGTCTATTGTTCGTCTATCGGTGCAGATTGCGTAGACTCAGATTTGGAATGGAAAACCGGATCAGTCGCTCAAATTACTGAGAATCAGAGGCGGGGTTTGGGGTTGGGGAACTGGGGTGGCGCTGCGGTGGCGGATGGCGTCCTCGATCGTGTTTCCAGCCTCCTGCGCACTGCGCCTGCCCCCGGCCCCTCAGTTCCCCAACCCCTGGCCCCCACTCCCGCCCCCATGCCCCGCTACCAGACCCTCGCCGACGACCTCGCCCGCTCGATCCGCCAAGGCCTGCTGCGGCCCGGTCAGCGCCTGCCGTCGGTGCGCCAGACCAGCGCGGCGCGCAAGCTCAGCCCGGCCACGGTGTTCCAGGCCTATTACCTGCTCGAAGCGCAGGGGCTGGTGCAGTCGCGGCCGCGCTCGGGCTATTACGTGGCGCAGGCCGCGCAGCGGCTGCCGCCGGAGCCCGACACGGCCTCGGCGCCGCGCGGCGAGTCGCGCCCGGTCGACGTCAGCGCGCTGGTGTTCGAGGTGCTGGAGTCGGCGATGGCGCGCGATATCGTGCCGCTGGGCTCGGCCTTCCTGAGCCCGGCGCTGTTCCCGCTGGCCAAGCTCGGCCGGGCGATGGCGCACGAGGCGGTGCATCTGGACCCGCGCAGCACGGTCGACGACCTGACCCCGGGCAATGCCGAACTGCGCCGCCACATCGCGCTGCGCTACCGGGTCGGCGGGGTCGAGCTGGGCGCGAACGACCTGGTGATCTGCAACGGCGCGATCGAGGCGCTGAACCTGTGCATCGCCGCGGTGACCCAACCGGGCGACGCGGTGCTGGTCGAATCGCCCTGCTTCTACGCCGCGCTGCAAACGCTGGAGCGGCGCGGCCTGCGCGCGGTCGAAGTGCCGACCCATCCGCGCGAAGGCATCGAACTCGATGCGCTGGACGCGGCGATCCGCCGCCACGCGCCCAAGGCCTGCTGGCTGATGACCCGGTTCCAGAACCCGCTCGGCGCCAGCCTGCCGGAAGCCAAGACCCGCGAACTGGTGCAGTTGCTGGCGCGCCACGAGCTGCCGCTGATCGAGGACGACGTCTACGGCGAGCTGCACTTCGGCGCGCACCGGCCGCCGCCGGCCAAGGCCTTCGATACGCGCGGGCTGGTGCTGCATTGCTCGTCGTTTTCCAAGACGCTCGCGCCGGGTTACCGGATCGGCTGGGCCGCGCCGGGGTGTTACGCCCGGCAGGTCGCGCGGCTGAAACTCACCAACACCCTGGCCACCTGCGTGCCGGCGCAACTGGCGATCGCGCGCTATCTGCAGCGCGGCGGCTACGAGCGGCACCTGCGCGGATTGCGCCAGACCCTGGCGCAGCAACAGGCGGCGTACCTGGACGCGGTGGCGCGGCACTTCCCCGCCGGCACCCGCGTCACTCGGCCCGACGGCGGCTATTTCCTGTGGCTGGAACTGCCGCCCGGCGGCGAGGCGCTGGCCCTGCAGCGGCAGGCCGCGCAACGCGGCATCAGCCTCGCGCCGGGGCCGATGTTCTCGGCCGAACGCGGCTACGCGCGCTGCCTGCGCCTCAACTGCGGCCACCCGCTCGATGCGCGAATCGAGACGGCGCTGGCAACCTTGGGCGCGCTTTCGGCGGCGCCACCGGCGTGAGCCGCGCGCGCAGCGCATCGCTCGCCGCGTGCAAGGCTTCGGCCTGGCGCTTGCGGCTGAGGTTGCCGAGCGCGCGCCGGTACGACCAGTCCACCAGTTCGAGCAGATAGTCGGCCGGCAGCTGGCGCACATCGACCACGGTGACCCAGTGATGCCGGCCCATGAAGCGCGCCGGCTTGATCCCGGGCATGCCGGTCAGCTCCAGGAAGCGATCGGACTCGGTCCTGACGCTGAAACGCCAGCGCTCGGGTTCGCTGGTCTTGAAGTAGGCGAAGAACTTGCCGCCGACGCTGTAGACCAGGATGTTGGACGGCGCGCCGTGGAGTTTCTCTTCGGCGCCGGGGTAGGCGCGGCAGTGTTTCTTGAGGGCGGCGGTGTCCATGGCGGCGGTGGTCTTGCGTGGACGAGGGCAATCGGGGTTTCGGCGTAGGTCTGTTTTCGCGGTCGCGGCTCGCGCCGCTCCTACAGGGGCTACCTGTAGGAGCGGCGCGAGCCGCGACCGCGATGCATCGGCTACGGCGTCGCTTACAGGTGGCCCGTCACCTTCGGCACTTCGAACCAGTTGTTGTGCAAGCCGTCCATGAACCGCACCGGCGCCGCGGCGAGGATCTGGTGGTCCACGTCCAGGCAGGCGACGTTGACCGAGTAGTACTTGCCGCCCAGCACGTCCAGTTCGCCCTCGCCGAAGGCGTGCACGCCGCACTGCTTGCAGAAGCGGTGGTGGCCGCTGAAGGTGCCGAACTGGTAGTCGCCCATCTCCTCGACCTTGCCTGCGAGCAGGCGGAACGCGTCGGGCTTCACGATCGCGCCCCACTTGCGCAGCTTGCCGCAGATCGAGCAGTTGCAGCGCGAGGTGCCGGCGTCCAGGTCGATGTCGACTTCGTAACGGATCGCGCCGCAGTGGCAGCTGCCCTGGTGGGTCTGGACGGTCATGGCGAGGCGTTCTCCGGTTGGGCTGGGGCGATGGCCCCGGGTCGAAAACAGCTTACCCCGCTTTGAGGACAGGATATGTCCTCAATCGGTTCTACACTGGGCCCATGCTCAAGACCTCGACCCGCCTGCTGCGACTGCTGTCGCTGCTGCAATCGCGCCGCCACTGGACCGGGGCGGAATTGTGCGAACGCCTGGAAGTGGACGCGCGCACCGTGCGCCGCGACGTCGACCGGCTGCGCGAACTGGGCTATCCGGTGCAGGCCTCCACCGGCGTCGGCGGCGGTTACCGGCTCGCCGCCGGCGCGACCCTGCCGCCGTTGCTGCTCGACGACGACGAGGCGGTGGCGATGGTGGTGGCGCTGCGCAGCGCCGCCAGCAGCGTCGCGCGGATCGAGGACACCGCGGTCGGCCTGCTCGGCAAGCTCGACCAGCTGCTGCCGGCGCGCCTGCGCCGGCGCGTCGGCGCGCTGTACTCGGTGACCCTGAGCCTGGGCCGCAACGACGAAAGCCCCGACGTCGACACCCTGACCGAACTGGCCGGCGCCTGCCGCGACCACCGCCTGCTGGAACTGGAATACAGCGATCGCGGCGGTCGCGCCAGCCACCGCACCATCGAGCCGCTGCGCCTGGTCAACAGCGGCCGGCGCTGGTACCTGCTGGCCTGGGACCGCAGCCGCGAGGACTGGCGCCTGTTCCGCGCCGACCGCATCCGCGCGCTGCGCTGCGGCGGCGGTTTCGTGCCGCGCAAGTTTCCCGAAGACGTGGCCGCGTACGTGCAGCGCTCGATCAGCCAGGTGATGACCGGCGACGGCCTGCGCGTGCGCCTGCGCGGCAGCGCCGAAGCGCTGGCACCGGGCTTGCCGCCGTGGTGCGGCGTGCTCGAACACATCGACGACGCCAGCTGCCTGCTGCACGTGCGCGGCGACAGCGCCGAGGAAATCCTGGCATTGCTGGCGCTGACCGGGGTCGAGTTCGAACTGATCGACGGCCACGAGCGCCGGCAGGAATTGCGCGAAGTGGCGCAGCGGTTGCTGCGCGGGCTGGAGGCGGGACCAGGATAGCTGTTGTTGCAGCGGCAGCTTTGTGGGAGGGACTTCAGTCCCGACGCTCTCCGATCAGCACGCGCCGCCCTTCCGGCGAGCGCTGCAGCCTCTGGCACAAAGGCGTCGGGACTAAAGTCCCTCCCACACAAAGCGGTGGGGCCGGAGACTGTGGGAGGGACTTCAGTCCCGACGCTCTCCGATCCGCGCGCGCCGCCCTTCCGGCAAGCGCTGCAGCCTCTGGCACAAAAGCGTCGGGACTGAAGTCCCTCCCACAACAGCTGCCTTCGCGCTACGGCGGCGCCCAGGCGGACGCCGCCGGTCGCTGGCGAAACAGCTCAGCCCAAGTCGTGCAGGACGTTGTCCGCCGCCTGCAAGGCCAGCGCCGCGATGGTCAGGGTCGGGTTCGCCGTCGCCGTGGTCGGGAACACGCCGCTGCCGACCATGTACAGGTTCTCGTGGTCCCACGACTGCTGGCGCGCGTTGAGCACCGAGTTGGTGGCGCTGGTGCCCATGCGGTAAGTGCCGATGATGTGGCCGGCGCCGTAGAAGACGAAGTTCTGGCCCTTATAGCGGAAGGTCGTCGGCGAGGCGCCGGCGCCCTTCATGACCGCATCGGCCGGCGGCTGGGTGTACTCGGTCGCGCCCAGCGCCTGGAAGATCTGGGTCGACACCTGCTTGGCCGAGACGAAGGCGTTGCGCACGTAGTCTTCGCGGATGCGGTAGGTCACCTGCGGCCGCGGCAGGCCGAGGTGGTCCTTGTACTGGCTCGACAGCGTCACCCGGTTGTCGGGATCGGGCAGTTGCTCGATCAGATAGCCCAGCCGCAGTTGCCGGATGTAGATGGCGTTGAGCGTGCTCGCCAGCTTGGAACCGTAGAGCTGGCTGAACGCCGGCAGGTTCGGATCGAAGCGCAGCTTCTGCCCCTGCGCGTTGACCGAGTTGCCGTTGAGCTGGCTGTTGTTCTGGCCGAACACGAAATCGGCCAGCGTCGTGTTGGGATCGTTGGCCGCCCAGTTCCAGCCCTCGTTGCCGATCTCGATGCGATAAGCCGCGCGCTGGCTGCGGAACGCGCCGTCGCGCGCGGCTTCGATGCCCGAGGTCGCCAACGGCCCGCGATAGGCGTAGATCGGATCCTTGGCCAGGCCCCAGGCCAGGTACATCACGTGGTCCATCAAGTTGCGCCCGACCTGGCCGGAGCCGTTGGCCACGCCGTCGGGCCAGCCGGGGTTGCGGTTGGACATCAGCAGCAGCTTCGGCGTCTCGATCGCGTGCGCGGCCAGGATGTAGCGCTTGCCCACCGCGGTGCCGCCGCCGGTGGCCGGCCCGGTCTGGGTGTCGTAGGTCAGAAAGTCGATGCCGCTGACCTGCTTGCCGCTGAGGCGGATGTTGCTGGCCACGGCCTGGTACTGGATCTGCACGTTGCCGGTCTGCAGCGCCTGGGCCAGGGTCACGCTGCCGTCGTACTTAGCCTGGATCGGGCAGATCGGAATGCAGTTGGTGTTGCCCGCGCACTGGCGCCGGTTGCCCGGGCGCGAGTTGCGCCCCTGCGGCGTCGGCGTCACGAACAGCGAGATGCCGTCCACCGTCAGCGAGGTCACCTTCTGCTGGTACAGCGCGTCGTTGAGCGACATCACGATGCCCGGCATCGGGAAATCGTAGTTCGGCCCGTACACGCCGTCGGGCTGCACGTTGAAGGTCTTGTACAGCGTCACCATCGCATCGCGGTCGCTGGACACGCCGATCACTTCGGTCGCGGCGCGGTAGTACGGCAGCAGCTGGTTGTAGAACTTCGCGCCGCCGGGCCAGTCCACGCCCTGGCCGTACTTGCTCTTGAGCTGGAAGTCGTTGGGCAGGTGCATCAGCGAAGTGCCCAGCCAATGCCAGGTGGTGCCGCCGGCGACGCGCTCGTAGGAACTGCCGAAGGCGAAGGTCATCTGCGGATCGGTCGGTGAGGTCACCGCCTGCGGGCCGTAGACGAAATAGCACTGCTTCGGGTTCTGCCAGGCGTTGATATGCAGCACCGTGTAGCGCGGCGTGTTGAGCGTGGCCGGATCGGGCTGGCCGAGCGGATTGCCGGCGCTGCCGGGGCCCTGCAGGGTCGGCGGATACGGCGATTCGGGGGTCTTGGCGTTGGCGGTGAAGAAGGTCTGCAGATAGTCCTCGCGGCTCTTGGGCACCGGCGGCCCGCTTTCGAGGATCAGCACCTTCTTGCCGGCCTTGCCGAGCTGGTAGGCGATGATCGCGCCGGAGATGCCCGCGCCCACGATCACCACGTCGAAGCCGCCGGTAGGCGTCGCGATGCTCATACCGGATTCTCCAGATAGGCCGACAGCGGCGCCGGGACGTCGGCCCAATAGCCGTAGTTGTAGGTGGTTCTGCCCATCGGATGCGATTGCATGACCCGCCACACCAGGCCCTGGGTGTAGCTGTCGGCCGACAGCACGCTGCTGAAGGTCTGCCCGCCGGTCAGCGAGCCCGGATCGGCCTGCACGGTCGGCCAGGCGCCGGCGTACCACAGGAAGATCAGCTGGCGCATCGCCAGGATCTGCGCGGCGTCGGTACCGGTGCCGCCGAGCATCTGGCCGACGATCCGCTCCTCGCTGCCGGGCTTGCTGCCGCCGGCTTCGAACAGCTTCTTGTACTGGATCAGGATCTGCTCGGCCATGCCGTTGGGCAGGTTGACGTCGAAGGCCTGCAGGTACTCGGCCTTGATGTTGATCGTGTCGAGCTGCGGCGCGATCGCATCGCGGCTGAAGCCGGTCAGGCCGACGCTCATGCTGACGAAATAATCCATGTAGTCGAACACCATGTCGCTGTCCCCTTATTGCGCGCGCTGCAGCAGGTAGGTGAAATCCGCAGGCCGACCGTTGTGCATGGTCGCGTCGTTGTGGCAGTCCATGCAGCTCGACGATCCCTTCGGCACGCGGCCCTGGATATAGGTCTCCATGGTGGTGTTGGCGAGGAAGGTCGGCGCCGGATTGCCGAGCGGATCGATCGGGTTGGTCGGGTTGGTCGGCCACTGCGTGCTGATCAGCTGGTAGTTGGCCCACACCGTGCCCGGATGGTTCTTGTTCAACAGCGCCTGATAGGTCGCGTTGAGCCGCTTGGTCGAGTCGGTCAGCGGAATCGCCCGCATCACCTGGGTCGGCTGGGTGTAGGAATTGTTCGGATTCCACGGCCGCGGCGGCGGCTGGTTGACCTGGCAGGTCGTGCAGCTCTTGTTGAAGAAGTTGTAATGCGCCTTGTCGATCGGCTCGCCCTGGCTGGGCGCGTTGTCGACGTGCTCGAAGCTCGACCACACCCACTGCGGCTCGCCCTGGGTCTTGTGCGCGATGTGCAGGCCGACCAGGCCCACCGTCTGCAGCTTGCACGCCGCCTGCACGCCCTCGTGTTCGCCGGGGTTGGTGTAGACCAGCGCCTTGGCGGTGTGGAAGCGCTTGGCGTCGTCGCCGGCGCCCATCACCTTCCACGCCGACTTGACCATGATCGCGCCGACCTTGGGCGAGCCCTTGGGCAGGGCGAAATTCGCCGGCTTGGCGAACTTTTCCTGCCCGGCCTTGCTGTACAGGCCGTTGCCGACGATGTTGTCGAACATGTCCTGGTTGGTCAGGATGGCGAAGCGCACGTACTGGCCGTTCTGGTCGATCAGCGGGCCGGTCTCGAACGGCTCGGCGCTTTCGTCGAGCACGTTCGGGGTCTTGCCGACCTGGGTCAGGCGCAAGGTCGCATCGCCCAGGCCCTTGCACACCGCCGGCGGCGGCGTGTCCTGGCCCCACGGCGGCGGGGTCGCGCCGCCGGGCAGGAAGATCTCGCGGCTTTCCTTCCAGTTCTCCCACACCGTCGGCACGTCCGGGCCGATGGTCGCGCCGGACTGGGGATTGCCGTCGGGCCCGGCCGGCCAGTTCACCGCGACGAAGGACTGCCACGAGAACAGATCGAAATCGTCCTGCAGGTCCTGCAGGTTCGGATCGCTCTGCGGCACGCTGACGTCCCTGGGAATGGTCGAGCTCAGCGGCGGCGGCGGCGGCGCGTCGTTCCAGGCTTGCTGCGGCCGCGCCGGCGCGCCGGATTCGGTCTTGACGTTGCCGTCGCTGCAGGCGGCCAGCGCCAGCGTCAGCGCCGCCGCCAGCAACGGCAGCGAGCGCATCCGCGCGGGCGAGCGCGCGTGTGTACGGAAGGTATGCGGCATGTCCTGGTCCCCGGGCTCCTCGATGGACGAAGCGGAGGCTTCCGCTTCGCGGCGAGACGGCCCGTGCCAGTGCGCACGGCCGCGCGCGCTGCGCGGTCGCGGCGACGTCGGCTGGCTGGCATGGCGCGGGCGGTTTCGCGTCGGGAACGCACGCTAATCGCGACGCCGCGGCGAAAGTGCGATGCGCGAAGCAGAAGCCGCGCCGATCGCGCAACTGCGCACTCGCGCGGCGCATTTGTCCTCGCCGGGCGCGGCACTGCGTATACAACCGTGGGACGATGCGGCCCGCGCGCGCGGACCGGCGAAAAGCGGTAGTGCGAAGGTGAGCGTGAGTGAACGCTGTTGCGCCGCAGCGCGGATTTGCGCGAAGGCGCGCGCGCCGCGGCCGCAGGCGGCGAACGAAAAAGAGGCGCCGGACCGAAGTCCGGCGCCCCTGGGGGCAACCCGCGCCGCATGCGCACGGCGCGGGCCACGAACCCTGCGCGCTTACGGCGCCGAGCAGGCCGCGCTGTTGCGCGCCAGCAACTGGTCGTAGCTCTGCTGCCCGGCCGGCAGCGGATTGGCCTGCGCCGGCAGCAACGAGCGGTACTGCGCGTCGTACAGCGCCGCCAGGAAGCAGGCCTCGGAGTTGGCGTGGAACTTCAGCCGTCCGTTGCCGTAGCTGGCGTCCAGGCCGACCGGGCCGAGATCGTTGCCGCCGGTGCTGGCCACGTACACCAGCGCGTCGTAGGTGGCCTCGGCCAGGGCCACGTTGCGCTGGGTCAGCAGGCTCTTGCGCGCATCCTTCTGCGCCTGGGTCGCGCCGGCCGGCAGCGGCGCCGGCACGGTGGCGTCGGTGAGCTGGCGCTGGTGCTGCAGGCCCAGCAGCGCCAGCGCGGCCACGTGCGGCGTCGCCGAGGAGGTGCCGTTGAATTCGTTGTCGCCGTAGGACACGGTGTCGACGTTGGCGAAGTTGGCCAGGTCGGGCTTGGCGTTGCCGGCCGCCTGGCCGTTCGGACGCGCGCCGCCGGCGGCGAGCACCGGGCCGCGCGAGCTGTAGTCCTCCAGGTTCGAGGTCGCCGCGTCCAGCGCCGCCACGGTGATCACGCTGGCCGAATCGGCCGGGTGGATCAGCGAGCGCTCGGTCTGGCCGTAGCGGAAGTTGTAGCCGTCGTTCATCAGGCGCAGGAAGTTGGCCGCGCCGGCGGTCTTGCGGGTGACGCGCACGCCGAACTTGCCGCCGCCGGAGAAGCGCGTGGCGCTGAAGCCCTGCGCGTCGCACGCGGTGGTCTTGTCGGCGGCCGGGGCGACGTAGGAAACGAACTCCAGCGGCTGCTGGCCGGCGCCGCCGTTCTGCGTATCGTCGGACTGCGCCACCGCGACCCAGCGCGCCGGCGTCACCACCACGGTGCGGCCGCCCTGGCGGCGGGTCACCGCATCGGCCCAGCGCACCAGTTCGAGCTTGTAGTCGGCGTTGGTGGTGTTGTTGGCGCTGGTCCAGTCGTTCCAGCCCAGCCACACGCTGAATTCGAAGGTGTCCTTGTCCTTCTGGCTCTTGGCGCCGACCGGGATGCAGCCGTCGTAGAGCCCGTCGATGGTCAGCGGATTGACGCTTTCCACGATCTCCACGCCGTTGGCGTCGCGGTTGCCGACCACGAAGTCCTGCAGCACGTTGGTGCCGGCGCCGCCGGTGCTGTCGCCGTCCCAATGCACCTGCGCCTCGTTGCCGGCGGCGTTGAGCACGATCGCGCCGTTGCGCTTGGCCGCCTCGATCGCCTCGTACAGGCCCTTGAGGTCGCTGCCGGTGCCGGTGCCGTCGCCGGGCGCGTTGAGGTTGAAGCCCAGCGAGGCGGTGATGACCTGCGCGCGCGGCTCGCCCTGGGCCACGTTCTGGGCGTTGAGGTTGGCCGCGTCCTGGATCGCGCTGACCCAGTCGGCCGCGCCGACGTTGTCGTACAGGCGGAAGCTGGCCGCCGGCGCGATGTCGTAGGCGATCTCGGTGACCGCGTTGCCGTGGGCGACGCCGCGATAGCCGAACGCGCCGCCGGAGGACGCGGTCAGGGTCAGCTTGTTCGGCGCGGCGGCGCTGTTGGCCGGCCACTCGCCGGCGGTCTGCAGCGCCTGCACGGTGCCGTTGAGGTTGTTGAAGTGATCGACGATGGCGATGGTCAGGTTTTCGCCGCGCAGGTCGCGGCGCAGCGCCTGCGCCAGCTGGTCGTAGTTGCCGAGCGCGCGCAGCTGGTCGATGTTGCTGGCGGTGGCGCCGTCGCTGAAGGCGGCGGTGGTGGTCATCGCCATCAGCGACACCTGCGCCACCGGCTGCAGCCCGGCCACCCACTCCAGCTGCGCCAGCGGCACCGAGGCTTCCAGGCTCGGCGAGCCGTTGATCTGCCGCGCCTGCACGCCGGCGCCGCGCAGGGTTTCGCGCAGCGCCGCGGTGGCGCGGTCGAGCAGGATCGGGTTGCTGACGTCCTCGTGGCTCAGGGCCAGATCGACGTTGACCTTGACCTTCTCGCCATCGCGGAAGCGCGCCGGCAGGCCGACCTTGTCGAGCGCGGCGATCTGCGCGGCGATGTTGCCGGCGGCGCGCGCGGCGCCGCGCCCGGAACCGGCGGCACGACCGGCGGAAGCGGCGCC
>NZ_LXSD01000325.1:0-18582 GCF_017168095.1 Lysobacter enzymogenes | reverse complement strand
GCGGGCTTGGCCGCCGGCGCCGGGGCGCCGGCCGCGGCGATGTCGTCGGCGCGCTCGTGCAGGCCCTGCAGGTAGCTGGCCAGCGAACCGATCTCTTCGTCGGTGAGCTGCTTGGCCACGCCGGCCATCACGTTGAACAGGTGCGGGTCCTTCTGGGTGGTGGTACCGGCGCGGTACTCCTCCAGGCGGCGCTGCGAGTAGGCGGCCTGCTGGCCGGCCAGGTGCGGATAGGCCGGGCCGGGATTGCCGGCGCCGCCCGGGCCGTGGCAGGCCATGCACGCGGGGATGCCGCGCGCCTTGTCGCCGCGGCGGAACAGCTCTTCGCCGACCTGGTAGAACTTCTTGTCCTTGTTCGGGCCGGAGGCGACGACGGTGTCGTCGGCCACGCCGGCGCCGGACTTCTGGGTGGCGAAGTACGCGCCCAGGTCGCGCGCGTCCTGCTCGCTGAGCGCGTCGGCGAAGGGCTTCATCGCCGCGGCCATGCCGGTGTTGCGCTCGCCGCTCTTGAACAGGGCGATCTGGTGGGCGATGTAGCGCTCGCTCTGGCCGGCCAGGCGCGGGTATTGCGGGTCGGTCGGGTTGCCGTCGAGGCCGTGGCAGGCCGCGCAGGTGCCGGCCTTGGTGGCGCCGGCCTTGACGTCGCCCCACTTGCTTTGCGGCCCGGCGTTCAACGGCGCGGTCTGCACCGGTTCTTTATCCGGGATCGGCGTGACCGTGGTCTGGGCGTATGCGACGGCGGCGACCGCGAAGACGGCGAGACCGACGAGGCTCAGGACGCGGGCTTGGCTCATGTAGCTGGGCTCCGAACTGCGTGCGTAAGGCGGGCTTGCTGGAAGGCGAGGACGGGTAGGAACTCGGTCTGGCTTTGGCCGGCCGCGCACGGCGCCGGAACCTCGGAATTATCATCGCCGGCCCGGACGGGGTCAACGCGGGTTCAGGTGCCCGCGGTCGCGGAATGCCCGCCGCCGCCGCCGCGGCCGCCTGCGCGCACGCGGCGTGCACGGGGCCGGGCCGGCGCCGTGCGATCCTATGGGCATGAGCAATCCCCTCGCCCGCGCCCGTTACCTGTTGTCGGCGCACAACGTCAAACAGCTGCCGCCCGACGGCGGCTTCGAAGTGGCCTTCGCCGGCCGCTCCAACGCCGGCAAGTCCAGCGCGCTCAATGCGCTGTGCCAGCAGAACGCGCTGGCGCGCGTGTCCAAGACGCCCGGCCGCACCCAGCAACTGGTGTTCTTCGACGTCAGCCCGCTGCACCGCGGCCCCGAGCCGGCGCCGGAGCCGGACCGCTTCCTGGTCGACCTGCCCGGCTACGGCTACGCCAAGGTGCCGCAAGACCTGCAGGCGCACTGGCAGGCCTTCCTCGACCGCTATTTCCAGACCCGCCAGGCCTTGCGCGGGCTGGTGGTGGTGATGGACATCCGCCACCCGCTCAAGGACTACGACCGGCAGATGATCGCCTACGCGGTCAACCGCGGCCTGCCCGCGCACGCGCTGCTGACCAAGGCCGACAAGTTCGGCCGCGGCCAGCAGCAGCAGGCGCTGATGGCGGTGCGCAAGGACCTGCACGCGAGCTACGGCGACACCGTCAGCGTGCAGACCTTCTCGGGCGAGTCGAAGCAGGGCGTCGACGAGGCGCGCGCGGTGGTCGGCGGCTGGCTGGAGCTGGGGTAAGCCGGCCCGGTCCTGGCCCGGCTTGCCCGGCGGTGCCTGTGGGAAGGACTTCAGTCCCGATGCTTTCCGGTCCGATTGCGGAACGCTCCAAGGGTCGGCCTCGGCTGACCGGAAAGCATCGGGACTGAAGTTCCTCCCACAAAGGCCGGCCGTCGCCGTTTTTGGCCGCCCGCGGCCCGCGGTTCGCGTTACCTCCTGGGTACCCGTCACGAGCCTGACGCCAGGAGCCCTCCGCCATGGACGCGATCGCCGACCCCCGCACCATCCTCGCCGCCGGCGCCTACGGCACCGCGCTGCTGTTCTTCGCCTACGGCGGTTACGCGCTGCTCAAGGCCAACAGCGCCGAGCAGAGCAAGAACGTGCGCTGGTACCTGGGCATCGGCGCGGTGGTGGCGTTGGCGATGATCGGCTTCGATGCGTTCAAGCAGCAGCTCGGCGGCGAACGCGCGCAGCCGGACGTGTTCCTGGCGTTCTCGCCGAAGTTCTCCGCCGTGGGCCTGCCCGAGCCGGCGGTGGAATATCGCGGCCAGGCGCTCAAGCTCGGCGCGCCGATCCGGGTCAGCGACCAGAGCAGCATCAATATCTCGGTGGACGCGATCATCGAGAAGGTCAAAGGGCTGCAGCAGAACAACCAGCAACTGCGCAGCGCGCTCGGCAGCGCGGCGCTGGCGGGGCAGCCGAAAGAGCTGGGCGAGCGCATCGCCGCGGCCGACAGCGCCGGGCAGGATCCGTGCGCGAGCGGCGGCGACGCCACCTTGTGCGGCTGGAAGCAGCTGTCCAACGGCGAACTGGCCAGCGCCGAGACCACCCTGACCCAGGCGGTGAACGACGCGCCGGCCGCCGACCACGGCGCCAAGAGCGCGGCGCTGAGCGGGCTGGGCGAGATCTACGTCGGCCAGGGCCGGATCGACGAGGCCAAGGTGCTGCTGCGCAAGGCCGCGGACCTGGGCAACGAAGGCGCGAAGAAACGGCTGCAGACCTTGGCGCTACCGGTGCGCGAGATCGCGCCGGCGCCGGATGCGGCGATGCGGCCGGAGTCGCGCGAGCGGCCGCAGCGCTAGCCGCGTTCGCTTCCTGTAGGAGCGGCGCGAGCCGCGACCGCGACATCGCGCTTGCGACGCATGCGGGGTTTCGCGGTCGCGGCTCGCGCCGCTCCTACAGGGGGCTAGGCTTAGTCCGCGGTCAGCGGCTTGCTGCTGCGGACCTCGCCGCGCTCGTCGTACACCCGCGCGGTGTCCAGCGCGCCGTCGCGGTCGTGGTCGATCTCGCCGCCGCTCAGGCGCCCGCCGGTGTAGGTGTCGCGCTTGATCGCGCGGCCTTGCTTGTCCAGCCATTCCACGGTGTGCAGCACGCCGCGCAGATAGTTCTCCTGCCGCTCGGGCACGCCGTCGCCGTCGTAGTCGGCGCTGCGCGTCGCCAGCAGGCCCTTGGCCAAGGTCGAGACGGTCTCGCGCACGCCGTCGAAGTCCTGGTCTTCCTCGATCGAGGTCGCCAGGCCGTTGCCGTCGTACACCGTCACCAGGTCGACGGTGCCGTCGCTGTTGCGGTCGTTGTCGCTGCGCACCAAGCGGTCGTCTTCGTAGCTCAGGCGCGCGTCGGCGATGCCGTCGGCGTCGTAGTCCACGTTCTGCGCGCTGGCGGTGGGCCGCAGCGCGGCGCCGGTGGCCAGCGCGCCGGCGAGCGCGCCGACGACCAGGGCGAACACGATGCCGGCCATGCCGAAGCCGCCGGCGACCGGCTTGCGCGCGTTCAAGGGGCGGTAGAGGTTGGCGTCCTCGACGTGTTCGGGCGTGGCGTCGTCGCCGTAATCGCGGTCGGGTTCGTCGTCGTCGTCCGACAGCGGCACCTCGGCGGCCTGCCATTGCTCGATGATCGCGCGGGCGCGCTCGACGTCCTCGTCGGCGACTTCCACCCGCACCGAGCCGCCGACCGGCAACAGCCCGGCGCCGCCTTCCAGCGCGCCGCCGAACACGAACGAACGGATGCCTTCCCGCGCCAGCAGGCCGCGCACGAGTTGCGCGTCGGCCGAATGCGCGGCCTGGTAAACGATCTGCATGCGGGCTCCCCTTTTGGGCGAAGTATGCCCGAGGCGCCCGCCGCCGCCGCGGCTACGCGGCCGGCCGCGCGGCGTAGGCGGCGTGGCCCGGCAGCCGCAGGCGGTCGCCTTCGACCGCGCCCGACGGCAGGCCGTGGCCGTGGTCGGCGATCCAGCCGGCGCGGTCGCCCAGCTCCAGCGTCGCTTCGCCGGGGCCGAGGTTGAACGCCATCAGCACCGCGTCGGCGCCTTCGCCGCGCACGAACGCGATCACCGGCTCGGCGCTGGGCAGGAAGGCGATGGCGCCGTCGAGCAACGCGCGGTGGCGCTTGCGCCAGCCCAGGAAACCGCGGAAGCCGTTGAGCGGCGAGGCCGGGTCGTCCTGCTGCGCGGCGACGTTGAGCGCGCGGTGTTCGGCCGGAATCGGCAGCCACGGCCGGCCGCGGCTGAAACCCGCGCCCTCGCTGCCGTCCCACGGCAGCGGCGTGCGGCAGCCGTCGCGGCCCTTGAAGGTCGGCCAGAAGGTCTTGCCGTAGGGATCCTGCAACGCTTCGAACGGCACCTCAGCCTCGGGCAGGCCGAGCTCCTCGCCCTGATACACGCACACCGAGCCGCGCAGCGAACACGCCAGCGCGCTGACCAAGGTAGCGAAATGCTTCGGCGCTTCGCCGCGGCCCCAGCGCGTGACCACGCGCTGCACGTCGTGGTTGGAGATCGCCCAGCACGGCCAGCCTTCGCGCATGCTCGCCTCGACCCGCTGCACGGTGCCGCGGATGTGCTCGACGTTGTAGTCCTCGGTCAGCAGCTCGAAGCTGTAGCCCATGTGCAGGCGGCCGTTGCGGGTGTATTCGTCCATCGTCGCCAGCGAGTCCTCCGAGGAGATCTCGCCCAGCGCCACCGCGCCCGGATAGCGGTCGAGCAGCGCGCGCAGTTCGCCGAGGAAGGCCAGATTCTCGGGCTGGGTGTTGTTGTAGTGGTGGTACTGGAACGCGTAGGGATTGTCCGGGCTGAAGCCGCGGCCCACGCGCTGCGCCGGCGGCTTGGGCGGGTTGTCGCGCAACTGCGCGTCGTGGAAGCAGAAGTTGATCGCGTCCAGGCGCAGCCCGTCGACGCCGCGCTCGAGCCAGAAGCGCACGTTGTCGAGCACCGCCGCGCGCACCGCCGGATGGTGGAAGTTGAGATCGGGCTGGGCCGAGAGGAAGTTGTGCAGGTAGTACTGCTGCCGGCGCGGCTCCCAGCGCCAGGCCACGCCGCCGAACAGCGACATCCAGTTGTTCGGCGCGGTGCCGTCGGCGCGCGCGTCGGCCCACACGTACCAGTCGGCGAACTCGTTGTCGCGGCTCTCGCGGCTGCGCTTGAACCACTCGTGCTCGTTGGAGGTGTGGCTGAGCACCTGGTCGATCATCACCTTCAGGCCCAGCGCGTGCGCCTTGGCCAGCAATCGGTCGAAATCCTCCAGATTTCCGAACAGCGGATCGACCGCGCGGTAATCGGCGATGTCGTAGCCGAAGTCGGCCATCGGCGACTTGAAGAACGGCGAGATCCAGATCGCGTCGACGCCGAGGTCGGCGATGTAGCCGAGCTTGTCGACGATGCCGGGCAGGTCGCCGACGCCGTCGCCGTCGAGGTCGCGGAAGCTTCTTGGATACACCTGGTAGATCACCGCGCCGCGCCACCACGAGGGATCGCGTTGCGCGGGCTGGGAGGAAACGGCGGCGGACAAGTGCGACCCCTGTTTTTGTAGTGCGGCTGCGTACGGCGGCTCGATGGCGCGGCGCGCGGCGGCGCTGCGCTGCGGCGATGCGCGCCAGCTTACCGCCGCCGTCCGCGCCGGCCGCGGAGCTTGCATACGTATTCATGGCGCAAGCGCGGCCGGAACTGCGACATGAATGCGACTGCCTCCCATGAATACGTATGCAGAACCCGCTGCAAGGCGCTGGTCATGCCTAACATGCGCCCAGACCGCGGCCCCGATGCCGCGGCGGACGCAGCGCGCCGGCAGTGCGCGCGCGGCCACAGAACACAACGCTTCTGGAGGGGAGCCATGTCGCATTCCAAGCCGGCCGCACGCGGGCCGAAGCAACTCGACCGTCATCTGTTGACCCTGGCGCTGGCCGCGCTGGGCCTGTGCGGCTTCGCCCCGGCCTGGGCCGCCGACGCGCCCGCGCCGCAGGACGCCGCGCCCGCCGCGGCGGCGGCGCAGACCGCGCACGAACTCGATGCGGTCCAGGTCACCGGCAACCGCCGCGTGCAGTCGATCCAGAAATACGCCGGCACCATCCAGTCCTTCAGCGGCGAGGACATCGCCAAGCTCGGCATCAACACCGACTTCCGCAACCTGCAGGCGGTGGTGCCGGGGCTGCAGATCACCAAGCAGGAAGGCAAGTACGAAATCTTCCTGCGCGGCATCGGCGCGGCCGATTCGGACTTCTCCTCCGATCCGTCGGTGGCGACCTACTACAATGGCATCTACCTGCCGCGCCCGCGTTCGATCGGGCCGATGTTCTTCGACGTCGAGCGCATCGAGGTCAACAAGGGCCCGCAGGGCACGGTGCGCGGGCGCAACGCCACCGGCGGCTCGATCAACGTGATCTCCAAGCGCCCCGAGCTCGGCACGACCAGCGGCGGGCTCAAGATCGGCGCCGGCAACTACGACTACACCAACGCCGAGGGCGTGCTGAACCTGCCGATCGGCGACACCTTCGCCCTGCGTGCGGCGCTGTTCGACGAGGAGCGCTCGTCCTACATCAGCAACGGTTATCCGAAGTCGCTGTTCTCCGCCGAAGGCCCGGGCGCGCTCGACAACCAGGCCGCGCGCCTGTCGGCGCTGTGGCAACCCAACGACAAGTTCTCCGCCTACGTGATGCTGGACAAGGTCACCGAGCGCGGCACCGGCGATCCGGGCCTGTTCGCCGAACGCGGCCTGGCCGCGGGCTACGACATCAAGGACCTGGACGACCCGTTCAAGCAGTACTTCCGCACCCAGGGCAAGACCACCAACGACATCGAAGGCATCGCCGCGACCTTCACCTACGCGTTCAACGACGCGGTGTCGGTGGAGTTCAACACCTCCTACCGCAAGTACGACTTCTACAACCGCAACGCCTCGCGCGAGTGGCAGCTCGGCCCGGTGTATCCGGGCTCGGACCGCGAAGCCTATTTCAATCCCGAGCGGCTGAAGTGGTACGACACGTTCTACCAGGCCGACAAGTCGTCCTCGCGCATCAACGAGCTGCGCTTCTTCGGCGACACCGGCAAGCTGATCTGGTCGGCGGGCCTGTTCAACTACGAAGAGAAGTACGACTACGTGTCGTGGGACGTCGGCAACGGCTATTTCGGCGATTGCGACTGGTGGCGGCCGGGCACGGTCTGCGGTTACCAGGACGGCCTGGGCGGCGAGAACCGCGGCGACAATTCCAAGGTCGAGTCCAATGCGGTCTACGGCGATTTCAGCTTCGCCGCGACCGATTCGCTGCGCCTGATCGGCGGCATCCGCTACACCCGCGACAAGAAGATCGCGCGCGAATCCAACGTCAAATACCAGTTCATCATCCCGGAGGAACTGTTCCAGCAGTTCACCGGCCAGCCGATCAACACCGCGACCAATCCCTACACCACCGGCCTGATCCTCGGCTCGCCGGGCTTCCAGCTGGCCGGCCCGGGCCGTCGCCGCGGCGGCGATCCGAGCATCTGCACCGGCTGGTCGCCGGCCGAACTCCAATGCGGACCGGGCGGCAACACGCTCGACTACTTCCTCGGCGGCTTCCAGAACTTCGGCGTCAACGACAACTGGGCGCAGTTCCTGCAGAAGAATCGCGACCAGATCCAGGTGATCGCGCGCTCGGACTTCCCGGGCGGCCGCAGCGAGGACGTGTACAAGGACAACTACGTCGACTGGCGCGTGGGCTTCGAATACGACCTCGACGCGAAGGTGATGCTGTACGGCACGGTCTCTACCGGCACCCGCGCCGGCGGCATCAACCGCCCGCTGACCCTCAACGACGGCAGCGCGCTGGCGCCGAGCTTCGCGCCGGAAGAGCTGACCGCCTACGAGGCCGGCATCAAGGGCGATTACGTCTGGGGCGAGACCCCGGTGCGGCTGAACGCGTCGGTGTTCTACTACGACTACAAGGACAAGGTGCTGCAGAACCTGATCGACGTGCCGGCGCCGACGCCGACCAATCCCAACGCGACCAGCCGCCAGGTGTTCAACGACAACGCGGCGAACGCGAGCGTGCTGGGCCTGGAGCTGGAGGGCAAGGTCGGCCTGCCGCACGGCTTCGACATCGGCTACAACTTCACCTACCTCGACGCCACCTTCGACGACTCCAAGGTGCTCGACACCCGCTCCGGCGGCCTCGGCCTGATCGTGCCGCTGGACGGCAACCGCCTGCCGAACACGTCCAAGTACAACGCCAACGTCAGCCTGTCGCAGACCATCGACATCGGCCGCGGCGCGCTGAACTCGTTCGACTGGACGATCAATCTGACCTACCGCTCCGATTACTACCTGACCGCGTTCAACAGCCGCGGCTTCGGCCTGGACGCGAACGGCAAGGTCATCGAGATCCCGCTCAAGGACATGCCGTTCAACAACGGCTCCAACCCGGCCGCCGGCGGCGGCCCGGCCAACGGGCTGGCGATGCGCGACGACGTGGACGGCTTCTTCACCGTCAACGTGTCGGCCGGCCTGAACTTCGGCAGCGAGAACCAGTTCCGCGTCGACGGCTTCGTCTCCAACCTCACCGACGAGGTGTATTCGGGCAAGGGCTTCGTCAACAACTCGACCAACATCCGTTACTTGAATACGCCGCGGATGTACGGGATCCGTTTCGCTTCGCAGTTCTGATCGCCGTGCGGCCCCGTCTTCTCGCGCAGGAGCGGGGCCGCAGCCGTTATCGCCCCTGAGGCCGCGCGGCGGCGGGCGCGCCGCTTCGCGGCCCGCGCGCCGATCCGCCGCGCGCGCTTCGTGCCAGACTTCCCGCCATGACCGATCGCCCCGACGCCACGCCCCGCAAGCCGACGCTGACGTTCTGGCAGATCTGGAACATGTGCTTCGGCTTCCTCGGCATCCAGTTCGGCTTCGCCCTGCAGAACGCCAACGTCAGCCGGATCTTCCAGACCCTGGGCGCGCCGATCGACGACATCCCGATGCTGTGGATCGCCGCGCCGCTGACCGGGCTGATCGTGCAGCCGATCGTCGGGTATCTGTCCGACCGCACGTGGACGGGGCTGGGCCGGCGGCGGCCTTATTTCCTGGTCGGCGCGATCCTGGCCACGCTGGCGCTGATCGCGATGCCGAACTCGCCGACGCTGTGGATCGCCGCCGGCCTGCTGTGGATGCTCGACGCCTCGATCAACGTATCGATGGAGCCGTTCCGCGCCTTCGTCGGCGACCAGCTGCCGCAGCAGCAGCGGCCCGCCGGTTACGCGATGCAGAGCTTCTTCATCGGCGTGGGCTCGGTGGTGGCGAGCCTGCTGCCGTACCTGCTGGCGCACTTCGGCGTCGGCAACACCGCCGCCGCCGGCGAAGTGCCCGACACGGTGCGCTACTCGTTCTATTTCGGCGGCGCGGTGCTGCTGTTGTCGGTCGGCTGGACCGTGCTGCGCACCCGCGAATACCCGCCGCAGCAATTGCAGGCTTACGACGAGGCGCCGCCGATCGCGCCGTCGCCCGAGCGCGACCGGGTGCGCTGCCTGCTGCTCGGCGCCTCGTGGATGGTGATCGGCGGCATCCTCGCGACCGCGATCTCGATGCTCCGGCTCGACCGCCAGCTGTACGTGCTGGCCGCGTTGATCGCCGCGTTCGGCGTCGCGCTGCTGGCGCGCGGCACCGTCCGCGACGGCGGCGGCTTCGCCACGGTGATGGACGACCTCGGCGCGATGCCGGCGGCGATGACGCGGCTGGCCGTGGTCCAGTTCTTCTCCTGGTTCGCCCTGTTCTCGATGTGGATCTACACCACCCCGGCGGTCACCCAGCTGCATTACCACACCAGCGATGTCGCCTCGGCCGCCTACAACGAAGGCGCCAACTGGGTCGGCGTGCTGTTCGCCGCCTACAACGGCTTCGCCGCGCTGGCGGCGATCGCGATCGCGCCGATGGCGCGGCGCTGGGGGCTGCGCCGCAGCCACGTGTTCAACCTCGCGCTGGGCGGCGCCGGCCTGTTGTCGGTGGCGCTGATCCGCGATCCGCAGATGCTGCTGCTGTCGATGGTCGGCGTCGGCTTCGCCTGGGCCTCGATCCTGTCGCTGCCGTACGCGATGCTGTCCGACTCGGTGCCGGCGGCGAAGATGGGCGTGTTCATGGGCATCTTCAATTTCTTCATCGTGATTCCGCAGCTGGTCGCGGCGAGCCTGCTCGGCTTTTTGGTCAAGCACTTGTTCGGCGGCCATCCGGCGGCGGCGCTGGCCATCGGCGGCATCAGCCTGTTCGTCGCCGGCGCCTGCACGCTGTGGGTGCGCGAGCCCGCGCAGGTGCGCGCATGAGGGCGCTGGCGCTGGCCGCGTTGAGCCTGGCCCTGGCCGCGTGCGCTCACGGCGGCGCCGCGCGCGAGGCGGCGGCGCGGCGCGACTACTACGGCACATTGGAGCCGATGGCGAGCGAGGCGGTGTACTTCGTCGTCACCGACCGCTTCGTCAACGGCGACCCCGGCAACGACCAGCGCGCGCAGGGCGGGCCGGATCCGGACACGCGCAGCTTCGACCGCCCGGTGCCGGGCGGGCCGCCCGGCGAGAGCGACAACATCGGCTACCTGGGCGGCGACTTCAAGGGCCTGCTCGACAACGCCGACTACATTCGCGACATGGGCTTCGGCGCGGTGTGGCTGACGCCGATCGTCGACAACCCCGACCAGGCCTTCACCGGCGGCGATGCGGTGACCTGGAGCGGCGCGTTCCAGGACCGCGGCAAGACCGGCTACCACGGCTATTGGGGCGTGGACTTCTACCGCCTCGACGAGCACCTGCCGAGCCCGGGCCTGGATTTCGCCGGCCTGACCCGCGGGCTGAAACAGCATGGGCTCAAGACCGTGCTCGACATCGTCGCCAACCACGGCTCGCCCTCGTTCACGATGCGCAAGCCGCAGCCGAAGTACGGGCAAATCTATCGCGACGGGGTGCTGGTGGCCGATCACCAGAACCTGCCGCCGGAACGGCTCGATCCGGCGCACAACCCGCTGCACCGCTTCTTCCACACCGAGCGCGACCTGGTCCAGCTGTCGAACATCGACGACACCAATCCCGCGGTGATGGACTATTTCGTCGGCGCCTACTCGCAGTGGATCGACCAGGGCGCCGACGCGTTCCGCATCGACACCATCCGCCACATGCCCCTGGCGTTCTGGCGCGGGTTCGCCGAGCGCATCCGCGCCAAGCGCCCGGGGTTCTTCATGTTCGGCGAGGCCTTCGACTACAGGGCGGAGAACATCGCGCCGTTCACCTGGGCCGAAAACGGCGGCGTCAGCGTGCTCGATTTTCCGCTCAAGGAGCGATTGGCCGAAGTGTTCGGGCGCGCCCGCGCCGATTATGCGCGGCTGGACGAGCGCCTGTATCTGCAGGACGGCCCGTACGCCAATCCGTACGAGCTGATGACCTTCTACGACAACCACGACATGCCGCGGCTCGACGCCAGCGACGAAGGCTTCATCGACGCGCACAACTGGCTGTTCACCGCGCGCGGGATTCCGGTGATCTATTACGGCTCCGAAGTCGGCTTCGAGCGCGGGCGCGCCGAGCACGCGGGCAACCGCAACTACTTCGGCCAGCCGCGCGTGGATGCCGCGCGTTCGCATCCGATCCGCGCCGCGCTCAAGCGCATCGCCGACGTGCGCCGGCAGTCGCCGGCCTTGCAGCGCGGCCTGCAGCTGAACCTGTCGCTGCAAGGCGAGCGCGCCGCGTTCTATCGCGTCTACGAACACGGCGACAGCGCGCAGATCGCGCTGGTGCTGCTCAACAAGGGCGATGCGCCGGCGCAGTTCGCGGTGACCGAGTACCTGCAAGCCGGACGCTGGCGCGCCGCGCTGGGCGGCGGCGAGGTCGCGGTGGACGAGGGCGGGACATTGCGCGCATCGGTGCCGGCGCACGGCGTCGAGGTGTACCTGCTCGACGCGCCGGTGCGGCGCACCGACCTCGCGGCCGCGCTGGACCAGGCGATGACCCACGCACGCAAGCGCTGACCGGTCGCCCCCTGTAGGAGCGGCGCAAGCCGCGACCGCGCCAACGCAACGACGACGAAACGTCGGTCGCCGGTTCGGCTACATGACGACGGTTGCGCGATGCAACGACGATTCTATTGTCGCGGTCGCGGCTTGCGCCGCTCCTACAAGGGGCTATCGAGGCTGCGCTCAGCCGCCGCAGGATTTGCGTACCACCAGCGTCGTCGGCAGTCGCTGGCTCTGCGCCGGCTCGCCGCGGATCAATCGCATCAACGCCTCCACCAGCAGCTCGCCGGCCTGCTTGGTGTCCTGAAACACCGTGGTCAGCGGCGGATGGGCGAAGCGCGCGGTCGGCAGGTCGTCGAAGCCGATCACCGACACGTCCTCGGGCACGCGCAGGCCGCGTTCGGTCAGCGCGCGCATCGCGCCGATCGCGATCAGGTCGCTGGCGGCGAACACGGCGTCGAACGGCAGCCCGCGCGCCAGCAGCTCCAGCGCGGCGGCGTGGCCGGCGTCTTCGGAGCTTTCCGCATCGACCTGCAGCGCGCGGTCCAAGGCGAGCCCGGCTTCGTGCAAGGCTTGCTCGCAGCCGAGGAAGCGGTCGAGGAATTCGGGGTAGTGGCTGGATGCGTCGCCGAGAAACGCCACCCGCCGGCGCCCGAGCGCGACCAGGTGCGCGCCGGCCTGGCGTCCGCCGCCGAGGTTCTCGCAACCGATCGACAGCCCCGGCTGATCCGGCAGCACCGCGCCCCAGCGCACGAAGCGGGTGCCCTGTTCGACCAGCCGCTGCAGCTTGCCCTGGTAGGCCAGGTAGTCGCCGTAGCCGAGCAGGATCAGGCCGTCGGCCTTCATGCTGTCCTCGTAGTCGGCGGCCCAATCGTCGGAGAGTTGCTGGAACGAGATCAGCAGGTCCTGACCGTGGCGCGCGCAGGCGCGGGTGATCGAGCCGAGCATGGACAGGAAGAACGGGTTGATGTGCGACTCGTCCGGGGTCGGGTCCTCGAACAGCAGCAGCGCCAGCGTGCCCGAGCGCTGCCGGCGCAGGCTGGAGGCGTGGCGGTCGACCTTGTAGTTGAGCTCGCGCACCACCGCCTCGACCCGCTTGCGCGTCTCGGCGTTGACCAGCGGGCTGCCGCTGAGCACGCGCGAGACCGTGGCCTGGGAGACGCCGGCGAGGTGGGCGATGTCGACCGAGGTGGCTTTGGTCTTCTTGCGCATGGGCCGCAGTGTAGCGGGGTCGGGGCGGGCGGCGCCCGGGCCGGAAGGCCTGGCGCTGCGGCTGCGTCCACGTCGGCGTCCCGACCAGACCCAGCGACACTCACCTGCCGTCATTCCCGCGAAGGCGGGAATCCAGAGACTTCAGCCGGCTCTGTCCCGCAAGTCGGAACGGCGGGCCTGCGGGCGGAATGTACAGCGCTCCGGATTCCCGCCTTCGCGGGAATGACGGCAGGCGGGGCGGCGCTCAGTCTTGTTCCAACCGCGGATCCATCCACCCGCGCAACGCATCCACCATCACGTTGATCGCCACGATCAGCGCGCCGATCGCCAGCACCACGCCCAGCACCAGGGTGTAGTCGCGGTTCAACGCGCCCTGCACGAAGTAGCGGCCCATGCCGGGAATGCCGAACACCTGCTCGACCACCGCCGAGCCGGTGACCACGTTGATCAGCGCCGGCGACAGCCACGCCGCCACCGGCAGCATCGCCGGCTTGAGCGCGTGGGCGAACAGCAGCCGGGTTTCCGACAGGCCGCGGGCGCGCGCGGCGCGCAGGTAGTCGGCCGACAGCGTGTCCAGCAGCGAGGCGCGGGTCAGCCGCGCGCAGTAGGCGATGTTGGGCAGGGCCAGCGCGATCACCGGCAGCACCACGTTGTCCCACTCGCCCCAGCCGCCGGCCGGCAGCCAGTGCAGGGTCACCGCGAACAGCAGCACCAGCAGCGGCGCGACCACGAACTTCGGGATCGCCAGGCCGAGCCCGGCCAGGAACATCAGCGCGCGGTCGCTCCAGCCGCCGGCGCGCAGCGCCGCCCACGCGCCCAGCGCCACGCCGCACAGCAGCGCCAGCAGCAGCGCCAGCCCGCCGTTGAGCGCGGACACCGGCAGCGCGTTGGCGATCAGCTGGTTGACGGTGTAGTCGGGGTATTGGAACGAGGGGCCCAGATCGCCGCGCAATGCATCGCCGAGCCAGCCCAGGTATTGCATCGGCAGCGGCTGGTCGAGCCGGTACTGCGCATCGAGCACCGCCTGCACTTCCGGCGGCGCGGCTTTCTCGGTATCGAACGGGCCGCCGGGCGCGGCGCGCAGCAGGACGAAGCACAGCGTGCCGAGCAGCCACAGGGTGATCGCCGCTTCCAGCAGGCGGCCGCCCAGGCGCAGAAGGCGCGGGTGCGGCCGCATCAGACCTGCACGCCGAACAGATGCCCGACCGCGGTCGCCGCGGCCATCGCCAGCGCGCCCCAGAACATCACCCGCAGCGCGCCGCGCAGCAGCGGCGCGCCGCCGGCCCAGGCCGCGAGCGCGCCGGACGCCGACAGCGCCGCCAGCGTGGTCGCGATCGCCGCCAACTGCACCTGCGCGTGCGGCGCCAGCACCACCGCGGCGATCGGCAGCGCCGCGCCGCTGACGAAGGCGCCGGCCGAGGCCAGCGCCGCCTGCACCGGGCGCGCGCGCAAGGTGTCGGTGATGCCGAGCTCGTCGCGCGCGTGGCTGGCGAGCGCGTCGTGTTCGCTGAGCTGGCGCGCGACTTCGCGCGCCAGTTCCGGGGTCAGCCCGCGTTGCACGTAGATGTGCGCCAGCTCTTCGAGCTCGGCGTGCGGGTTCTCGGCCAGCTCGCGTTTTTCAACGGCGATGTCGGCGCGTTCGGTGTCGGCCTGCGAGCGCACCGACACGTATTCGCCGGCGGCCATCGACATCGCCCCGGCCACGGTGCCGGCGATGCCCGAGGTCAGGATCGCGCCGGCGTCGGCGCCGCTGGCGGCGACGCCGACCACGAGCCCGGCGACCGAGACGATGCCGTCGTTGGCGCCGAGCACCGCCGCGCGCAGCCAGCCCACGCGTTCGGAGCGGTGCGCTTCGGGATGGCGGCTGCGCGCATGCGCGCGCGGCCGGGCGGGAGGCGGTGGCGAGGCTTGCGTTCTCATGGCGTCAGGCTCAGCCAGCGGCTGGCGTGGCGGTCCAGCGCGTTGGGCTCGAACCCGCGCACGCGCCGCGACACCAGGTGCTTGGAGGTATAGAAGTACAGCGGGATCGCCGCGTTGTCGTTGAGCAGGCGCTGCTCGGCCGCGCGCAGCCAGGCGTTGCGCGCGGCCTGGGTGGCCGCGGCGTCGGCGCGGGCCAGGCGCTGGCGATAACCGGCGTCGTCGTAACCCATCCAGTTCAACGGGCCGTCGTTGGCGAACGCGGCGAGGAAGTTGCGCGCATCGGGCAGGTCGCCGATCCAGCCGCCGCGGAAGGCCTGGGTGATCGCGCGCTGCTTGCGGTTCTGCACGAACACCTTCCATTCCTCGTTGCGCAGGCGCACCTGCACGCCGAGGGTCTGCTTCCACATCGCCGCCACCGCCAGCGCCAACCGGCGGTGCGGGGTGGAGGTGTTGTAGCGCAGCTCCAGCACCAACGGATTGTCGAGCGAGTAACCCGCATGCCGATACAGGGCGCGCGCATGCGCTTCGCGCTTCGCCTGCGGCCACGACGCCCACGGCATCGCCGCCGGCGCATAACCGGCGATGCCCGGCGGCACGATGCCGTAGGCCGGGGTTTCGCCCAGGCCGGTGACGTAGCGGGTGAGCTTGTCGCGGTCGATCGCCATCGTCAGCGCGCGGCGCAAGGCCAGCGCCTGCTCGCGGCAGCGCGCGCTGGCGCAGGCCGGGCGGAACGGCGGCTGGGTGGTGTTGAGGCCGAACCAGAACGCGCCCAGGTACGGCGACAGCCGCAACTGTTCGCCGAAGCGCGCGCGCAGCGCGGCCAGCGGCTGCGGCGGCACCACCTCGGTGAGGTGCAGGTCGCCGGCGGCGAAGCGCTGCAGTTCGGCGGCGGCGTCCTCGGTGACGTGGAAGCGCACCCGCGTCAGCGCCACGCGCGCGGCGTCGTGGAAGTTCGGGTTCTTCTCCACCACCAGGTTCGCCTGCGGCGTCCACGCAGCCAGGCGGTAGGCGCCGTTCGACACCAGCCGTCCGGGCTGGGTGTGCTGCGCGCCGTATTTCTCAACCGCCGGCAGGTACACCGGGAACGCGATCGGCAAGGTCAGCAGCGCCGGCAGCGAGGCGCTGCGGGTCAGCCGGAACACGACCGTGCGCGGGTCCGGCGCGCTCACGCCCAGACGCTCGGGCGGCAGATCGCCGGCCTGCACCGCCTGGGCGCCGTAGAGCGCGTCGAACAATTCGCCGAACGGCGCGGCGGTGGCCGGGGCGAAGGCGCGGCGGAAGCTGGCCACCACCTGCGTCGCGTCGAGCGCTTCGCCGTTGCTCCAGCGCAGGCCGGGGCGCAGCGCGAAGGTCCAGGTGCGGCCGTCGGCCGACACCGTCCAGCGTTCGGCCAGGCCCGGCACCAGCCGGCCGTGCGCATCCTCGGTCACCAGGCCTTCGTACAGATCGCGCAGCACGTTGCCGCAGGCGACCTCCTGGCAGCGGTGCGCGTCCAGCGTGCTCGGCTCGGGCCCGTTGCCGCGTTCGAGCTGCGCGGCGGTCGCGTGCGCCGGCTGGGCAGGCACGGCCGGCATCGCCAGCGCCAGTAGCAGGGCCGAACCATAGCGTTGCAGGACGGACGTTGTGCGCGGCAAGACGGGCTCTACACTGCCTGGGGTCTTGCGATTGTAGGCGAGCCGCCGCATATCCAGACTCAGAAATGCTGCAAGGTAGGACCGTGCCGCCGCGCCGGCTTCCCCTCCGGGGAGGCCGGCCGCGCGCGCTGGCCGCGCTCCGCGCGACGGCGCGAGCGGTCCCGACGACGACCCAAGGTTTACGAAGCGAGGTGGATGTGTCCGGTCCCAGCCAGGTGAAGGATCTCGAGATTCCCGACGTCAAGGGCGGCGGCCGCGCCGTGCTGATCGACTACCTGGCTTCGGGCGCGCGCCCGGAATCGGACTGGAAGATCGGCACCGAGCACGAGAAGTTCGGCTTCCGCACCGACGACCTGCGCCCGCCGACCTTCGACGGCGAGCGCGGCATCGAGGCCTTGCTCAAGGGCCTGGTCCAGTTCGGCTGGGCGCCGGTGGAAGAGAACGGCCGGGTGATCGCGCTGACCCGCGACCAGGCCTCGGTCTCGCTGGAGCCGGCCGGCCAGCTGGAACTGTCCGGCGCGCCGCTGGCGACGCTGCACGACACCTGCGTGGAAGCGGCCACCCACCTGCGCGAAGTGCGCACCGTGGCCGAGCCGATGGGCCTGGGCTTCCTCGGCATGGGCTTCCAGCCCAAGTGGCGGCGCGAGGACATGCCGTGGATGCCCAAGGGCCGCTACAAGATCATGCGCGAGTACATGCCCAAGGTCGGCCAGCTCGGCCTGGACATGATGACCCGCACCAGCACCGTGCAGGTCAACCTCGACGTGCGCGACGAGGCGGACATGGTCAAGAAGTTCCGCGTGTCGCTGGCGCTGCAGCCGGTCGCGACCGCGCTGTTCGCCGATTCGCCGTTCCTGGAAGGCCGCCCCAACGGCTATCTGTCGTACCGCTCGCACATCTGGACCGACACCGATCCCGACCGCACCGGCCTGCTCGACTTCGTGTTCGAAGACGGCTTCGGCTACGAGCGCTACGTCGATTACCTGCTCGACGTGCCGATGTACTTCGTCTACCGCGACGGCCGCTACATCGACGCCAGCGGCCAGTCGTTCCGCGACTACCTGGACGCCAAGCTGCCGGCGTATCCCGACCAGCGCCCGACCTTGAAGGACTGGGCCGACCACACCACCACCGCGTTCCCGGAAGTGCGCTTGAAGAAGTATCTGGAAATGCGCGGCGCCGATTCGGGCCCGTGGAACCGGATCTGCGCGCTGTCGGCGTTCTGGGTCGGTCTGTTGTACGACGCCGAGGCGTTGGATGCGGCCTGGGATCTGGTGCTCGACTTCACGCCCGAAGAGCGCCATGCGCTGCGCGACGGCGTACCGCGGCACGGGTTCCAGCTGCCGTTCCGCGACGGCAAGGTGCTGGACCTGGCGCGGCGCGCGCTGGAGATTTCCGCGCACGGCTTGAAGCGGCGCGGGCGTTTGAACGGCAATGGTGCGGATGAGTCGATCTATCTCGAACCGCTGATGGAGTTCGTGGCGATGGGCAAGAGTCCGGCGGAGCGCAAGCTCGAGCTGTTCCATGGCGAGTGGGGCGGGAATGTGGATCGGGTGTTCCGCGAGTTCGCGTATTGAGGGGTGCTGTGTTGTGCGGCTGTGATGGGGCGTTCGTCCTGGCCGGCGGTCGCGTCTCGCGCCGCTCCTGCAGCATCGCCGTCCAGTTTCGTATTTCCCTGTAGGAGCGACGCAAGTCGCGACCAACCGCAGCGACGCGGCACCGCCGTGACCTCCCGAAGCCCGCAGCCCCCACGCCGTCATTCCGGCGAAAGCCGGAACCCAACCGAAGCAACGCAGCCCCGCCGCCACACCCCCGAAGCCCCGCAACCCCCAGACCGTCATTCCGGCGAAAGCCGGAGCCCAACCGAAGCGACGCAGCCCCGCCGCCACACCCCGAAGCCCCGCAACCCCCAGACCGTCATTCCGGCGAAAGCCGGAACCCAACCGCAGCG
>NZ_LXSD01000324.1:0-5178 GCF_017168095.1 Lysobacter enzymogenes | reverse complement strand
AACTGGAGCCAGTACGGCATCTCGCTGGACCTGCGCCGCCACTTCGTGACCGACGGCCGCAACTGGAACCCGTACATCCTGGCGGGCATCGGCTACCAGCGTTCGGAAGAGGAGTACTTCATTCCGTCGCCGCTGTCGCCGGGCAACCGCAAGGACGGCAACTTCGCCGCCAAGGTCGGCGTCGGTATCCAGGGCGACCTGGGCCGCGTCGGCATCCGCACCGAACTGGCTTACCGCGCCGACTTCGACGACCAGAGCGTCAACGCGCCGAAGGAAGACTGGTTCGGCGACGTGCTGGCCTCGGTCGGCATCGTGGTGCCGCTGGGTCCGGAACCCGTCGCTGCGGTCGCTCCGGCTCCGGTCGTGGAGCAGGGCTGCGCCGACAAGGACGACGACGGCGACGGCGTGAACAACTGCGACGACAAGTGCCCGAACTCGCAGGCTGGCCAGACCATCGGTCCGGACGGCTGCCCGGTTCCGGTCTCGATCGACCTGAAGGGCGTGAACTTCGATTTCGACAAGGCGACCCTGCGTCCGGACGCCGTGGCCATCCTCAACGAGGCCGCCGAGATCCTGAAGCGCAACCCGAGCCTGCGCGTCGAAGTCGCCGGTCACACCGACCTGTGCGGTAAGGATGCGTACAACCAGAAGCTGTCCGAGCGCCGCGCCAAGGCCGTGTACGACTTCCTGACCAGCAACGGCGTCGACGCCGGTCGCCTGGCGGGTCCGGTCGGCTACGGCGAGAGCCGTCCGCTGGAGCAGACCCCGCAGACCCTGCCGGGCTGCAAGAGCGAGAAGAACCGCCGCACCGAGCTCAACGCTCAGAACTAAGCGGCAGCGCGCGCCGTTCGCGGCGCACGCGGCAAGACCAGGAAGCCCGGCCTCGCGCCGGGCTTCCTTTTTTGTGGCCGCAATTTTTGGATAAGAGGTATCTGCTCTTGTGGGAGGGGCTTCAGCCCCGAGGCTCTTGTTTCAGACCGCGGCTTTTTTGTTTTTGCGCTGAGCTCTTGGGCTGGGATCGCGATGATCTGAAACAAGAGCCTCGGGGCTGAAGCCCCTCCCACAAGAGCGCATGGCTCCGCCGGCGTAGCGCGACGTTCGTGCCGGCGACAGGCGGCGATCCGATGCGCCGCACGAGCTTGCATCCCGCAGTTCGGCCCATTCATAAGAAAAGCCGATAAATGCCTGATTTTGCGGGTTGTCCGATCCGCCAGGGCCGCCTACACTGGCGCGCACCGACGACCGCGCGGCGAGCCTTCGCCTTCGCCGGTTGCGCCCGCGCCGACCTGGAGAGAGTCCTTATGCGCCGACTGCTTGCCGCCACGTCCTTGATCCTGATCGCCGCATCCGCGCAGGCGCAGACCAGCGCCGCCAACTGCGCCGCGCTGACCGCCTCGCGCGCGCAACCGGTGCAGCCGACCCTGATCGCGCCGGTGGCGCCGGAACTGGTCGCGCCCTCGCATCAGCTCGGCGCGCCGACCGGCGTGCTGTCGCAGGCGCTCGACGAAGCGCTGTCGGTCGACCAGGTGCTGCTGCGCATGAAGCTCGACGCCTGCACCGTGGCCAAGGCCACCCCGGCCTCGACCGGCATGCCCTCGGCCAACGACCCGGCCGCCTACAAGCCGCAGACCGAATTCGACAACACTCCGTGGCGCTTCGACATGAGCCAGGGCGGCAAGCGCATGACTGCCGACGAGTTTGCCGCCTGGATGAAGGCCAAGGGCGTGCGCGTGGCCAAGGGCGCGCCGGGCGCCGCCGCCGCGGCTCCCGCGCCGGTCGCCGAGGCCGAGCCGCCGAAGGCCGAGGAAGGCAAGAAAAAGAAGTAAGCCGCGCCCGCGGCGAACGACGACGGCCGCGGCTTCGCCCGCGGCCGTTTTCGTTTCGCCGGCTGCTGTGGGAGGGGCTTCAGCCCCGATGCTTTTGTGCCAGATCGCCGCGCGTGTCGATTCGCGGCGATCGCGAAAATGCGCGCTTGTGCGAAACCATGGCGGGCGAGGGAGAGGCTTTGGTTTTTGTGGCAGGGCTTCGGCCCGGACGCTTTCGACTCGGTTCGCGGTGTTGCGCAACAAGAGCGTCGGGACTGAAGTCCCTCCCACAACACAGCTGTGGAAGGAGGTTCGGCCTGGACGCTTTCGGCTCGGTTCGCGGCGTCGCGCAACAAAAGTGTCGGGACAGAAATCCCTCCCACAACTCAGCTGCGGGAGCGGCCTGGCCGGCGCGCGCGCAAGAAACCGACCACCGCTTCGGCGACGGCTGCGATAATGCGCGGCGCCGCTGCGCCTGCGTTGGAATCCCCGGACCCGCCTTGAACAAGACCCCGCCCCGTCACGGCCTCGCCCGCGTGCTGTCCAAGCAGGGCGTGTGCTCGCGCAGCGAGGCGGCGCGCTGGATCGCGCAGGGGCGGGTGTCGGTGGACGGGCGGATCGTGCGCGATCCCGAGTTCGTGATCGTGCAAGGCCGCCAGCGCATCCGCGTCGACGGCGCCGAGCTCGGCGAGACGCGCCGGCTCTATCTGATGCTCAACAAGCCGCGCGGGCTGGTCACCACCGCCGTCGATGAGCGCGGTCGCGACACCGTCTACCGCTGCTTCGACGGCGCCGAACTCGACGGCGCGCCGCTGCCGTGGCTGGCGCCGGTGGGGCGGCTGGACAAGGCCAGCGAAGGCCTGCTGCTGTTTTGCAACGACCCGCAATGGGCCGCGCGCATCACCGATCCCGAGCTTGGGCCGGACAAGACCTATCGCGTCCAGATCGATGCGATTCCCGACCAAGCGCAGCTGCGCGCGCTGGAAGCGGGCGTGGACGACGACGGCGAGCGGCTGCGCGCCAAGTCGGCGCGGCTGCTGCGCAGCGGCGAGAAGAACGCCTGGCTGGAGATCGTGCTCGACGAGGGGCGCAACCGGCAGATCCGCCGGTTGCTGGCCGCGTTCGGGCTGGAGACGCTGCGGCTGGTCCGGGTCGCCATCGGCGAGTTGCCGCTCGGCGAACTGCCCAAGGGCCGGTGGCGGGTGCTGGACGAAGACGATCTGCGCAAGCTGCGTTGACGCCTGAGGCTGCGTCCCCGCCGTTGCGCGCCCGCGCACGCCATCGCGAGAAACCCGACGCAGTTCGCGCTCGCGCCGCGCCATCGCGCGCGCAGCGGCTCGGAAATCCGACTCCAGTACCAGTCGCCGCGACTTGCCGCGGCTAGAGTCGGGGCAGGGCGCCGTCGGCGCCGGCGTGTGCGATCCGCCGGCGCGAACAGGAAGACGGCGCGAAAACAAGGAGGTGCCACGCCGGCCCGGGCCTCGCCCCGCGCGCAGGCCGGATTACGACAAGCTCGACCGCTCGCGGCCCCCCGGCCGCATACACGCTTTCGGCCGCGTGCGCGCTTGCGCGCGTTCGTCGCAGGGGCGCGCGCGCATCCGCGCGGCGCGCGCTGCCGCAACGGCTCGCAGGCGAACCCATGCCCCGTTCCCCGTTCAAGGAGAGAATCCCATGTCGTTGATGTCGACCGCCGTTCCCGCGCGCCAGCGCGCCGGTACGTTCTTCGCCGCCTTGCGCGCGTTCGCGCTGACCGCGGCGTTGTTGTTCAGCGCCGGCGTCCAGGCCGATCCGGTGCGCGCCGAGCAATTCATGCAGGTGGTGCGCACCCAGCGCGCCGTGCTGGATTCGCACATGGTGTACGTGAACATGTATCTCAACGCCGGCAACGTCGAGGCGGCGCAGTTCAGTCTGTCGATGGCGTATTCGGAAGCGATCGCGATCAACGCCAAGATGGCCCAGCTCTGCAGCGAACTGCGCAACTCGCGCGAGGCGGGGCAGTACAACGACCTGCAGGCGCTGGAGCGCGCGATTTCGTACTGCACCGTCGCCCGCCAGCGCATGCAGATGATCCAGAGCTATCTGCTGACGCTGCAGATGGAGCGGCCGCCGTCGCAGATCACCCGGTCCCTGCTCGATATGCAGTTCCAGTTGTACGAAGCGAAGATGCGGGATCTGGAACGGGCGATGAGCGAGGCCTGACGTATCCGGCGCCGGCGACCGCGGCCCGCCGGCGCCGGTTGTTTCGATCATTGCCGCCGCACCGGTGTCGCTCGCTGACGCGACTGGCATCGCCGCCCGTTCCAGACCAGGAGAACCTACGATGTCGCACACGCTTGCCCTGTCCGCCGCCCGCCCGCGCGCGAGCGCGCCGTTCGCCGCCTTGCGCGCCGCCGCGCTGACGCTGTTGATGCTGTTCGCCCACGGCGCCAGCGCCGATCCGGCCGCAGCCGATCAACGGCTCGCGATCGCCAAGCAGAACTTCACTGCGCTCAAGCAGAATTACACCATCGCCAAGATGCAGCTGCAGATGGGGCAGCCCACGCCCGCCGGGGTGTCGTTCACGCTGGCCAAGGTGCAGGCGCAGCAGATGGTCTCGAATCTGGTGAGCCTGCGCACCGAAAACCAGCACACGTTCGACAACGGCCTGTATCTCAACGGCGCGGCGCAGCAGCAGGCGATCAGCTACAGCGACGTGGCCAAGAGCCTGGCCCAGCAATTGCAGACGCGGCTGTTGATCCTGAGCTTGCAGCCGACCTCGCAGCTCGACCTGGTGCTCGCCGACCAGAGCCTGAGCCAGCTGACGCTGAAGATGACCCAGCTCGAGCAGGCGATGATCGCGGCGCAGCAGTAACCGCCGCGGCCGCTTGCGTGGACCGGGCCGATGCGGTCGGCCCGGTCACCGTCATTCGTTTGGACCGGCTGGCTTCGATGGGCTGGCTTCGGTGTGCTTGTTGCAACCGGTCGGCAGATGCGTCCCGGCCCGCTCGCGGCCCGCGTCAATCGCCCGCTTCGGGCTCGCGCCAACGCATCAGGCGCGCATCGAGCAAGGCCGCGACCACCTCGCGCGCGCACTCGTCGCCCGGGCCGCGCGCGTCGTGGCTGCAGCCCTTGCCGTGATTGCACGGGGCGCAGGCGAGGGCGAGGTTGCGCGGGTCGTCGGGCTCAAAGCCTACGCGCGCGGTCAGCTCCGCCGCGGCGCGGCGGCCGAACCAGGCGCTGGGCACGACGTGTTCGAGCGAGGTCGAACCCAGCGCCTCGCCGTCGGCGCGCAGCGCCAGGGCGCGGCGGCAGTGCAGGCAGCGGCTGCGCCAGGTGTCGCCGTCGAGCGCGGCCAGCGCGTCGGTGCGCGCGGCCAGCAGCAGGCGGCGGCGCA
>NZ_LXSD01000323.1:0-935 GCF_017168095.1 Lysobacter enzymogenes | reverse complement strand
CGCCGGGTTCGGCGGCCGCCGTGGTCGAGCCGGCGGCCGATCAAGGGGCGCGCGGCGCGAACCCGCCCGGTACGGAGCGAAACGAACCCAAGCCGGCGCCGGCCGTCGCGCCGAAACCGGGCGCAGCCAGGCCCGTGGAGCCCAGGTCGGGTGCGTCCGCGCGGCCGTCGGCTTCGGGGGCGGCGACGGATACGCCCAAGCCGCGCTGAGCCGGATCCCGGCGGCGAGCGGGCGAGCAAGCAGGCTGAAGGCCGCCCGGACCCGATTGTGGGAGGGCCTTCAGGCCCGACGCTTTCGTTTCAGGTCGAGCCGTTCCCGGCCGGAAAGCATCTCAGGCAAGGCGATCGGACAGGAAAGCGTCGGGCCTGAAGGCCCTCCCACAAAAAAGCCCTGCCACCGCAAAGGCCCTGCCGCAGCGAAGGCCCTCCCCACACAAAGACCCTGCCACCGCCGGCGCGCCGCGGCGGTCGCGGGCGTGCCGCGGTGACGCCCGCGTCGCCGTTCGAGCCAGCCGGTGGTCCCGTCGCCGGCGGGCGGCATCGGCGGGCGCGGTCCCGGGCCCGGTCCCAGGCCGAATAGGCATAATGCCGGCAATGCCGAAACAGACGCCCCTGCCTTTCCCCGACGCCGCGCCGGCCGATGCCGCGCAGACGCCGGGCGACGCCGCGCCGGCGGCGACGGGTCCCCGCGATCCCGCCACCGCCGCCGACCCTGGCAGGGCCGACGCAACTTCAGCCACATCGAACATGCCTCAAGCGTCCGTTCCCAATACTCCCGATCACCCCGGCCAGGCGCCCGGCCCAAGCGGCGAAGCCGTCCACGAGCAAGCCGCGGGCGGCGATGCCACTGGCGCGCACGCAACAGGCGGCGAAGCCGCTGCGGGCCAGACCGAAGGCAGCGACCCCGCGCGCGCCGCGACCGGCCCGGGCCCCGCC
>NZ_LXSD01000322.1:0-3357 GCF_017168095.1 Lysobacter enzymogenes | reverse complement strand
GGCGCGCACGCCGCGTCGGCCACACCCGCGGCATCCGCGCGCGACGCGCGGCAGCGCCGTCCTCCTTGGCTACGCGCCGCGCTCGTCGTCGCCGGCCTGCATGCCTGCGCGCCCGCGGCGGCGACGCAGCCGCCCGGCGCGAGCGAGTGGTCCGGTGCGGTCGCGCTGAGCTCGCAGCTGGTCGATCGCGGCGTCGCCACGACCGCGCCCAAGCCGATCCTTCAGGCCGCCGCGCACTGGACGCCCGGCGCCGACTGGACGCTGAGCCTGTCCGCCGCGGCCGCGGCCGATACGCCGGCCTCGCCGCTGCAATCGGGCGTCGCCGCGACCCGCACCTGGCGGCTGTCCGAGCGCTGGCGCTGGCGCGCCGGCCTGAGCCATTCGCGCTACCTCATCGCCGGCCGGCATTCCTGGCGGGTCGAGCGCAACGAACTGCAGGTGGGCTGGCAGTACCAGGACCGCGCCGCGCTGACTCTCTCGGCCACGCGCCTGCGCGGACACGCGCGCACCTACGCGGCGCTCGACCTGACCTGGAACCGCGCGTTGACGCCGCAGTGGTCGCTCGCCGCCGGGCTCGGCGCGGCCGAGATCGCGCGCTACCGCGACGGCGTCGCCCGCAGCGGCGCGTACGGCTACGGCCACCTCGGCCTGGTCTGGCGGCGCGGGCGCTGCAGCGCCGAGCTGTACCGGCTCGCCGCCGATTCCGGCGCGCCGCGGCCCTGGAACCTCGCGCGCGCCGAACCCTGGGCGCTGACCCTGGCGCTGGCGCTGTGAACCGGCCGCAACCTTCCCGCGGCGGCGGCGCACCCACCGCCATGATCCGGGCCGACCGCCAGCCATGACCGACACCGACGCGCGCAGCGACGCCGCCGACCGCCACCTGCTGCAGCGCATGGCCGGCGGCGACCGCGAGGCGCTGGCCGCGCTGTACCGCGGCTACCACGCCCGCCTCGGCCGCTTCCTGTCGCGACTGACCCGGCGTCCGGACATCATCGAGGAAGCCATCAACGACTGCTTCCTGATCGTCTGGCAGAAGGCCGGCGGCTTCCGCGGCGACTCCCGGGTCTCGACCTGGATCATGGGCATCGCCTACCGCTGCGGGCTCGCGGCGCTGCGCCAGCACGGCGCCGACCCGGTCGGCCCGGACGAACTCGGCGACGATCGCGTTCCCGCCGACGATCCCGACGAGGACCGCGAACTGCGCGACTGGCTCGGCAAAGGCCTGGAACGGCTGAGCGCGGACCAGCGCGTGGTGGTCGAGCTGGTCTACGGCGTCGGCTACAAGCTCGAAGACATCGCCGAGATGCTGGAGTGCCCGCTCGGCACCATCAAGGCCCGCCTGTTCCATGCGCGGGTCAAGCTGCGCAACGTGCTGCCGGCGCTGGCCGGCGGCGCCCGCGCCCTCACCGGAAACCTGTCATGACCGCCTCCCCGATGGACCCCGGGCACGACTGCGCGCGCGCCTGGGAGCTGATGCCCGCGGCGCTGCTCGGCCATGCCGACGAAGAACGCGGCCGCTGGCTGGCCTCGCACCTGGGCCGGTGCGATGCGTGCAGCGCCGAGTTCGCCCAGCAGCAGCGCCTGCGTCGGGCCCTGTCGCTGCCGACCGACCTGCCGCTGGACCCGCAGGCCGGGCTGCGGCGCCTGCTCGAACGCATCGACGCGCCGCCCGCGCAGGCCGCGCCGGCGCGCGCGCGCGGCTGGGCGATCAAGGCCCTGGCCGCCTCGGTGCTGATCCAGGCCGTCGGCCTGGGCGTGCTGAGTTCGCAGCTCTACGCGGCGAACCAGCGCGCCGGCTACCGCACCCTCAGCGACGCGCCGGCGGCGGCGCCGACGCCGGCCGCGTCGATCCGGGTCGTGCCCGATCCGGCCATGCCGCTGGCCGAGTGGAATTCGCTGCTGCGCGGGCTGCAGTTGCAGGTGGTCGAAGGCCCCAATGCGATGGGCGCGTACCTGCTCGCGCCCGCCGCGCCGACCCAGGCGCAGGCCGCGCAGTTGCTGCAGCGGCTGCGCAGCGCGCCGGGCATCCGCCTGGCCGAATCCGTCGCCGCGCGATGAGTCGCTCGATGCATCGCGCGAGCAAGGCATTGCCGACGTTGGCGCTCGCCGCCTGCCTGGCGCTGGCCGGCTGCGCGCCATCGCTGCGCCGCGGTCCGGCGCCGTTGCCGGACGCATCGGCCGCGACGACGGCGACGCAGATGGATCCGCAACGCGACGTGCTGGTCGTGGTGGACAACCCGGTCGCCGCGCCGCCGGCGCGCGCCGGCTCCAACCTGCTCGGCTACGCGCCGGCGCGCCACTACGGCCTGGGCCAGCAGGCGGCCGCCGCGCTGCAGGCGATCGGGCGCGAGCACCGCCTGCGCGAAATCGCCGGCTGGCCGATCCAGTCGCTGGGCGGGTATTGCGCGGTGCTGCGGCCGGCGCCGGGCGAATCAGCCGCACAGGCGCTGGCGCGGCTGGGCGCGGACGCGCGGGTCAAGCTGGCCCAGCCGCTGCAGGATTTCTCGGTGCGGTCCGCGCGGCCGCCGCCGTCCGCCTCGCCGCCATCGTCTTCGCCGCCCTCGTCGTCGCCCCCCTCCGCGCGCCCGCCGCCGCGCGCACCGGCACCGCGCTACAACGATCCCTACCTGGACCTGCAACGCGGCTTCAGCGCCCTCAACGCCGGCGCCGCGCACGCGCGCAGCCGCGGCCGCGGAGTCGGCATCGCCATCGTCGATACCGGCGCGGACGCCGGCCATCCGGACCTGCGCGGGCGCATCCGCACCGCGCTGGACCTGGTCGAGGCCGACCCGGCCGCGTTCCGGCGCGACGCGCACGGCACCGAAGTGGCCGGGATCGTCGCCGCCAACAGCAACAACCGCCTCGGCATCGCCGGCATCGCCCCGCTGGCCGTGCTCGATCTGTACAAGGCCTGCTGGTATCCCGCCGCGCCCGGCGACGGCGCGCGCTGCAATTCCTTTACCCTGGCCAAGGCCCTGGCCGCGGTCGCCGACAGCCGCGCGCGCGTGGTCAACCTGAGCCTGGGCGGACCGGCCGATCCGCTGCTGCGCAGGTTGCTGCAGCAGTTGCTCGAACAGGGCCGGATCGTGGTCGCCTCGCTGCCCGCCGACGGCCGCATGAGCGGGTTTCCGGCCGACACGCCGGGGGTGATCGTGGTCGGCGACAGCGCCCGCGCGGTCGCGCCCGGCAGCCTCGGCGCGCCGGGCAGCGACATCCTCACCACCCGGCCCGGCGGCGGCTACGACTTCGCCTCCGGTTCTTCGATGGCCGCCGCGCACGTCAGCGGCGTCGCCGCGCTGTTGCTGGCGGCGGCGCCGTCGCTGGACGCCGCGCGCGTGCGCGCCTTGCTGTTCGGCG
>NZ_LXSD01000321.1:0-24203 GCF_017168095.1 Lysobacter enzymogenes | reverse complement strand
GGTCAACCTGGCCTGGGCGCTGGCGCGCATGCGCCGCGCGCTGGCCGGCGCCGGCGCCGACTGGCGCCAGGCGCTGGAACGCGAGGCGCAGGCCATCGCCGACGAAGACCTGGCCGCCAACCGGCGCATGGGCGCGCTCGGCGCGGCCCTGATCGAACCCGGCCGCGGCGTGCTGACCCACTGCAACACCGGCTCGCTGGCCACCGCCGGCTTCGGCACCGCGCTCGGCGTGATCCGCGCCGGCGTCGCCCAGGGCCGGATCGAGCGTGTGTTCGCCGGCGAGACCCGGCCGTGGCTGCAGGGCGCGCGCCTGACCGTGTGGGAGCTGGAGCAGGACGGCATCGCGCCCACGCTGATCGCCGATTCGGCCGCCGCGCATTTGCTCAAGAGCGGGCAGGTGGGCTGGGTCGTCGTCGGCGCCGACCGCATCTGCGCCAACGGCGACACCGCCAACAAGATCGGCACCTACCAACTGGCCATCGCCGCGCGCCACCACGGGGTCAAGTTCATGGTCGTGGCGCCGTCCTCGACCGTGGACATGGCCACCGCCTCGGGCGATCTGATCGAGATCGAAGAACGCGATCCGGCCGAACTGTTCGCCGTCGGCGGCGCGCGCACCGCGGCCGAGCGGGTCGGGGCCTGGAATCCGGTGTTCGACGTGACCCCGCACGAATTGATCGACGCCATCGTGACCGAGCGCGGGGTGATCGAGCGCCCGGACGCGGCGGCGATGCGCGCGGCGTTTTCCGCCGGCTGAAGCCCGCGCGCCGTCGGCGCGCCGGATGCGCGCCACCGGCACGTTTCCAAGGAGAAGGACGATGCCCGAGCGCCACGACCTGCCCGCGCTGATCGCGATCGATCACGACGATTACCACGCCGAACACATCGGCCGGCTCGCCGACGGTCGCCAGTTCTTCCTGACCACGCCCTTCGCCGGCGCGCTGCAGGGCTCGGCCGGCAACGAGTTCGTCGCGCTGTACCTGTTCGACGCCGCCGGCACGCTGCTGGAGGCGCGCATCGACGAATTCGGGCCGCGCGCGCAGATGGACCGCGAGGCGCGCAACCGGGTCTACGAGCAGCGCCTGGCCGAGCTGGGCGAAATCGAATTCGACCGGATCCAGATCGCGCCGTTCTCGCTGACGCGCTTCGGCGTCGAGTTCGGCCTGATCCCGAACTGGCCGCAAGACGAGGGCGAGCAGCTCTCGATCAGCCTGCAGCCGGGCGACTACATGGCCTTCTTCGAGCCCTGGGACAGCGGCGACTACGACACCTGAGCCCGCTTTCCCGAGCCCCGGGAGGCGCTGTGCGCGGGCGTCGCGGGAGCGGGCCGCGACGGCAGGCGAGGGCGCGCGGCCGGAGACGGAAACCCGGTTTTGCCGCGACCGCGGCGGACGCCGCGGGCCGCCCGCGCGCAAGGGCCGCCGCGGATGTTGCAGCGCAGCTGAAAAACCCCGCCAAGTGCTTGTTTCTGCGTGGGAATCGGGCCCATGCGAAAGCGGTTTTGTGCTATAGTCGCGTGTCTCTTTGATGCCGCCCCTAGCGAGCTGCAGGACAGGCCCGCCGGGCTCGCGTTTCCGGCAGGTTTGTCGTGTTGGTTGCGCCGTCGTTCCCGCGGGAATGGCGGCCCCGTTCGCGCGGGGGCGTCCGAATCACTGTACGCAGCAACGGAACCCTGATGGCCGAACTCGCCAAGGAAATCATCCAGGTCAATCTCGAAGACGAGATGCGCCGCAGCTACCTCGACTACGCCATGAGCGTGATCGTGGGGCGCGCGCTCCCCGACGTTCGCGACGGCCTCAAGCCGGTGCACCGCCGCGTCCTGTACGCGATGAACGAGCTCGGCACCCACGCCAACAAGCCGCACTTCAAGTCGGCGCGCATCGTCGGCGACGTCATCGGCAAGTACCACCCGCACGGCGACCAGTCGGTGTACGACACCCTGGTGCGCATGGCCCAGCCGTTCTCGCTGCGCTACCTGCTGGTCGACGGCCAGGGCAACTTCGGTTCGGTCGACGGCGACGACGCCGCGGCGATGCGTTACACCGAAGCGCGCATGACGCGCCTGACCCACGAGCTGCTCGCCGACATCGACAAGGAAACCGTCGATTTCCAGCCCAACTACGACGAGAAGGAACTCGAGCCGACGGTGCTGCCGACGCGGGTGCCGAACCTGCTGGTCAACGGCTCGGCCGGCATCGCGGTGGGCATGGCCACCAACATCCCGCCGCACAACCTCACCGAAGTCATCAACGCGACCATCGCGCTGATCGACGAGCCGGAGATCGACGTCGACGGCCTGATGGCCTACATCCCGGGCCCGGATTTCCCGACCGCGGGCATCATCAACGGCACCGCCGGCATCGTCGCGGCCTACCGCACCGGCCGCGGCCGCGTGCGCATGCGCGCGCGCGCCGAGATCGAGGTCAACCAGGACACCGGCCGCGAGGCGATCGTCGTCACCGAGATCCCCTACCAGGTGAACAAGGCGCGGCTGATCGAGAAGATCGCCGAGCTGGTCAAGGAAAAGCGCCTGGAAGGCATCAGCGAGCTGCGCGACGAGTCCGACAAGGACGGCATGCGCATCTTCATCGAGGTCAAGCGCGGCGAAGCGGCCGAAGTGGTGCTCAACAACCTCTATCAGCAGACGCAGATGGAGTCGGTGTTCGGCATCAACATGGTCGCCCTGGTCGACGGCCGGCCGCAGCTGCTGACGCTCAAGCAGGTGCTGGAAGCGTTCGTGCGCCACCGCCGCGAGGTGGTGACCCGGCGCACCATCTTCGAATTGCGCAAGGCGCGCCAGCGCGCGCACATCCTGGAAGGCCTGACGGTCGCGCTCGCCAACATCGACGAGATGATCGAGCTGATCAAGACCTCGGCGAATCCGAACGAAGCGCGCGAGCGCATGCTGGCCAAGACCTGGGAACCGGGCCTGGTCGGCGCGTTGCTGCAGGCCGCCGGCGCGGAAGCCTCGCGTCCGGAAGACCTGCCCGCGGGCGTGGGCCTGCACGACGGCCGCTACCAGCTGACCGAAGTGCAGGCCAACCAGATCCTGGAAATGCGCCTGCACCGCCTGACCGGCCTGGAGCAGGAAAAGCTCACCGAGGAATACCGCCAACTGCTCGAAGCGATCCGCGGCCTGATCGAGATCCTCGAGAACCCCGACGTGCTGCTCGAGGTGATCCGCACCGAGCTGCGCAACCTCAAGGAAGAGTTCGGCGACGAGCGCCGCAGCGAGATCCGCGCCAGCGAGGAAGACCTCGACATCCTCGACCTGATCGCGCCGGAAGACGTGGTGGTGACGCTCTCGCACGCCGGCTACGCCAAGCGCCAGCCGGTCAGCGCCTACCGCGCGCAGAAACGCGGCGGCAAGGGCCGCAATGCGGCGGCGACCAAGGACGAGGACTTCATCGACAAGCTGTGGCTGGTCAACACCCACGACACGCTGCTGACCTTCACCAGCGCCGGCCGGGTGTTCTGGCTGCCGGTGCACCAGCTGCCCGAGGCCGGCCCGAACGCGCGCGGCCGCCCGATCATCAACTGGCTGGCGCTGGAAGCCGGCGAGCAGGTGCAGGCGGTGCTGCCGGTGCGCGAGTACGACGAGGACCACTTCGTGTTCTTCGCCACCCGCAACGGCCGGGTCAAGAAGACCCCGCTGACCGAGTTCGCGTTCAAGCTGGCGCGCGGCAAGATCGCGATCAACCTCGACGACGGCGACGCGCTGGTCGACGTGGCCCTGACCAACGGCGAGCGCGACGTGATGCTGTTCGCCTCCAACGGGCGCGCCGCGCGCTTCGCCGAATCGACCGTGCGGCCGATGGGCCGCACCGCCGGCGGCGTGCGCGGCATGCGCCTGCTGGCGGCGTCGGCGGCGGAGAGCGAAGGCGACGACGCGGCCGTGGCCGAGGGCGATGTCGACGCGGTCGACGCGCCGAACGACAGCGGCACGGTGGTGGTCAGCCTGGTCGTGGTCGAAGGCGACGGCGACATCCTCACCGCCAGCGAACGCGGCTACGGCAAGCGCACGCCGGTGGAGGACTACCCGCGCAAGGGCCGCGGCACCCAGGGCGTGATCGCGCTCAAGACCAACGAGCGCAACGGCGCCCTGGTCGGCGCGATCCAGCTCAGCGACCACCACGAAGTGCTGATGATCTCCGACGGCGGCACCCTGGTGCGTACGCGCGCGGCGGAGATCTCGCAGGTCGGCCGCAACACCCAGGGCGTGACCCTGATGCGCTTGTCCGAAGGCGAGACCCTGCAGACCATCGAGCGCGTGGACGCCTCGCTGGACGACGAGGACGGCGAGGGCGAACCGGCCCCGGCCGCGCCGGCCGCGGACGCGGCGGGCGAAGCGCCCGAGGCCCCGGCGCCCGAGGCCTGAGGCCGGCCGGGCATCGGATCGCGATGCCCCGGTCGAGAAAACGCCGCCTTCGGGCGGCGTTTTTTTTGGGCCGCCCTTGTCGAAACCGGGGCGCCTCGTTCGTCGCGATAGCAGAAGCCCGAATACGGCTCGCCGCCGACCCCGCGGAGCGACCATGCTGCAGCGCACGACCCGGCCGAATGCCGGTCTGCGCGCAGCCGATCAGCGCGCGGCCGCGATTGCGGCTGCGCCGCGGCCGGTGCTAGCGTGCCTCGCTGCTGCGGCCGGCCCGTTCGCGGCCGCTCGTTATTCGGTTCTTCCGCTTCGCACACCGCCCCCCGAACCGCCACCGGAGACCGCCCCATGCACACGTCCGCGCTTTGCCTGTTGACCTCGCTCGCCCTGTTCGCCGGCACCGCCGCAGCGGCGCCGGCGACCTACAAGATCGATCCCTCCCACACCTATCCCAGCTTCGAGGCCGACCACATGGGCGGCCTGTCGAAGTGGCGCGGCAAGTTCGACAAGTCCGCGGGCAGCATCGTGCTCGACAAGCAGGCCGGCACCGGTACGGTGGAGGTGAGCATCGACGTCGCCAGCGTGAACTTCGGCCTGGATGCGATGAACGAAGAGGCCAGGAAGCCGATGCTGTTCGACGTCGCCAAGTTCCCGACCGCGACCTACAAGGGCAAGCTCGCCGGGTTCAAGAACGGCAAGCCGGGCAAGGTCGTGGGCACGCTGACCCTGCACGGCGTGACCCAGCCGCTGGAGCTGCGCATCGACCAGTTCAAGTGCATGCCGCATCCGATGTACAAGCGCGAGGTCTGCGGCGCCGACGCCAGCGCGAGCTTCCAGCGCGACAAGTTCGGCATGAGCGCCGGCAAGGATTACGGTTTCGACATGACGGTGAACCTGCGCATCCAGGTCGAGGCCATCGTCGAGGAAGGCGCCGCGGCGAAATGAGCGGCGCGTGCGGTGCGCGCGAAGCTCGCGCCCGCGCCGGTCGCGCAGGCCGGCGCGCGCGCGCCGCACGGCGCCCGCGCAGTCCGCACGTTCGTGCGCGGGCGCTGATGACAAACCGCACTAGGGCGCGCCGCGTGCGGCGCCCACAGTCGGGCAGGGCGGCGAACCACGCGAATCATGCTGCGTAGCGACGCCGCGCGATTTCCCCACACAGGGCCCAGGGCCCGCAGGAGGACGCATGAGTTACGTCGACGGTTTCGTGGTCGCGGTGCCGAAGGACAACATCGCCGCCTATCGCAAGCTCGCGCGCAAGGCCGGGAAAATCTGGATGGAGTACGGCGCGGTCGCCTATTGGGAAAACATCGGCGACGACGTTCCGCCGGGCAGGCTCACCTCGTTTCCGATGGCGGTGAAGCTCAAGCCGGGCGAGGTGGTGGCGTTCTCGTGGATCGTCTACAAGTCGCGCAAGCAGCGCGACAAGATCAACGCGCAAGTGATGAAAGACCCGCGCCTGCAGATGGACATGCAGAACGCGCCGTTCGACGCCAAGCGCATGATCTACGGCGGCTTCAAGTCGCTGGTGGTGCTGTAGGCCGCGACACCGCGCGAACCGCCGCGCCGGAGCGATCCGGCGCGGCGGCGATGGCGCCGATGGTGTCGGTCGCGCCGCGGCTTACCTCGCCGCAGCCGCCTTCTTGACGGTGTGGCTCTTGGCGCCGGTGCTGAAAGGATCGGCGATGAAAGCCGAGATCTCCTCGTTGGCCACGCGGGTGAACACGCCCGGATAACCGGTCGCGCCGCAACCGGCGCCGCGGCTGACCACGCCGACCTGGAGGAAGTTCTTCTCGCCCGGCAAGGTCACGAACAGCGGACCGCCCGAGTCGCCCTGGCAGGCGTCCTTGCCGGTGCGGCCGGCGCACAGGTCGAGCGGGGCGCTGGCGAGCATGTTGCTGTCGCGGTACGCATATTCGCATTCGGCGTAGGACACCACCGGCAACTGCACTTCCTGCAGGCGGTTGGGCTGGCGCACGCCGTTGCCGCCGGGCGGGAACGGATTTTGCTGGATGGTGTTGCCCCAGCCGATGTTGGTCAGCTGCGTGCCCGGACGCTCGAGCGCGTCGGTGCCGGCGCTGACCAGCGCGACCGGTTTGATCTTGTCGATCGGGGCTTTCAGGATCAGCACCGCGACGTCGTAGCCGCCGTCGCCGGCCAGGTACTTGGGATGCACATAGGCCGAAGCGACTTCGGCCTTGACGCCCTGGGCGTCGTTCTTGAGCGCGGTGCGTCCGGCGACGACCGAAAAATCCGCGGCCTCGAAGCCGGCGACGCAATGCGCGGCGGTCAGCACCAGCCAGCGCGAAATCAGCGAACCGCCGCACCAGTGATTGTCGTAGGCGTTCGCGCCGCCGAGCAGCTTGAGCTGCACGGTGACCATGAACGGGAACTTGCCGTTGGCGACGTCGACGCCGCCGATGATCTGCGGGCGCACGATCTCGCCTGGCGCCTTGTCCGCGGCATGCGCGGGGGCGGCCAGGGCGGACGCGGCCAGCAGGCCGGCCAGGGTGATCCATTGCAGGGCTTTCATGGGTGTTTCTCCGTTTTGAAGTGGCGATGGTTGAATCGCGGGGACGAGTCGTCCCGCTCCGCTGCGCGAACGCAGCGAATCGATGCCGGCGGGGATGCCGTGCGCGTAGTCGGCGGGACAGGGGAGCGGACGCGCGGGCCGCAACTCAGGAATAGCGCTGCGCCGCGCTCATCGCGCGGGTGCGGCGGCGTCGAAGACGCTGGGTTGTGTGTGGGCTATTCCAGAACCACAACTCGATTACAAGGTGTGCATGCAGCGTGCGCGCGAGTTTGCGAGAAGCTCGGAGCGAGCGCTCATGCGAGGTTTCGCTCCGCAGCGCACGCGATGCCCATGCGGCGGACCTTGCGGGAAGCGTCCGATCCGGCGCTATCGAAGCAGGCGGCGGGACCGGCCTGACCGAACGCTGCGCGCTTGCGATCCGCGACAGTCAGCCGCGCACGTCGCAGTCGGCCTTGATGGCGATGCAGGAACGTTCTCCCTCGTAGGACTGGTTCAAGATCGTCTCGCTTCCGGGGACCAGCGTGCCCGCCAGGGCAGCGCATTGAGCTGCGATCCGCTCGCGAACGATATGAGCGGCGTAACCCATGCCGCCGATGTAGCATCCGCTCGCGCCTACCGGTCGATAAGGATTGGCGGCGATCGGCCCCACATACAGCAGCCGATTGGCCGAACCGGGCCCGGCGTCGCCGACGACGCCCTGGGTGGCGTTGTTCTGAAGCGCCTCGCGCACCTCGGCTGGACTGGCCGCGGGATGATCGTGCAAATAGACGGCGGCAGCGCCGGCGACCATCGGTGCCGAGTACGAGGTGCCGCTGCCGTACGAATAGCCGTTATCGCTTTGGTAATCGGCCAAGGTCAATCCGACTCCGGGCGCGAACAGGTCGACCTTGCCGTAGTTGCCGAAGGGCGCGCGCGTATCGACGTAGTCGGTCGCGCTGACGGAAATGGCTTCCGGGGCGCGCGCGGGCGTGGAGCGGTTGGCGTTCTTGTTTTCGTTGCCGGCCGCGACCACCACGGTGATGCCCGCCGCGACGGCGCGCCGCACGGCGCGGTCCTGAGGGGTGCGCCAGTTGAACCAGCGGCGCCAGAAGCCGGGCGGCGAGCCGTAGCTGATGTTGACGACCGCGGGTTTGACGTGATGGCGCGTAACCCAGTCCAGCCCGGCGACGATGGTCGACGTGGTCAGCGAGTTCAGCGGGTTGTAGGCGACGCCGCCGCACCCGGCGATGCGCACGGAAATCAGGTTGGCCGCGGTCGCCACGCCCAGCGTGCTGCCGCCGGCCGCGCTCGCGACCGCGGTGCCGTGGCCGTTGCAGTCGTCGCGCGAACCCATGAAGCGGATGAAGTCGGCTTGCTGGCTGGCGCGGCCGCCGAACTGCTCGTGCGAGCGGCGGAATCCGGTGTCGAGCACGTAGATGTTGACGCCCGAGCCGTCGTTGGCGGGAACATAACGGCCGTCGCCGGGCCGCTCGCGTTGATCGACGCGGTCGCGGTTCCAGTACTCGGCCGGCTCGCCATAGGTGTCCTCCTCGACCGACTCGACCACGGCATCGGCGCTCATGGCCTGGGCCTGCGCGGCCGTGCCGGTGAAGGAAAAACCCTGCGCGCTGGGAAAGACATTGATGACCGCGCCACCGTAGCGGTTCAACAAGTCTTGCGCGAGCGCTTCGACCGAACCGTCGGGCGTGTCTTCGCGGAAGCTGACGACGTACTGGCCGGGAACCGGCGCCTGCGACGGCAGGAACTTGGGCACCTGCACCGCCGGCACCTCGCCGGCCGAGTTCCAGGCGTTGGCCGGCTGGTCGTCGATGGCGGTCCAAAAGCGCGTGCCGGCCGGCAGTTGCCCGGCCGCCCAGAACGTCCAGCCGCCACGGGATTGAAAATCGGCGCCGTAGCGGCCGTCGTGGAATTCGGCCAGGCGCCAGCCTGCGCCGAAGCGGTCGGCGCAGATCTCGTCGCCTTTTTCCCGCGAGGTCAGCACCGCGCCGTGAATCGCGGGCGTGGTCTTGACCTCGCCGCCGAGCCAGCCCTGGTCGTAGCCGTAGGCGATCCCGCCCGGCGCGGCGCGCCCGTCGACGCTCGCGCACAGCAGCGGCAACTCCGTATCGATCCGGGTGTCGCCGAGATAGGCGTTGGAGGCGGCGTCGGCGCCGACGCGGACCAGGCCCTCGCCCTGGTCCAGCACCGTCCAGGTCAGCGCCTTGCGGTAGTCGTCGCTGGCGTTCGCCTCGCCGAGCGCGGCCAACGCGGCGAGCGCCGCGAGCGCCATGACTGCGCGGCGCGCGGCCGCGGTCCCCGCCGATCCGGCGGCGTTCGCCGCGCGGGGCCCGAAACTACGATTCATGGTGTCCTCCTTGGACCGTGTTGCCCGCAGCGGGCGTTCCAGCTCGCCGATGCAGCGCGCGAGCGCAGGTGCGGCCGTTCGATCCGGCCATCGCGATCTTGATCGGTCCGCAGTCGCGCCCGGAGCCGGCTGCGTCGAAAAAACCGAACGCCGCGCGTGACCGTCGTCGCAGCCCCGGAAAAAGAAAAACCCCGGCCGAGGCCGGGGTTTTCCTGGGCCGTGCGGCCCGTCGCATCCGTGCGCTCGTTCAACGCATCAGAACGTGATGCTCCACTTGTCGATGCGGCCGGTGTCGGCGTTGGCGTTGTCGTTCACCCGCAGCTTCCAGGTGCCGTTGAGCGGTTCGCTGGAGAGGTTGAAGGTGAAGGTGCCGGTGATGTTGTCGGCGCTGCCGCCCGAACGGTTGCTGATGTTGTACAGCGAGCCGTCCGGCGCGACCAGGTCGACCTTCAGGTCGCCGCGGTAGGTGTGGATGATGTTGACCGTCACCTGCGCGTTGGTCGGCGCGTTGCCGGTACGGCCGGAGACCGTGATCGGGCTGTCGACCGTGGCGTTGTCGTTGATCGCGTAGTCGGTGTCGTTGGTGTAGGTCTGGCCGCCCGGGCCAGGGCCGCCGCCGGGGCAGTCCACGCCGACCTGCAGGAACGCGTCGGAAACGTCGGCCAGGGTGAAGCCCAGGTCGGTGGCCGCCTGTTCGACGCCGCAGGCGCCCTGGTTGAAGTCGGTGCTCGGGGTCCAGTAGTCCTTGTTCGCCTTGGCGAAGACCTTGAACGCCTTGACCGTACCCCAGCCGGACTTGCTGGCCAGCAGGTAGAAGGCCTTGTTGTACACGCCCGAGGAGTAGTGGACGTCCAGGCCGTTGTAGTAGTTGCTGGCGTGGCCGATGGAGCGGCCGTCCTGCGGCGGGTTGGCCATGTAGCGCAGCGCGCCGGTGCCCTTGAAGATCTGCGCGCCGACCAGGAAGTCGTTGCTGCCGCGCATGTAGAACTCGGCGGCTTCGCCGGCGATGTCCGAATAGGCTTCGTTGATGCCGCCGGACTGGCCGGAGTACACCAGGCCCGACTGCTGCTCGGTGAAGCCGTGCGAGACCTCGTGCGCGGCCACGTCGAGCGCGACCAGCGGATAGAACGTGGTCGCGCCGTCGCCGAAGGTCATGGCCGAGCCGTCCCAGAACGCGTTCTCGTAGCTGGTGCTGTAGTGCACGCGCATGCTCAGCTGGAAGGTCAGCGGCGGGGTGCCGACGTAGCTGTTGTACATGTCGAACACGACATGGCCGAAGTAGTGCGCATCGTTGAGCGGCGAGTACGCGCCGTTGATGGTCTTGACCGTGTTGCGCGGGCAGGTGTACGAGAACGCCGTCGTGCCGCTGGTGCCTCCGTTGAGGTTCACCGTCTTCACGTTGGTGTTGTTCATCGTGCAGGTGCTGCCGCTCTGGGTCACGTCGTTGAACCCGAAGTCGGTGCCGTACTCGTACTGGCCGGTCTTCTGGTTGCCGCCGGGGCCGGTGCCGACCAGGGCGTGGTTCAGGCCGTCCCACTGCTTGAGCACCTTGCCGCTGCTGGCGTCGACGATGACGAACGGACGCATCGGCGAGCCGCCCTTGGGCGCGTCGGCGAAGTAGTTGACGACATAGGCGACGTGGGCCTTGCCGGCGTCGTCGATGTAGATCATCTGCTCGCTGCTTTCGTTGCGCGTGACCAGCGCGGTGGCGCTCTTGCCCATGCCGGCGCTCTTGGCCACGCTCAGCGCCTGCGCGCTGTCGAACTTGGCCTTCAGGCCGGCCGGCAGTTCCGAGGCGAGGCCGGCGACCGAGCGGCCGAACAGCGCGCGCACGTTGCCCTTGGCGTCTTCGCGCACGACCACGTGCTCGCCGAACACCGGCAGGCCGTTGTAGGTCTGCTGATAGCGGTAGTTGCGCGAGCCGTCGGCGTCGACGCTGCTCTTGAGCAGCTTCAGCGAGGACTGGGCGTCGAGCGCGATCAGTTCGGCATGGCGCACGTTGGCCTTGGCGGCGGCGCCGGACTTGGCGGCGACGGCCTGGTACTGCTGGTTGAGCTTGGCGACGTCCACGCTGTGCAGGTCGACGCGTTGGGCCGCGCCGGCGGCGCCGGCGACGAGGGCGAGCGACAGAGCGAAGGACAGGGCCGATACATTGCGATTCACTGGTATTACCCCCAAACGAGTTATGGATGGTGGCCGCGTTCGCGGCCGGCTCTCAGTGCTCGTGCAATCCGCTCCCCCGTAGCCCGCGGCGACGCTCTCGGACGATCCGTGCCGCGAGGGCGCTGCGTTGCCGGACTTCGTGCGGATACCGCGCTGGCGCCGCGCGGCGGAGGGACGCTAGGGGCGGCACGAAAAAACCGTCAACGCGGGTTGCGCAGTTCACAGTGCGAATGCGACCTGCGCATGTGCGCGCGCAACACGGTTTCGACTGAAAGCATTGCGCCGCCTTGGCTGTGGCGCTTTGTCGCGAAATCGGCCTTCGAAACATCGCCGTAATAATGTTTCACTGATGTTGCTGCGATGCAGCAGGATATTGCGGATGCGGGTAGGGGGTTGGGATGCCTTATGCGTTGAATTAATGTGACTGCGGTCGTCTGCAAGCGATTTCAGCGGGAAAAGCGCCCAAAGCCGCGGCGCGCGCCGTAGCGGTCTTATTTCTCAGTTTCCCTTTCGCCGATTATGTCCATCGGCTGATGTGACCCGTGCACGCGCGTTTCTGTTAGGCCCATTGCAGTCCCGGATCATTATGTTTCTTCATGAGTCCGGGCGCGTTGCGGAAACCGGAACGGTGCCTCATATCCTTGCCGCAGCCGCCGGTGCGACGGCGGCGCGGATTTTTCCGCGGTGGAAAATCCGCAGAAAAAACCCCGGCCGGGGCCGGGGTCGCCAATACGTAAAAGCTCCGAAGGCCGGCGCGGCCGAGGCCGCGCCGGCCGGGTTGCGGTTACTGCGCGGTCACGCCGACCTGGCGGAAGGCATCGATGACGTCCGCGGTGCTGTAGCCCAGGTCCGCCGCCGCCTGGCGCACGCCCTGGCCGCCCTGGTTGAAGTTGGTGCTCGGGGTCCAGTAGTCCTTGTTGGCCTTGGCGAAGGCCTTGAACGCCTTGACCGTGCCCCAGTTCGGCTTCTTGGCCAGCAGGTAGAAGGCCTTGTTGAACACGCCCGAGGAGTAGTGCACGTCCAGGCCGTTGGTGTAGTTGCTGGCGTGGCCGATCGAACGGCCGTCGCGGGTCGGGTCGTCGAAGTAGCGCAGGGCGCGGCCGGAGGCCTTGAAGATGTCGGCGCCGACCAGGAAGTCGTTGCTGCCGCGCGCGTAGAACTCGGCGGCTTCGCCGGCGATGTCGGAGTAGGACTCGTTGATGCCGCCGGACTGGCCGGAGTAGATCAGGCCCGACTGCTGCTCGGTATAGCCGTGCGAGGCCTCGTGCGCGACCACGTCGAGCGAGACCAGCGGATAGAACGTGGTCGCGCCGTCGCCGAAGGTCAGGGTGCGGCCGTCCCAGAACGCGTTCTCGTAGTTGCGGCTGTAGTGCACGCGCAGGGCCAGCTGGAAGGTCAGCGGCGACAGGCCGGTGTAGGCCTGGTAGGTGTCGAACACGACCTTGCCGAAGTAGTGCGCATCGTTGAGCGGCGAGTACGCGCCGTTGATGGTCTTCACCGTATTGCGCGGGCCGGTGTAGGAATAGGCGGTGGAACCGCTGGTGCCGTGGTTGAGGTTGACCGTCTTCACGTTGGTCGTGTTGAAGGTGTAGGTGCTGCCGCTCTGGGTGACGTCGAGGAACGGACGGCCGCCGCTGCCGTACTCGTACTGGCCGATCTTCTGGTTGCCGCCGGGGCCGGTGCCGACCTGGGCGTGGTTGAGGCCTTCCCACTGCTTGAGGATCTTGCCGCTGGCCGCATCGACGATCGCGAACGGACGGCTCGGCTCGCCGCCGCCGACCGTGTCGGAGACGAAGTCGACCGCATACGCCAGGCGCGCCTGGCGGGCGTCATCGACGAAGATCACCTTGCGGCTGTTCTCGTTGCGGATCTGCAGCGCGGCGGCGCGCTTGCCGTGCACGGCGGCCTTGGCCAGGCCGAGCGCCTGCGCGGCGCTGAGCCTGGCGTCGAGCTTGGGCAGGTCGGCCTTGAGCCCGGCGACCGAGCGGCCGAACAGCGCGCGCACGTTGCCCTGCGCGTCTTCGCGCACCACCACGTTTTCGCCGAACACCGCGACGCCCTGGTAGGTCTGTTGATAGCGGTAGTTGCGCGAGCCGTCGGCGTCGACGCTGCTCTTGAGTTGGGTCAGCGAGGAGTCGGTGTCGAGCGCGATCACTTCGGCGTGGCGCAGGTCGGCCTTGGCGACGGCGCCGGATTTGGCGGTCGCGGCCTGGTACTGGCGGTTGAGCTTGGCCACGTCGACGCTGTGCAGGTCGATCACCTGCGCCGCGTCGGCGGCGCCGGCGGCGAGGACCAGCGAAAGGGCGAGGGACAATGCCGATACGTTGCGATGCATGGGAATGCTCCGGAGGTGAGGGGAGAAAATGACGGCCGTGTCCGCGGGTTTCTCGCGGATGCCGCGGCGTGTGCGTGCGGCGGAATCGACGCTAGGCAGGCGGCCGGGGGCGGGCAACGCGGCGTGCCGCGGTCACATTCGGAACGCGACGTTTTCCGAGGCGGTTTTCGCAGCGGTTTCGGGCGAAACCGTTGCCGCGCCTGGGATACGTAAATCCCGGATTCAAAAGGAGAAATGTTGAAAATAGTAATAGTGTTTCAACGATTATGCTGCAGTGCAGCATAAGATTGGGGTTGGAGCGAGGGTTCGCCGGGGCGTGCGGGATTGGATTATGTGATCGGTATTTAATTTCGATCCCTTCGGGAGATTTTTCCGGAGAATCATGGAGATTCGAATTGGGTGCCGATCCCGGGAGAATTCGCCGGTCAATATGCGCTTGTGACGTATTTTTCCGTGGTTCTGCGGCTTGGCGCAGCATTATCGGAAATCGGTCGCGCACATAACCTTTGCTCATGGCGGCGGGTATGAGAAGGAAACCGAAACCAGCGCACAGATCGCCCGCAGCGCAAGTGTCGTCGGCGCCCTGTAGGAGCGGCGCGAGCCGCGACCGCGAGGTCGCACGATTGCGGCGCGACCATGAGCCCCGCGGTCGCAGCTCGCGCCGCTCCTGCAGGAAGCGCTCACGACGGATCGGCGGACCACGCCGCGCCGCGCTCACATCCGCCCTCATCCAGCGATTACCGCGTGCATGCGCACGCTCTATACTCGTCGCAGTTCCCTGAGAGATACGCATGATGCGAACGCAGCCCCTGGACGGACCCGCGGATGGAACCGCCCTCTCGAGACCCACGCCGCGCACCCGCGCCGGACGCTGCAGCGGCCCGTTGATGCGGGTCGCGGCCGCCGTGTTGATCGCGGCCACCGCCCTCGTCGCCGGCTGCAAGCGCGATGGCGGCGGCCAGCTGCCGCAGGCCAGCGGCGAGGCCATCGTGGTCAAGCGCGAGGCGGTCAAGGGCTTCGCCCTGGTCGCGGCCTATCCGGACCAGAAGCGCGGCGACGAGCTCGCCATCGCCCTGGAATTCAGTCAGCCGCTGGTCGGCACCCAGGACTTCGACCAGTTGCTGGCCGTGACCGACAAGAACGGCGCCGCGGTCGAAGGCGGCTGGGTGCTCGACGACGGCGGCAAGATCCTGCGCTTCCCGCATGTGGAGGCGAGCAAGGACTACACCGTCACGATCAAGCCCGGCCTCACCGCCGCGGCCGGCGACCGCATCGGCCAGGCGCTGAGCAAGCAGGTCTACACCGGCCCGCTCGAACCGGTGGTCGGCTTCGCCTCGCAGGGCAGCGTGCTGCCGGCGCGCGACAGCCGCGGCCTGCCGGTGGTGTCGATCAACGTGGCCGAAGTGGACGTCGAATTCCTGCGGGTCAAGGACAAGGAACTGCCGAAGTTCTTCGCCGAGTACCAGCGCGGCGGGCGCAAGGGCAGCTGGGAGCTGGAGCGCGACTGGGACGAGAAGAAGCCGCTGTCCAAGCTGGCCGAACCGGTCTACGTCAACCGCTTCGTGCTCGGCGGCAAGCCCAACGAACGCGTGCTGACCTACCTGCCGCTGCAGGACATCAAGGAGCTGCAGCAGCCCGGCCTGTATTTCGCGGTGATGAAGCGCGCCGGCCAGTTCAAGGACGAGTTCGAGACCGCGTTCTTCACCGTCAGCGACCTGGGCCTGCACGCGCGCGCCTACAAGAACCAGTTGTTCGTGCACGTGGCCTCGCTGGAGAAGGGCGAGGCGGTCGGCGGAGTGGAACTGAAGGTCATCGGCGCCGACGGCGAACCGGTGCTCAAGGGCCAGACCGACAGCAACGGCAATGCGTTGCTCAACTACAAGCTCGACGCGGCGCAGGTGCTGATCGCCGGCAAGGGCAGCGACGTGTCGATGCTGCCGTTCAACCAGCCGGCGCTGGACCTGTCCGAATTCGCCGTGGCCGGGCGCGAGCAGGCCTGGTTCGACGTGTTCGCCTGGTCCGGGCGCGACCTGTACCGCCCCGGCGAGACCGTGCGCCTGTCGGCGCTGCTGCGCGACCAGGACGGCAAGCCGATCGACACGAAAGGCAAGGCGATGCAGCCGGTGTTCCTGCGCTACGTGCAGCCCGACGGCAAGACCTTCCTGGAAACCCGCCTGCAGCCCGATGCGCAGGGCTATGTGCGCCACGCCCAGCTGATTCCCGCCGACGCCGCCACCGGCCGCTGGCGGGTCGAGTTCCGCACCGATCCGGCCAGCAAGGAGGCGGTGCAGGGCATGACCCTGCGGATCGAGGAGTTCTTGCCCGAGCGCCTGAAGCTCGACCTCGGCGCGCCGGCGGTGCTGCGCCCGGGCCAGCCGTTCAAGCTCGATGTGCAGGCGGCCTATCTGTACGGCGCGCCGGCCGCGGGCAACCGCTTCACCGCCAAGATGACCGTGGCGGTGGAACAGCACCCGCTGGAGCAGATGCCGGGCTATTTCTTCGGCGACCCGACCCTGAGCCTGCCGAAGGAGGCCAAGGACGTGATCGACACGTCGCTGGACGACGCCGGCAAGCTGCAGCAGGACATCGCATTGCCCGACGAGGCCAAGCCGGTCAGCACCATCGCGGCGATCGTCACCGGCAGCGTCTACGAGAGCGGCGGCCGCAGCGTCAACCGCAGCGTCAAGCGGGTGCTGTGGCCGGCCGACGCGCTGGTCGGCGTGCGCCCGTTGTTCGACGACAAGGACGGCGCCGACAGCAACGCCACGGTCGGCTTCGAGCTCATGCGCGTGGGCAGCGACGGCAAGCCGCGCCCGGCCGCGGGCGTGCGCGCCACCCTGGTGCGCGAGCGCCGCGACTACCACTGGAACTACGGCGAGGACGGCGGCTGGAAGTACGACTTCACCCGCCGTTTCGAGGATGTGGAAACGCGCAGCGTCGATCTCGGCGCCAACGCGTCCAGGCTCAGCTTCCAGGTCGAGTGGGGCGAGTACCGCCTCGACGTGTACGACCCGCAGACCAAGATCACCACGCGCTATCCGTTCCGCGCCGGCTGGAGCTGGGACGACCAGAACCGCGGCCTCGACGCGCGCCCCGACAAGGTCAAGCTGGCGCTGGACAAGACCGCGTACAAGTCCGGCGATACGCTCGAGGTGACGGTGACGCCGCCGCATGAGGGCCCGGGCCTGCTGATGGTCGAAACCGACCGCATGGTCTATGTGCAGGCGATCAAGGCCAAGGCCGGCAGCAAGTTCAAGATTCCGGTCACCGACGCCTGGGAGCGCCACGACGTCTACGTCACCGCGCTGGTGTTCCGCGGCGGCAGCGCGCCGAGCAAGATCACCCCGGCGCGCGCGGTCGGCGTGGCCTTCGTGCCGATGGACCGGCGTGAACGCAAGGTCGCCGTCGGCCTCAACGTGCCGAAGCTGATGAAGCCCGAGCAGGACCTGCCGGTGACCGTCAGCGCGCCGCAACTGGCCGGCAAGGACGCCTACGTGACCGTCTCGGCGGTCGACGTGGGCATCCTCAACATCACCCGCTTCCCGGTGCCCGACGCGGCCGCGCATTTCTTCGCCCAGCGCCGGCTCGGCGTGGATTCGTACGACGTGTACGGCCGGGTGATCGAAAGCTTCGACGGCGAGAGCGCCAAGATCCGCTTCGGCGGCGACATGGCCTTGCAGGCGCTGCCGCAGGCGCGGCGGCCGACCGCGCGGGTGCAGACGGTCGATCTGTTCGCCGGGCCGGTCAAGCTCGACGCCCAGGGCATCGCCCGGATCAAGCTGGCGGTGCCGGACTTCAACGGCACCTTGCGGGTGTCGGCGCTGGTGTATTCCGGCGGCAGCTACGGCAACCGCGACGCCGAGACCGTCGTGCGCGCGCCGGTGCTGGCCGAGGCGAGCACGCCGCGGGTGCTGGCGCCGGGCGACAGGAGCAACGTGACCCTGGACGTGCAGAACTTCACCGGCAAGCCCGGCGAGTTCAAGGTCAAGGTCGAGGGCATCGGCCCGCTGTCGCTGGACGGCGGCGAGCACAGCCTGAGCCTCGGCGTGGAGGCGAAGAAGACCCTGACCTTCCCGGTGACCGCGCGCGAGGGCTACACCGTGGCGCAGGTGCGGGTGCAGGTCGACGGCAACGGCTACAAGGTCGACCGCCGCTACGACCTGCCGGTGCGTCCGGCCTGGCCGTCGGTTTTGCGCTCGCGCACCCGCGTGCTCGACGAGATCGGCGCGATCCAGCTCGGCAGCGATTTCGCCGAAGGCCTGATGCCCGATTCGGTCAGCGCGCGCATGGTGGTCAGCGCGCTGCCGCCGATTCCGTTCGCCAGCGCGCTGCAGGGCGCGCTGGACTACCCGTACGGCTGCGCCGAGCAGACCACGAGCAAGGGCTACGCCGCGCTCGAACTCGACGAGGCCACGGCCAAGATGCTCGGGGTCAAGGGCATCGACGCCAGGCAGCGCCGCGCGCGCATGGAAGGCGCGTTCGGCCGGCTCGCGGCGATGCAGATTTCCTCGGGCCACTTCTCGATGTGGGGCGACGGCGATTACGTCAATCCGGGCCTGACCCCGTACGTGGTCGAGTTCCTGCTCGACGCCCGCGACGCCGGCTTCGCCGTGCCCGAGACGATGCTGCAGAAGGCGCTCAAGGCGCTCGGCGAAGACTTGCTCGCGGGCAACGCCTCGTTCTACGGCTACGACCGCCGCGAACACCTCAAGTTCGCCTATCAGGCCCATGCAGGCTACGTGCTGGCGCGGGTCAACCGCGCTCCGCTGGGCACCTTGCGTGCCTTGTACGACAACGACCGCAAGCAAAGCCTGACCGGCTTGCCGCTGGTGCATCTGGGCCTCGCGCTGAGCCTGCAAGGCGACAAGGCGCGCGGCGCCAAGGCGATCAAGGAAGGCTTCGCCCGCGATCCGTCGCAGCGGCCCGACTACCTGGGCGACTACGGCAGCCGCCTGCGCGACGATGCGCTGATGATCGCGCTGGTGCACGAGCACAAGCTCTCGCAGCCGGAGTTCGATGCGCGCGCGGTGGCGATGGGCCGCGACCTCGATGCGCGCCGCAACAGCGGCTGGCTGTACCTGAGCACGCAGGAGCAGGTCGCGCTGGCGCGGCTGGGCAAGGCGCTGATGGCCGACCAGGGCAAGCAGCTGTCGGGCCGCTGGACCGTCGCCGGCGCGTCCACCGACGCCGATCCGGCCAAGCTGATCGGCCGCGCGTTCGACTTCGCCCAGTTGGCCGCGGGCGTCAGCTTCGCGCCGAACGGCCCGACCCCGCTGTACGCCAGCTTCGAGGTCGCCGGCGTGCCGCGCACGCCGCCGGCCGCGGACGGTTCGAAGATCGAGGTGACGCGCAAGTACTACACCACTGAAGGCAAGGAATGGTCCGGCGGCAGCCTGGTCGAAGGCGAGGCGCTGATCGTGCAGGTCGCGATCAAGGCGCGCAGCGCGATGCCCGACGCGCTGCTGACCGACCTGCTGCCGGCCGGCCTTGAGATCGAGAACTTCAACCTCGGCGACGCCAAGCAGTGGGCCGGCGTGGTCGTGGACGGGATCGAGATCTCCGAGCGCTCCAGCGCCGCCGACGTCAAGCACGAGGAGTTCCGCGACGATCGCTACGTCGCCGCGCTCAAGCTCGACGACGGCCGCACCGCGCGGGTGTTCTACCTGGTGCGCGCGGTGACGCCGGGCACCTACACGGTGCCGCCGTCGCTGGTCGAGGACATGTACCGTCCGGAGCTGCGCGGCGTCGGCAAGGCCTCGCCGGCCAGCCTGACGGTGCGCCAGCCGTGAGCGCCGCTCGCGGCGCGGCGGGGCGCGCGCTGCGTCCCGCCGCGGTGTGCCTTGCCTTGTGCGCGGCGCTGTTGCTGGTATCGGCCGGATGCAAGAAGCACGGCGCGCAGACCACGACGCAGGCCGCGGAGGCGTCCGCCACCGCGGCGCCTGCGGCGGCCGCCGGTCCGGCCGTCGACCCGGCGCTCAATTGGGGCGGTACCACGCCGCACGACCGGCCGCCGCAGCGCGATCCCTTGATCGAGCAGGCCGACGCGATCCTGCGCAAGGCCGATCCGGGCTTCGATCGCTTCGAGGTCCAGTACGTCACCGGCGATCTCGACCGCGACGGCCGCGACGATGTCGCGGTGGAATACGGCATCGGCGAAGACGGCGCGATGCGCCACGTCGCCAAAAGCATCCGCGTGCTGCTGGCGCGCGCGGGCGGGCTGGAGCTGCAGCCCGACCAGACCGAAAAATTCGCCGATTGCCCGGCGCTGCGCGAGATCCGCGACGGCCGCCTGTGGGCCGACGGACTGGAAGCGTGCATGCTGCCGTTTCCGCGCACGCTGGCCTATTACCAGTTCGAATGGCGCAACGGCGCCCTGGCGCGTGTGGCGGAGGAAACCGCGCAAGAACGCGTGCTGTCGCGCTTGCAGGCGATGCGCGCGGCGGTGCTGGCGGGCAAGTGGACGACGCTCGACCGCAATCTGCGCGCGGGCCCGCTGCCCGCGGCGACGGACGCGGCGGCGGACCAGAAGCCGCCCGGCAAGACCGCTGCGGCCGAGCCGGTATTCGCCGACGCGCAGCGCCGCCGCGCCTTCGCCGATGCGGTCGGCCTGCTCGGCCATCTGCAACTGCAGCGCCTCAACGATCACGAGGCGCTGGCCAGCCTGGTCAAGCCGTCCGGTCCCCAGGCCGGCGAGCGCCGCCTGCACATCGACACCGCGCCCGAGGACGGAGCGGTCGAGGTCGACGGCTACACTTACGTCGTCGATGCGCGCGCCAGCCTGGAATGGCCGGACGGCGACGGCGTCGGCTATCACCTGCGCTGGCGCCTGATCGAAGGCGACCTGTACCTGGAAGAGGCCGGCGAGCACGACCTCGACGGGCTGGAACGCTGAGCCGGCCGCGCATTTTTTCGGCCCGATCCCGGGCCGCGCCACACGAGCGGCCCCCGCCGTTCGCGAACGTTCGCAAGGAGCGATGCATGCCTTACACCCGACTGTCCGCCGCGTTGTTGCTGAGCCTGTCGCTGGCCGCCTGCCAGTCCGGCGACAAGCCCGCCGATGCGGCCGGCGCCGGCGCCGATGCCGCACCGGCCGCGGCCCGGCCCGCCGCCAAGCCGGCCGACCCCAAGCAGACCCTGCAGGCCGCGTTCGCCGCGCTGCGCAAGCGCGTGCCCGACTTCGAGCGGCTGGGATCGGAGCATCTGATCGGCGACCTCGACGGCGACGGCGTCGACGATGTCGTCGTCGCCTACGGCGACGGCACGCCCGACGCGCAGATGGCGACGCTGAAGAAGTGGGCCGCGATCATGAGCCGCCCCGGCGGCCCGCAGCTGCTGCCGCAGAGCGACACGGCTGACGATTGCGTGTACCTGGACAAGATCGCCGGCGGCAAGCTGTACCTTGAGGTGCCCGACATCTGCACCGCGGCGCGGCCCAAGACCCGCGACTACCTGACCTACGCCTGGAACGGCAAGACCCTGGCCAAGATCGACAGCCAGAGCGCCGACGCGCGCCTGCGCCAGCGCCTGGGCGCGCTGGCCGACGCGTTCGCGCGCAAGGACAAGAACGCGATCCTGGCCACGTTCAAGTTCCCGCTGCCGTTGCATTCGGTGCCGGTGCAAGGCACCGCGCTGGGCGAGCAGGCCGAAGCCAACAAGGACACGATCGACCGGGCGATGGCCGAGCGCCATTTCGACGACCTGTTCCCGGCCGAGCGCCTGGCCGACTACGCGCTGCTGCTGGGCGAGGTGCGCGCGCTGCAGCCCAAGCCCGATGCCGAAGGCGGCGAAACCGCGGTCGGCCAGCGCCGCCAGGGCGAGGAAACGCAGTGGTCGGAACTGCACATCGACTGGGATCCCGACGAAGACCGCGACGAGGACAACCAGGAACTGATCCAGGCCCGCATCGAGATCAGCGGCGGCATCGGCAAGGACGTCAAGGCCGAAGCGAACACCCTGGGCGAAGTGCTCGACCGCGAACAGGCCAGCCGGCGCGTGTACGAGGAAATGCGCTTGTTCCTGATCGACGGCGAACTGCGCCTGCAGTTGCCCAACGGCGCGGGCTGAGCGGCGGTGCAGGGCAGGCCTGCGGGACAGGCCTGCTCCCCCAGGCCAGCGCTCCACAGGCCAGCTCTCTACAGGCCAGCTCTCTACAGGCCAGCTCTCTACAGGCCAGCTCTCTACAGGTTTGCTCTTGTGGGAGGGACTTCAGTCCCGATGCTCTTCTCTCAGTCCGCTTCGAACAGGCAGAGGTTTCGGCGACCTGAGAAGAAGGCGTCGGGACTGAAGTCCCTCCCACAACGACTCCAGGCCTGAGGCGCTCCGACAAGAACTCCAGGCCTGAAGTCCTGCCACAACAGCGTCGAGGCTCAAGCCCTCCTACACCACCGCCGAAGTTTTCCATGCCGTCCTCTTCCGCCCCCGCCACGCCGCCGCGCCGCCACCGCCTGCGCCGCGCCGCGCTGTGGGCGACGCTCGCGCTGGCATCGCTGGCGAGCGTGGCGATGCTGCTGGATCTGGCCTTCCCCTTGCCGCTGCCGCGCGCGCGCGACGCCGGCGCGGTGGTGGTCGCGCGCGACGGCACGCCGCTGCGCGCGTTCGCCGACCGCGACGGAGTGTGGCGCTATCCGGTCGAGACGTCGCAGGTGTCGCCGCTGTACCTGCAGGCGCTGCTGAACTACGAAGACCGCTGGTTCTGGCGCCATCGCGGCATCAATCCGGCGGCGATGGCGCGCGCCGCCGCGCAGTGGCTGCGCAGCGGGCGCGTGGTCTCCGGCGGTTCGACCCTGACCATGCAGGTCGCGCGCATCCTCGACGCCGAGCCCGGCGAGCGCCGCCGCAGCCTGTGGGCCAAGAGCCGGCAGATGCTGCGCGCGCTGCAGCTCGAAGCGCATCTGTCCAAGCCGCAGATCCTCGCCCTGTACCTCAACCGCGCCCCGTTCGGCGGCACCGTCGAAGGCGTGGAAGCGGCGAGCTGGGCGTACCTGGGCAAGCCGTCCTCGCGCCTGTCGCACGCCGAGGCCGCGCTGCTGACCGTGCTGCCGCAATCGCCGAGCCGCCTGCGCCCCGATCGCGAACCCGAGCGCGCGCGCATCGCCCGCGACAAGGTGCTCGCGCGCATGGCGCAACTGGGCGTGTGGACGCGCGCGCAAGTCGCCGACGCCAAGGTCGAGCCGGTGGTGGCGCGCTCGCTGCAGCCGCCGCGGTTCGCGCCGCTGCTGGCGCAGCGGCTGCGTTTCGCCGATCCGCGCGCGGCGCGGCTGGTGTCGACCATCGATCCGGGCTTGCAGCGCACCTTGGAAGACCGCGTCGCCGCATATTTTTCGACCTTGCCCGAACGCACCTCGGCGGCGCTGCTGGTGGTCGACAACGCCAGCCTGGAAGCGCGCGCCTACGTCGGCTCGGTGACCTTCGGCGACGCGGCGCGGCTGGGCCATGTCGACATGGTCCAGGCCTGGCGCTCGCCGGGCTCCACGCTCAAGCCGTTCCTGTACGGGCTCGCGCTCGACGACGGCCTGATCCATTCGGAAAGCCTGTTCGTCGATGCGCCGCAATCCTTCGGCGGCTATCGGCCGGGCAATTTCGACACCGCGTTCAACGGGCCGGTCGGCGCCGCCAGCGCGCTGCGCCTGTCGCTCAACATCCCGGCGGTGGATCTGCTCGACCGGGTCGGTCCGGCGCGTTTCTCCGCGCGCCTGGCGCATGCCGGCATCGACCTGCACTGGCCGCGCGGCGCGCAGCCGAACCTGGCGATGATCCTCGGCGGCACCGGCGCGCGGCTGGAGGACCTGGTCGGCGCCTACGCCGCGTTCAACCGCGGCGGCATCGCCGGGCGGGTGCGCTATCGCCGCGGCGAACCCGTCGTCGAACGCCGCCTGTTGTCGCCAGGCGCGGCCTGGATCGTGCGCGAAATCCTCGAAGCCAACCCGCGCCCCGGCAGCGTCGAACAGACCTTCGACGCCGGCGGCCGCCCGCGCGTGGCCTGGAAGACCGGCACCAGCTACGGCTTCCGCGACGCCTGGGCGCTGGGCAGCACGCGCCGCTACACCGTCGGCGTCTGGGTCGGCCGGCCCGACGGCACGCCGTTGCCGGGCCAGTACGGCGCGGTGACCGCGCTGCCGCTGTTGTTCGAGACCATCGACAGCCTGCCGCGCGTGCGCGGCGACGCGGTGCCGCTGCCGCCGCCGGCGAGCGTACGCCAGATCGAGATCTGCTGGCCGCTGGGCCTGCCGCCGGATCCGGCCGAGCCGCAGCTGTGCCAGCGCCGGCGCGAGGCCTGGACGCTGGACGGATCGGCGCCGCCGACGTTCGCCGAACGCGACGCGCGGCTGTGGAGCGCGGGCGTCGAGCGTTTCGAAGTCGATGCGCGCAGCGGCCTGCGCCTGTCGGCCGAGTGCGCGCGCGAACACGTGCGCGAGGCGCGCGCGCTGGCGCGGTGGCCGGCGCTGGCCTCGCCGTGGCT
>NZ_LXSD01000320.1:0-4692 GCF_017168095.1 Lysobacter enzymogenes | reverse complement strand
GGGTGTTGCGCGCGGCGCTGCGCGCGCTGCCGTGGGCGGAATTGCAGCCGGCACATTGGCGCGGCGCGGTCGCCGCGAGCCTGGAGCGGATGCAGCGCGCCGGCGAACTCGCCCGCGCCAGCGGCGACGGCGAGGACTGGCACGAATGGCGCCGGCGCGCGCGGCGGCTGTCGCAGCAGCAGCGCGCGCTCAAGAGCGCGCGGCTGGGCGCGGATGCGCCGAGGTTCGACAAGGACCAGATCGAACGCCTCGGCGAGGCCCAGGACCTGACCCTGCTGCTGGAGCATTGCGGCAAGGGCTCGCCGTTCGCCAAGGCCGACCGTGGCGCGCTGAAGGCGTTCGCGCGGGCGCAGCTGGCGCAGGCGCGGGCGCGGATCGAGGCGCCGGAGTAGGGCGGTTGCGTCGTAACCGGCGTGGCGCGGTCGCGGCTCGCGCCGCTCCTACAGGGGGGCGGGGCTTCGATTCCGATTGTAGGAGCGGCGCGAGCCGCGACCGCGAACCCGCCCGCCGCGACGTCACCTTCGAATCCTGAACCCGCCCGCCGCGCCTGAACCGCCGCGTCCTGCCCGCCGCGCGCAGGCTTGCCCGTTCGAATTCACAACCCCATCACAAGCCCGGGCCGGCCATACCGGCGCGAACGGTGGAGCCGTAATGGCATCATCGGCTATACAAGTGTCCTTTAATTGCCCGCAATCCCCAGGCGCCCCCTGCCGGCGCCGCTCCCGGAGTCCGCAATGCCCGCGTCCCTGATCGATTTCCTCGCCGGCGGCCTGGTCCAGGCCAGCGTCTGGGAACTGGCCGTGTACTTGCTGGTGGTGACCCAGCTCACCATCTTCTCGGTCACCTTGTATCTGCACCGTTCGATGGCGCACCGCTCGGTCGACTTCCACCCGGTGCTCGCGCATTTCTTCCGCTTCTGGACCTGGCTGACCACCTCGATGATCACCAAGGAGTGGGCGGCGATCCATCGCAAGCACCACGCCAAGTGCGAGACCGAGGACGACCCGCACAGCCCGCAGTTCAAGGGCATCGACACGGTGATGTGGCGCGGCGTGGAGCTCTACCGCCAGGCCCGCGGCGAGCGCGAGGACATCGAGAAGTACGGCAAGGGCTGCCCGGACGACTGGATCGAACGCAGGCTCTACACCCCGTGGGCGACGATGGGCCCGGTGGTGCTGCTGTTCGCGAGTTTCGCCCTGTTCGGCTTCGCCGGCGTGGCGATCTGGGCGCTGCAGATGGCGTGGATCCCGTTCTGGGCCGCCGGCGTGGTCAACGGCCTGGGCCACTGGTGGGGCTACCGCAATTTCGAAACCACCGACACCGCCACCAACCTCACCCCGTGGGGCTTCTGGATCGGCGGCGAAGAGCTGCACAACAACCACCACGCGTTCCCGAGCTCGGCCAAGTTCGCCCTGCGCAAGTGGGAGTTCGACATCGGCTGGACCGCGATCCGCGGCCTGGCCGCGCTGCGCCTGGCCAAGGTGCTGCGGGTCGCGCCGACCCTCGACGTGCGCCCGAACATCGCCATGCCCGACGGCGAAACGCTGAAGGCGCTGCTGGCGATCCGCTTCCAGGCGATGACCGATTTCTACCGCAACGTCACCCTGCCGACCCTGCGCGAAGACGCCGCCCATGCCGGCGACCGCATGCGCGCGCTGCCGCGGCGCCTGCGCAAGGGCCTGGCCGACGGCGGCCGCTGGCTCGACGAGGGCGCCCGCGCGCGCTTGCAGCACTGGGTCGAGGAGCGTCCGCGCATGGCCCAGCTGGCCGATTTCCGCCAGCGCTTGGCGCAGGTGCTCGACGATCGCTCGCACGACGCCCAGGCGACGCTGCAGCGCCTGCACGCCTGGTGCGTGGAGGCCGAAGCCAGCGGCATCCAGTCGCTGCAGGCGTTCTCCGCGCGGCTCAAGGGCTATGCGCTGGCGCCGGCGCGCTACTGAGCCGCGCTGGCGATCCGCGCGCCTGCGCCGCAGCCGAAAACCCGCGCTCCGGCGCGGGTTTTCTTTTGTACGACGCGCGCCGAAGCGGGAATGAGACGGCGGTGGCTTCGCCGCCCGCGCCGCCCGTTGCGCGGCCCGCGGCGCCGGCGTAGCGTCGCCGGGCATGGAATCCGGCGCCGCCGTCCGGCCGCGCCGCACACGGAGGTGGCGCGTGCTCGAGCCTATCGCCTGCCCGAATCCCGCCGCCCGCGCCGCTGCGCTGGCCGCGCCCGTGCGCATTCCGCCCGCTCGGTTCGCGTTCAAGGACGAACCGCCCATCCGCGACCGCGACTGCGCGCCACGGAGCGGCGCCGGCGTGCGCATGCGTAAGGAGAGAGCACGATGAAGACGTTCCGCAGCAAGCGCTTCAAGGCCCTGGCGCTGGCGGCGCTGTTCGCCGCCGGCATCGGTTTCGGCGCCGCCCAGGCCGACACCAAGTACGCCGAGGGCTGCGCGCCCAAGGCCGGCTGCCAGTTCGGCGGCACCCGCGTCGCCTGTTGCCAGAACGACGGCTGAGGCGCCCGCGCGGCCGGCGCCGAGCGCGCCGGCCGCGCATCCTCGGCGGGCGCGTCGTCGCGCCGCCTCTTGCCGGTTGCGGCCGCGCGCGGCAGGCTGCGCGCATTCCCCGTTGCGGAGCGCGCATGCGCCGGTTGCTCTCGTTGTCGTTCGCCGCGATGGCGGCCCTGGCGTCGCTCGTCCCACCGGCCGCGGCGCAGGAAGTGACCTCCACCGGCGACTATCTCGCGCGCATGGACGCCGACCGCGACGGCCGGGTCTCGCTGAGCGAGTACCAGGACTGGCTCAGCTACGCCTTCGACGCGATGGACGCCAACCGCGACGGCGTGCTCGACGCCTCCGAACAGCCCGCCAGCGGCCGCGGCGCGCGCGCGCCGCTGACCCGCGAGCAGCACCGCAAGACCCTGGCCGAACGCTTCGCCCGCCAGGACCGCAACCACGACGGTTTTCTGGATGCGCGCGAGCTGGCGTCGCCGCCGCAATGACTGCGGGCTCGCGTATCCCGCTGTAGGAGCGGCGCGAGCCGCGACTGCGGAGTAGCCGGTCGCGTCGCGAGCGCGGTGTCGCGGTCGCGGCTCGCGCCGCTCCTACAGGGAGATACCGAACGCTGCGCAGCGAACCGGATGCGCCCCGCATCCCACCGCAAGCGCAAGCCGCGTCGCAACGCCCGCATCGCGCAATTGCCGCGGCGGCGAGCGCCGTGGTACCTAGTCGCGATGGATTACGCACTGCCGCAGGGCGAACTGGACACCTTGTTCGCCGGACCGCAATCGGTCACCTCCGAACAACGCCGCGACCTGGTCGCCCTCATTCTCGAACGCCTGCGCCAGCGTTTCGGCGAACGCCTGCTGGCGGTGGCGCTGTACGGCTCCACCGCGCGCGACAGCGACGGCCCATACTCCGACCTGGAGCTGTGGGCGGTGCTGGAAGACGCCGCGTTCGGCGCGGACTTCGACGAATCGCTGGAATGGGTGCACGGCCGCGGCAAGGCCGAGGTCAACCTGATGTCGCGCAGCGCGGTGGAAGCGTTCGCGCGCGAAGTCGACGAAACCTGGCCGATCAGCCACGGCCAGTTCGTGCACGCGCGCGCGCTGTGGATCGCGCCCGATCACGGCGCGCTGTTCGAGACCCTGCGTTCGCTGGCCGCACATCCCGACGATGCCGAGGTGGAGCGGGCGATGGCCGAGATCGTGGTCGGCGAGTTGTACGAACTGATCGGCAAGCTGCGCAACCGTTATGCACGCAAGCCGCTGGCGCTGCTGGCCGGCGAGTTCGCCGTGCACGTGGCCTGCCTGGTCGGCCTGGCCGAGCGCCACGTCTACGCCAGCGCCGGCACGATGTTCGACGAAGCGGCCGACCTGCCGGGCCCGGACGGCGCGGCCGAGCTGTACCGGTTGGTAGCGCACGGCGACCTCGGCGACGAAGCGGTCGTGGTCGCGGCGCTGGAGCGGGCCTGGGCCGGCGTGGAGGCGTGGTCGCACGAGGCCGCGCTGAACGACGCTCTGCAGCGGCGGTGCGTGGCGGGCGAGCGCTGAGGCGTCGGACCGGCTTGGCGGGGCATCGGCCGAGGCGGACAGGAAAGCATCGGGCCTGAAGGCCCTCCCACAACGGCCCAGGCTTCGGCCGCTGTGTGGGGTGGACCGCGGGCCGGATGTTCATGCCGGAAGGCTCGATGCTTTTGTGAGCGCCTTCAGGCCCGATGCTTTTTTGTGGGAGGCCTTCAGGCCCGACGCTTTTGTGGGAAGGCCTTCAAGCCTGATGTTTTTGTAGGAGGGCCTTCCCAATACTTTGTGGGATGGCCTTTAAGCGTGATGTTTTGTAGGAGACCTTCAGGTCCAATGCTTTTGTGGGAAGGCCCTTAAGCCTGATGTTTTGTAGGAGGCCTTCAAGCCCGATGCTTTTGTGGGAAGGCCTTCAAACCTGGTGTTTTTGTGGGAGGGCCTTCAGGCCCGACGCTTTCGGATCGGGTCGCCACGCCTGCCCAACGGCACTGGCCCCGTCTGCGCGCACAGCTCACTGTGGCGTCGTCCTTGCGCCCACGTAGCCGCGCTACCCTCGTCCCATGCCGCCCCTGTTCCATCCCTGGCTGCGCGAAGCCCGCCTCGCCGTTGTGCGCGGTGGCGGGTGGCGGCGCGGGCGCGGGGCCGTGGCGGCGCTGGCCGCGGGGGTGGTCGCCAGCCTCGCGCTGCGCGCGTTC
>NZ_LXSD01000319.1:0-17371 GCF_017168095.1 Lysobacter enzymogenes | reverse complement strand
CAGCGCCTGGGCGCGACCCCGCGATTGCTGCTGCACGGCGGCGGCGGCGACGCGCTGGCCGCGGCGCTGCCGACGGCCGAGCCGGCGCCGTCGCTGGTGCTGCAAGGGCTGGCGATCTGGGCGGCGGTCGAGACTTCGCCCTGACCGCGCAGGCTAGAATCCCCGCATGCTCGTTCGCGCCCTCATCGTTTTGCTGACCGCCCTCAACCTCGGCGTCTCCGCGTGGTGGATCGCGCGTCCCGCGCCGCCGCCGCCGGCCGAAGAGAAACTGCCGCTCGGCGTCGAGCGCTTGCAGTTGCTCGACGAGGGCAAGCGCGCGGCGACGGCCGCGTCGTCGGTCGCGGCCGCGAGGCCGGCCGAAACGCCTTCGGGCGAGGCTTCGCCGTCCGAAACCAAGCCGGGCGAGGCGCTCAGGCTCGCCGATGCAAAGTCCGTCGATGTAAAGCCGGCCGATGTAAAGCCGGCCGACGCCAAATCGACGCCCGCCGCACCTGTCGGGACAAGACCCGTTGAGGCCAAGCCCGAAGCGGTCGCCGCCGCGACACCGCCGCCCGCGCCGGCGACGCCGCCGCAATGCTTCAGCGTCGGCCCGTTCGCCGATGCCGCCGCCGCCGCTGCGGCGCGCGCCAAGCTGCTGCCGTTGGCGCAGAAGGTCTCCAGCCGCACTTTGTCCGGCGGCGGCAATTCGCGCGGCTGGCGGGTCTATTTGCCGACCGCGAACGCCGAGGCCGCGCAGGCGATGGCGCAGCGCATCCGCACGGCCGGCTTCAGCGATCTGTTCGTGATGAGCGGCGCCGACGCCAACGCGATCGCGCTCGGCCGCTTCCGCAGCGAAGAATCCGCGCGCCGGCGCGGCAACGAACTGGCCGCGGCCGGTTTCGCGGTCAAGGTCGAGGCCCTGGGCGAGAGCAGCGGCCAGGTGTGGCTCGACGCGGCCACCGCCACGTCCAAGGGCGAAGCCCTGCGCGTGGCCGCCGGCGCGCAGCGCTGGCGCGGCATTTCGTGCGACAAGGTGCGCTGAAGGCACGCGCCGCCTGCGCTTGTCCGCCGGCGGCGCCGGCGCGATAGAATGGCCGCGCCGGCCCGCGCCGGCGGTGTTCACGTTTTCGCTGCCGCTTTAGCTCAGTCGGTAGAGCACTCGCCTTGTAAGCGAGCGGTCGTCCGTTCGATTCGGACAAGCGGCACCACGTGAACCCGAGAACAGCCAACCGCCCGGTCAGCCCATCCGAAGGCCGCGTCGCAGTCCGGCCCGCAACAGCGCAGCGACCCGCATACGCTGTGCGAAGACAAGCGCCGGCTTGCGTCGAGGCTTCCGAGCCCAGCCTCGAACAGCCCGCGCTTTGCCTCACCCCGGCTTGCGGCAGTCCAGATAAAGCAAATAAGCCTCGTCCACTCGATCGGTCAACACATTGCCGAGCACGAAGTCGCTGTAATGGAAGTTGTTGGTGCGAACCGTTTCCGGCATCTCGCAGATGCCCTTTACGCTGAGCACTTCGAAACCGGCCTGCTCCACCAGCTCGCGCAGCTCCGGCGCGCGGTACTCGTACTTGTGATCGGGATGGATGAAGCCGCCGTGCCAGTCGCGGGTGTGGATGTAGGTGAGCGCGCGGTTGGGCGTGTCCAGGCAGAACCGTCCGCCCGGTCGCAGCACCCGCATCGCGTTGGCGCACATGCGTTGCGCGGCCTCCACCGGCACGTGCTCGATGCTCTGGCCCGACCAGACCAGATCGAAGCTCTCGCTTTCGAAGGCGTCGAGCTCGGTCATGTCGCCGTAGTGGATCAGCACCGAACCCGACGGCGATTCCACCTGCACGTCGCGGTAGTACTCGTGGCGCTCGTCCGGCGGCAGATCGACCATGACCATATGGCTGAAAGCGTGCGAATAGCCCATGCGATACAACGGCGCATTGGCGCCGCCCAGGTCGAGAATCCGGTCGGCCGGCGGCAGCAGCCGGCGGATCATGATCTGGCGCGCGCGGTGCATGTAGAACAAATGATGGTCAATGGCATGCTCGACGATGCTGCTCATTCCATCCGACGAGCAGGAAACTTCGACGGCCCTTGCAATATCCATTGTGGACAAACCCTGAGTTTTCGATCTTGCGACCGAGTATACGCCGGGCGGACCGGCACGCCTGCTGCGCCGCGGGCCAAGTCGCGACCGCGACCGTACCGGCCCATCGGCCTGCCCCGGCATGGCCCGGATGTCCGCGAGCGCCTAAAATGCCCACATCGTCGGCGGCCGCAACGGCCCTGTTGCGGCGATCGCGCGGTGCCGCCGGCACTGGCGCGTTCACCTAACGATGCTGCGCTGTGGGGTGTTCCGGCGCGGCGATGAGGACATTCGCATGAGTCGCACCTATTCCCCGGTTTCGCTGATCGGCGCGCCCACCGATGTCGGCGCGGGCCACCGCGGCGCGCGCCTGGGGCCCGAGGCGCTGCGCATCGCCGGGCTCGGCGAGGCGCTGGTCGCGCGCGGCGTCGACGTGGTCGATCGCGGCAATCTCGACGGCCCGCGCAATCCCTGGCAGAAGCCCGTCGCCGGCTATCGCCATCTGGCCGAGGTGGTGGCTTGGAATCGCGCGGTGATGGACGCGGTCGGCGCCGAACTGCGCATCGGCCGCCTGCCGATCCTGCTTGGCGGCGACCACTGCCTGGGCCTGGGTTCGATCACCGCGGTCGCGCGCCATTGCCGCGACAACGGCAAGCAACTGCGCGTGCTGTGGCTGGACGCGCATGCCGACTTCAACACCAGCCAGGTGACGCCGTCGGGCAATATCCACGGCATGCCGGTGTCGTGCCTGTGCGGCATCGGCCCGGACGAGCTGACCCGCCTGGGCGGCGACGCGCCGGCGATGCGGCCCGACGAGATCCGCCAGATCGGCATCCGCTCGGTCGACCCGGGCGAGAAGCAGCTGATCAAGCAGCACGGCCTGGACGTGTACGACATGCGCTACATCGACGAGATCGGCATGCGCCGGGTCATGGAGGAAGCGCTGGAAGGCCTCGACGAAACCACCCACCTGCACGTCAGCTTCGACGTCGACTTCCTCGACCCCAGCATCGCCCCGGGCGTCGGCACCACGGTGCCGGGCGGGCCGAACTATCGCGAAGCGCAGTTGGTGATGGAGATGATCGCCGACAGCGGCCGGCTGGGCTCGCTCGACATCGTCGAACTCAATCCGATCCTGGACAAGCGCAACCGCACCGCCAAGCTGGCGGTGGATCTGGTCGAAAGCCTGTTCGGCAAGTCGACCTTGATGCGCGATTGATCCAGGCGCCTTGGCCGCGGCGATGAATCGCGGCTGACGGCGGGCCTCGCCGGCGCGCGCAACCCTTTGTTCGGCGGTGGCCGCGGCCGGCGCTGCACGCCGGCTTCACATTCGCTCGCGTTTGATCCCGTGCCAGGACGCGACCCACGGCGCGGCCGCACCCGATACCCGCAACGACGAACCAAGGAGATCCCATGAAGCGTTTGACCGCCCTGTTGCTGCTGGCCCTGTTTTCGATGGGAACCCTGACTGCGTGCAATACCGTCGCCGGCGCCGGCAAGGACGTGAAGAAGGCCGGCGAGAAGGTCGAGCAGAAGGCCGAGGAAGTGCGCGACGGCAAGTGACGCGCGCCGGCCCTCGAGCCGGATCCATGCGTAACCGCGAAGGCCGGGGCGACCCGGCCTTCGCCTTTCTTCGACGCCGGGTTCGCGTTTCGTGGCTGAAGCGTTCAAAGCGTTCATCGAGATCAAGCGCCGGCTAACGCAATCGTGACCGATCGCGAATGCGGCCGATGCGAATCTGTCCCTGCGGAACCTACAGCGGCGTTGCGCACCGTCGTCCGCGACGATGCGAGGCCAGCGCCGCGACGCATCCCCCAACGTAAGGAGTGGACCGATGAACAAAGACATCATTGCCGGCAAGTGGACGCAGCTCAAGGGCAAGGCCCAGGCCAAATGGGGCGACCTGACCGACGATGTGTTCGATGTCGCCGAAGGCAATGCCGAATACCTCGCCGGCAAGCTGCAGGAACGCTACGGCTGGGAGCGCGACCGCGCCGAGAAGGAAGTGCGCGAGTTCGGCAAGACCTTGAACTGATGCGTCGAACGCGGCGCGGCGGGCGTGAGCCTGCCGAAGCCGAAGTCGCGAAAAAGCCGGGCATCGCCCGGCTTTTTCGTATGCGCCGCCGCGGCCGCCCCCTGTAGGAGCGGCGCGAGCCGCGACCGCGACAAAGCGACTGCGACGAACGTTTCTATCCCGCGAATGTCACAGTGGTTCGCCGCTGTCGCTTTCGTCGCATAGCAAATGACGTCGTTATCGCGATGGCGCAGTCGCGGCTTGCGCCGCTCCTACAGGTAGCCGTCCGAGCGACGCGAGGGCTTACCAGCGGCGCGGCGGCGGGTCGGCGACGAAGCCGTCGGGGAAGGCGCGCGGGGTGTCGGGGCGGTAGACCGGATCGCGGTAGCGCGGGACCACGCCGCGCGCGACCAGGCTGCCGTAGTCGTCGTAGCGCAGTTCCAGCACCTGCGCCGGCGAGCGCGAGGCGCGGACGAATTCGGTCTGCGACACCGGCGACCATTCGCGCGCGCCGTGGCCGGTGCCGATGGATTGCGCGGCGGCGTCGGCGACCGATTCGCGCGAGCGTTCGGCGGCCGGGGCGGCGGGCGCGGCGTTGCCGGCGCGGCTTTCGGCCTTGGCGGCGCCTTCCGCGCGGGCGTAAGGCGGATAGGGCGTGGGGTAGGGACGCGGCGACGGATACACCGGCGGGCGATAGGTCTGGCGTTCCTGGAACACCGCCGCGCCGATCACGCCGACGTTGTCGGGACGGCCGGTGCGCGCAGCGTAGCTGTCGCCCAGGTCGGTGAACACGAACTGGGCGACATCGTCGAGCGACTTGCGCCAGCCGTTGATCTCGGTGGATTGCCAGGCGTCGAGCACATAGCCCGATTGCGACGGGCTGGCGGTCTGGCCGCTGACCGCGTTGACGCCGTCGACCGACAGCACCACCAGCACGCGCTGGCCGGTGTTGTTGGTCAGGCGCACCGAATAGCGGTGGCCCGGCGCGCCGGCGATCCATTGCTGGCCGCGCCAGGACCAGTTCGGCAGCCAGTCGCCGCTGTCGCGGTCGATCACCGCCAGATCGACCAGCGGGCGGGCCTGGACCGGGGTGCAGGCGCCGGCGGTCAGCGCGGCGGCGGCGAGCAGGGCGAACGAGCGGAACATGGCGGATCTCCTGTGGGGCCGCGCGCGGCGCGGCGGGGCCGGGTACGCAGGCTGCTAACGCGCCCCCACCGCCGGTGGGGTTAGCGCGGCGCGGCCCGGGCGGCCCGCGGCGGCGGCCGTTGCCGGCGGTTTAGCCAATCGGCCGCGTGCCGCGTTCAGCCCGCGGCGCGAGCCGCTACACTGGCCGATCAGGCTCCACCGCAGATTCCTCATGACCCCGACCCGCGTTCTTACCGGCATCACCACCTCCGGCACTCCTCACCTGGGCAACTACGTCGGCGCGATCCGCCCGGCCGTGGCCGCCAGCCGCGACCCCGGCGTGGAGAGCTTCTACTTCCTGGCCGACCTGCATGCGCTGATCAAGGTGCAGCAGCCCGCGCGCGTGCAGCGCTCGACCCTGGAAATCGCCGCGACCTGGCTCGCCTGCGGCCTGGAACCGGACAAGGTGTGGTTCTATCGGCAGAGCGAAATCGTCGAGATCCCCGAGCTGTCGTGGTTCCTGACCTGCGTGGCCGGCAAGGGCATCCTCAACCGCGCCCATGCCTACAAGGCGGCGGTGGACAAGAACGAGGGCGAGAGCGTCGACCCGGATGCCGGCATCACCGCCGGGTTGTTCATGTATCCGGTGTTGATGGCCGCCGACATCCTGATCTTCAACGCGCACAAGGTGCCGGTGGGGCGCGACCAGATCCAGCACATCGAGATGGCGCGCGACTTCGGCCAGCGCTTCAACCATCTCTACGGCGAGCACTTCGTCCTGCCCGAGGCGCTGATCGAGGAAAGCGTGGCGACCTTGCCGGGCCTGGACGGCCGCAAGATGAGCAAGAGCTACGACAACACCATCCCCTTGTTCGTGCCGCGCGAGCAGCTCAGGAAGCTGATCTATTCGATCGTCACCGACTCGCGCGCGCCGGGCGAGGCCAAGGACACCGAAGGTTCGGCGCTGTTCCAGATTTACCAGGCCTTCGCCAGCGCCGAGGAAACCCGGGCCATGCGCCAGGCCTTCGCCGACGGCATCGCCTGGGGCGAGGCCAAGCAGGCCTTGTTCGAGCGCATCGACAACGAGATCGCGCCGCTGCGCGAGAAGTACGAGGCGCTGATGGCGCGGCCGCAGGAGATCGAGGCGATCCTGCGCGACGGCGCGCGGCGCGTGCGCGAGCGTTACGTGACCGGCAAGATGCAGCAGCTGCGCGAGGCGGTGGGGCTGCGCGACCTGTCGCGCAGCTTCGAGGCATCCGGCGCGGACGAGGCCGCGAGCGCCGCGCCGCTGCCGGCGTTCAAGCAATATCGCGAGCGCGACGGCAAGTTCTATTTCAAGCTGGTCGAGGGCGAGGACGTGCTGTTGCAGAGCGACGCGTTCGATTCGCCGAAGGATGCCGGCAAGGTGATCGCTGCGCTCAAGGGCGCAGGGGCGGGCGTGGAGGTGTTCTCCACGGATCGGCCTGGCTTCTTGTGCGCGCTACGTTACGACGGCGGTTCCGAGTACGCCTGGAGCGCGAACAGCTCCGATCGGATCCGCGCGGCGCTGCAAAGGCTGGCCGACGCGGAGTCCAAGTGAGCCGCTTCGTCGAGCTCAATCTGGCGCTGATCCTGTTCCTGCCGTGGTTCGCGATCCTCGGTGCGCTGTTCTGGCTGTATCCGCGGCGGCCGCGCAACCCGGCGCGCAAGCTGTTCGACGCGGTATCGCTGGCGGTGTCGGCGTGCGCGTTCGTGCTGGCGGTGCATTGGGCGCATCTGCACGCCGGACGCGACTACGGTGCGATGTGGCCGCAGATCCTGGCCACGTCGCTGGGTTATGGCGTGTTCCTGGCGGTGCTGGCGCTGGCGGTGGTGTTGCGCTGGCGGTGGTTGCGTGGGGTCAAGGATTATCGCGAGTGAGTTATTGCCCGGCTTGAGGGCGAGGCCGCGACGCTTTTCGCTTGCGGCTGTCGCCCGCAGCCGTTCCAGCGAAACCCGCCTGCCGTCATTCCCGCGAAGGCGGGAATCCGGGGCTTCATCGAGGCATGGCTCTTAAGTCTCTGGATCCCCGCCTTCGCGGGGATGACGATTTGGAAGAGGCGCGGGAAAACACTAACGCGCAACCCACCTGCCGTCATGCCCGCGAAGGCGGGCATCCAGGGCTTCATCGAGGCATGACTCTGAAGTCTCTGGATCCCCGCCTTCGCGGGAATGAGCGGCGCCGCGAGCTTCAAGGCCCGCATCGCACTGATGTGGCCATCACCGCCGCCTGCCGAATCACGGCCGCAACCGCAAACAGCGCCGGCATCGGCGCCGCCACAGCGACTATCCCCAACCCGACCAAAGCCGCATCGCCGCCGCACCGCGCGCGGGCCTAGACTGAAGGCCGGCCCCAGCCCAGCCACCGCCCGCCATGAGCGCAGCCAACGCGTCCGCCGCCGAGCACGGCATCGTCACCATCGACACCGGCTTCCACCGGCCGGTCTTCGATGCCGCCTACCTGTTGATCGAAAACGGCCGCGCCGCGTTCGTCGACTGCGGCACCCAGCATTCGATCCCGGCCTTGCTCGCCGCGCTCGATGCGCACGGGTTGGCGCCGGACGATGTCGATTGGCTGATCCTCACCCACGTCCACCTCGACCACGCCGGCGGCGCCGGCGCGCTGATGCGGCGTTTGCCGAACGCGCGCCTGGCGGTGCACCCGCGCGGCGCGCCGCACATGATCGATCCCTCGCGCCTGGTCGCCGGCGCCACCGCGGTGTACGGCGAGGCGGAGATGGCGCGCAGCTACGGCGAGATCGTGCCGGTGCCGGCCGAGCGCGTGGTCGTGGCCGGCGACGGCTTCGCGGTCGATCTGGCCGGCCGGCCGCTGCTGTGCGTGGATACGCCCGGCCACGCCCGCCATCACCTGTGCGTGTGGGACCAGCGCAGCCGCGCGTGGTTCACCGGCGACACCTTCGGCCTGTCGTATCGCGAATTCGATTCGGCGCGCGGGCCGTTCGCGCTGCCGACCAGCTCGCCGGTGCAGTTCGAGCCCGAGCCGCTCAAGCAGTCGATCCGCAGCTTGCTCGCGCGCGATCCGGCCGCGATGTACCTGACCCACTACGGCCGGGTCGAGGACGTGCAGCGCCTGGGCGCCGACCTGATCGAGCAGATCGACGGCATGGTGCGGATCGCGCGCGCGGCCGCGCAGGCCGGCGACGACGGTCTGCACGCGCGCCTGACCGCGGCGCTGGCCGATTATTTCCTCGTCCGCGCGCGCGAGCACGGCAGCGCGCTCAGCGACGCGCAGGCGCTCGACGTCTTGGCGGTGGATATCGAACTCAACGCCCAGGGCCTGGAAATCTGGCTGGAGCGCGCCGGTTGAGCGACTGTGGCGCGCCGCCGCGCCGACTGGCTGGCGACTGAACCAACCGCCCATGCGCGCGCCGTAGACCGGCGATAGATCGGCGACCGTCACGAACGCCCAATCCCTCCCGCAGTAGCCTGCGTAGGCCCGAGCCGCCAATCCGCTGCCTCGACCGTGTCCCGTCCCCGCCACTTGCAGGCCGTTCCCGATCCGCCGCCGGCGGACGAATCCGCGCGGCTGCAGGCGCTGGGTGCCTACGGCCTGCTCGACAGCGCGGCCGAAAGCGCCTACGACGACATCGTCCGCCTCGCCGCGACCTTGTGCGACGCGCCCGGCGCGGCGATCGCCCTGCTCGATCGCGAACGGGTCTGGTTCAAGGCCCGCGTCGGCGTGGCGCCGAGCGAGCTGCCGCGCTCGCATTCGATCTGCGCCGAACTGATCCGGCATTCGCAGCCCGGCCGCTTGCTGGCGATCGACGACGTCGCCGCCGATCCGCGCTTCGCCGCGCTCGGCCTGAGCCTGGAAGACGGGCGCGCGCTGCGCTTTTACGCCGGCGCGCCGCTGTGGACGCCGGATGGCCATCCGCTGGGGACGATCTGCGTGCTCGACGCCGCGCCGCGGCAATTGCGCGCGGCCCAGGCCGAAGGTTTGGCGGCGCTGGGTCGGCAGATCCAGCACCTGTTCGAACTGCGCCGCTACGCGATGGAGCAGCGGCGCCTGCTGTCGGAGCGCGAAGCCTTCGCGCTGCAGCTCGAACGCGCCCAGGCCGACCTGCAGCGGCGCAACGAGCAACTGCTGCACAGCGCCAGCCACGACGCCTTGACCGGCCTGCTCAACCGCAGCGCGCTGGCGCAGCTGCAGGGCGATCCGGAGACCGTGCATCAGCTCGGCCGCGTCGCCTACACGCTGATGCTGATCGATGTCGACCACTTCAAGCAGGTCAACGACCGCCACGGCCATCTGCTCGGCGATCGCGCGCTGCGCGCGGTCGCCGATGCGGTGGCCGGAGCGATCCGCGAAGGCGACGTGGCGATCCGCTACGGCGGCGAGGAATTCCTGGTGGTGCTGCCGGGCACGCGGCTGGCCGCGGCGGCCGAAGTCGGCGAACGCATCCGCCGGCGGGTCGCGCGTTCGTCGCTGCCCTTCGCGCTGACCGTGTCGATCGGCGTGGCCGCGGGCGAGCCCGGCCGCGACGCGCCCGACCAGGTGTTCGACCGCGCCGATCAGGCGCTGTACCGGGCCAAGGCCGGCGGCCGCGACCGCCTGGTCGCCGACGACGGCTGAGCGCCGCGCGCGGCGCAGCCGGCGCAAGCCGCCGCGGCGACGCAATGTTGCCGCAATGCCGGTGCGGACAATCGAGGCAGACCCGCATCGGAGCCTCGTCCGCATGAGCCAGCCCCTGTCCCCCGTCGTCCGCGCCGCGTCCGAGCGCGCGCGCGGCGATTACTGGTCGTTCCTGCGCTCGTGGTCGCGCGCGCCGGGCCGGGTCGGCGCGATCGCGCCGTCCGGCGCGGCGCTGGCACGGCTGATCACCGCGCAGATCGACGCCGGCACCGGCGCGGTGCTGGAACTGGGTCCCGGCACCGGCGTGTTCACCCGCGCCCTGCTCGAGCGCGGCGTGGCCGAGCGCGACCTGACCTTGATCGAATCCGGCCCCGAATTCGCGCAGATGCTCGGCGAACGCTTCCCGCAGGCGCGGGTGCTGTGCGCCGACGCGCGCCGCCTGCGCCGCGCGCGCCTGTTCGGCGAGGCCGGCGCCGGCGCGGTGGTCAGCGGCCTGCCGCTGCGCAACCTGCCGCCGCGGCAGCGGCTGGCGGTGCTGCTGGGCGCGTTCGCCCAGCTCGGCGAGGACGGCGCCTATTACCAGTTCACCTACGGCCTGAGCTTTCCGCTGCCGCGCGCGTGGCTGGAGCGCTACGGCTTCAAGGTGCAGCGGCTGGGCCGGGCGCGGCTGAACCTGCCGCCGGCCTCGGTGTACAAGCTCACCCGCCGCCCGGACTGGCGGTCGATGGGCGTATGAGCGCGACGGCGGCGAAGTTCGCCCGGTGCGCGGGCGCCTCGGCCGGGCGATGATCGGCGCATGCGCATCCTGCTGATCGAAGACGAACCCGAACTGGCCGCGGCGCTGAGCGCCGCGCTCAAGCGTTATGGCATGGTCGCCGACCTGGCCGCGAACCTGGCCGAAGGCGAGGCCGCGGCGGCGAGCCAGGCGCACGATGTGATCGTGCTCGACCGCGGCCTGCCCGACGGCGACGGGCTGGCGCTGATCCCGCGGCTGCACGCGCGCGGGCTCGACACGCCGGTGATCGTGCTGACCGCGCGCGGCGATCTGGCCGACCGCGTGGTCGGCCTCGACGCCGGCGCCGACGACTATCTGGTCAAGCCGTTCGCGGTCGAGGAACTGCTGGCGCGGCTGCGTGCGCTGCGCCGGCGCCCGCCGCGCGCGGAGACCGACACCGTGCGCATCGGCCGGCTCGCCTTCGACCTGGACGCGCGCACCGGCGAGGTCGACGGGCGTGCGCTGGAATTGCCGCGGCGCGAATTGCTGCTGCTCGAAGCGCTGCTTCGCCGGCGCGGCCGCACCGTGCTGCGCGAGACCATCGAGCAGGCGGTGTACGGCTACGACGACGAGATCCAGTCGAACACGCTCGACGCCCACGTCTCGCGGCTGCGCCGGCGCCTGGCCGAGGCCGGCGCGGGCGTGGAGATCCACGGCATCCGCGGCGTCGGCTATCTGCTGCGGGAGAGCGCATGAAACCGGCCAGTTCGCTGCGCGGACGCCTGCTGTGGCGCATGCTCGGCCTGCAGTGCCTGCTGCTGACCGCGTTCGGCGTGCTGGTGGCGCTGAGCCTGCACGCGGCCAATGTGGCGATGGACGAGGACAACGCGGTGGAAGTGCTGCAGGCCGCGCTGCAGCGCGACGCCGCCGGCCGCCTGAGCCTGCGCGATACCGCCGACCTGCGCGAGCTGCGCGAGGAAATCCCGCGGCTGTGGTACGTGATCCGCGACGAGGACGGGCGCGAGCTGCGCCACGGCCCGGTGCCGGCCGAGTTCGCCGGCATCGGTGGCGCGCTCGACCAGGTCAGCCAGGCGCGGTTGGGTTACCTGTTCGGCGACGACCGCATCGCCGGCGCGCGGCTCAAGCGGGTGGATGCGGGTTTCGGCCCGGTGCGGATCCTGACCACCGAGAAGGGCCGGGTGATGTCGGCCTCGCGCCTGATGTGGATGACGCTGTCGCTGTTCGCCACGCTGATCCTGCCGCTGCTGGCGGTGATGGCGCTGGTGACCGCGATCGCCACGCCCAAGGTGGTGCGCTGGTCGCTGCGCAGCCTGGAGCCGGTGATCGCGCAGGCGCGCGCGCTGGACGTGGAACGGCGCGGCGCGCGCCTGCCCGAGGCCGGCGTGCCCGACGAGGTGCGGCCGCTGGTGAGCGCGGTCAACGGCGCGCTGGCGCGCTACGACGAAGGCTTCGAGCGACGCCGGCGCTTTCTCGCCGACGCCGCGCACGAGTTGCGCACGCCCATCGCCATCCTCAGCGCGCGGCTGGAGGCGATGCCGGCCTCGGCCGAGCGCGAGCGGCTGCTGCAGGACGTGGCGCGGATGTCGGTGCTGGCCGAGCACCTGCTCGACCTGCAGCGCCTGGACCGCACAGAGCCGCAACTGGAACCGCTGGAACTGGGCGAGCTGGGCCAGCGCGTGGCCGCCGACCTGGCGCCGCTGGCGATCGCCGCCGGCTACGAGCTGGCGTTCGACGCGCAGGCCTTGCCGGTGCCGGTCAACGGCGATGCGCTGGCGCTGGAGCGGGTGCTGGTGAACCTGGTGCAGAACGCGATCGAGTACGGCGGCAACCGCGGCACGGTGACGATCCGGGTGGCGATCGAAGGCAGCGACGGCGTGGTCGAGGTCTGCGACGAAGGCCCGGGCATTCCGCCGGCGCACCGCGAACGGGTGTTCGAACGTTTCTTCCGCCTGCAGCCGCACGAGCGCGGCGCCGGCGTCGGGCTGAATCTGGTGCGCGACATCGTGCGCCTGCATCGCGGCGCGGTGGAAGCGACGGATGCGCCGGGCGGCGGGGCATGCTTCCGGGTGTCGCTGCCGCTGGCGGCGGGCGCGCCGCGGGGCGAGCGCTGATCTTGTGGGAGGGCCTTCAGGCCCGAGGCTTTTGTCCCAGATCGCCGCGGCCTGAAACAAACGCCTCGGGCCTGAAGGCCCTCCCACAACACAGCGCGGCTTCCTTGCAGGAGGGCTTCAAGCCCGAGCTTTCGTGCCATCGCTCGGCAACCCGAAAAACTGCGGATCCGAAGGTCTTCCCACAACGCGCCGAACCCTTCCTGGTGGGAGGGCCTTCAGGCCCGACGCCTTTGTGCCAGCGCGCGGCGATCCGAAAAGGAAGCCTCGGGCCTCAAGGCCCTCCCACGACAGCGCAAGGCTCGCACAACCGCGCCGGACGTCCGCGACCGCGTCACTCCCACACGTTCGGCGGCGGCCCGATCTCCGGGTGGTGCATGCGCACGATGCAGAAGCGATGCCCGGTCGGCGCCTGCATCACCCACCAGCGCTTCACGAACTTGAGCTTCTTCGCGCCCAGCGCTTCCAGCCGCGCGGCTTCGGCGTCGAGGTCGTCGGTTTCGATGTCCAGGTGCACGCGCGAAGGGTGGTCGACTTTCTGCACCGCGACGTACAGTTGCGAGGGATGCTTGTCCAGGCTGACGTAGAGCGCGCCTTCGTCGTCTTCCTTCTCGCCCGGCGCCAGGCCCAGCGCCGCGCCCCAGAACTGCGCGGCGGCGTCGATGTCGCCGGTCTCGCAATCGATGATGAAACCGGCCAAGCGGCTGCGGTGCGCCATGTTCGTCTCCATGCGGTCGGGCGCCCAGACTGCCGCGTCCGCGCCCGCGGCGGTAGTGGCGAAACGCGCGTTCAGCGCGGCGGATATTCGCGTTCGTGACCGTCGCCGTCGACCGCGCGCTCGGCGGCCTGGCGGTACAGCGCGTATTCGGCGCGGTTCATGGCGAAATTCTGCAAGGCGAACACCGCGGCGTTGCGGGTTTCGCCGTCGCTGCGCGGGTCGGCGGCGAGCGCGAGCAGGGCGTCCTTGAGCCGGTCGGAACGCGCGCCGCTGGCGTTGATGCCGGCGATGGCGGCCTGGCGCACCGAGGCATCGGCGTCGAGGATGGCGCGGTGCAGGATGTCCTCGTTGTCGCCGGCCTTGTTCCACTGCACCGACTGCAGCACGCTGCTGGCGCGCACGGCCGGGTCGGGGTGGCGGCGCAGCGCGTCGAGGCGGTTGAGCACCGGCGCGGCGTCCTCGCTGGCGATCACGGTCGGCGCGAGCATGTCGACCAGTTGCTTGAGCATGGCCGGGTCGCGCTCGTCCTGCAGTTGCCGCTGCAGCAGTTCGCGCACCTCGGCCACGTCCAGCGGGAAGGCCTTGAGCAGGTCCAGGCCGAGCTGGCGCTGGCGCGGATCGCCGCTGTCGGCCAGCTCGCGGCCGGCGCGCAGCACGTCCTGGTTGGCCACGCCCTGCAGCACCGCGAGCAGGGCGCCGCGGCGGTCGAGTTCGGTTTCGAAGCGGTAGTCGCCGAGCAGTTCGCGCAGGTACGCCGGATCGCGGCGCGCGCGCTGGATGTTGCGGTCGAAGCTGTCGCCGCCGCGGGCGGGATAGGTGTAGGCGGCCAGGTCGGCGCCGCGTTGCGCGGCGATCGCCGGCGTCGCGCGCGCGGAGGCGTTGCGCGGATGCGCGGACGCGGCCTCGGGCGCGACCGCGGCGCGGGTGAGCGAGCTGCCGACGATGCCGCCGAACACGGCGGCGGCGAGCAGGGCGCTGGCGAATTGCAGAGGGTTCTTCATGCGTGTGCTCCTGCGCGGTCCCGGTCTCGCGGCGGCGTGGGCCGCCGCGAGCTCGGTGCGACGGTGGCGGCGATCAGCAGTCCGGCGCGACCCGGGAGTCGGAACCGGTGAAGGTGTAGGCGTCGGGAATGTACTTGTTGGTTCCGGCGGCGCCGACGTTGTTCCAGATGTTGCTGGTGCCGTAGGTGCCGGTGATGGTCTCGCCGGTCTTCTGGCAGCGGATCGTCACCGCGCTGCCGTTGGCGAGCGAGCCGACCACCGAATACGTGGTGCCCGGGCCGGAACGCACGTTGAGCGCCGAGCCGCTGGTGCGCACGGTGCCGGCGACGCCGCCGGGCGCGGTGCCGCAGCTGTTGCGGCTCCTGTAGGCGACTTCGTACTGGTCGTAGACGATGGTCGAGCCGTTCCAGACGATCTTCTGGTCGTCGTTGTTGAGCCGCTGTTCGTAGTGCAGGTGCGCGGAGATGCTGTTGCCCGGGCGCGTGGTCTTGCCGAGCGTGCCGATCTTCTGGCCCTGCGCGACGTTGGCGCCGTTGGCGATGGCGATGCTGTCCAGGTGCGCGTACCAGGTGGTCCAGCCGCCGCCGTGGTCGATCACCACCAGCTTGCCGTAGCCGGTTCCCGGATGCGGGTTGTAGGTGGCGGCCTTGCCGGCGGCGGAGGCGACGATCGGCGAACCCAGGTCGGCGTCGCTGAGCGGGCGCGGCTTGTGGTTGAGGTCGACCGCGTAGCGCAGGCCGTGGCCGGGGTAGGTGTCGCCGTACCAGGTCTGGTTGCAGGCGAACGGCATCTGGAAATTCGGGCGCGCGGCGTGCGCGGCGCTGGCGCACAGGCCGAGGCCCAGCAGCGCCAGGAGCGGAACGGAGCGCAGCGCGCAGCGGCGCGGCGTGGAGTGCGGAATCGGCATGGCGGAAACCTCTTGAGCGTGATGGGTAGTGCGCAGAGGCCCCGGTTACGTGGGTGCCGAGGCGGTTGGGTCTGTTGCGTTGGTGCGGTCGACGGCGTGCGGCGCCGGCGCGCTGCGGCGCGTCTTGTCGGTGCGCGCGCCGCGGCGCTCAGCAGTCCGGCGCGACCCGGGAGTCGGAGCCGGTGTGGGTGTAGGCGTCGGGGATGTACTTGCTGGTTCCGGCGGCGCCGACGTTGTTCCAGATATTGCTGGTGCCGTAGGTGCCGGTGATGGTCTCGCCGGTCTTCTGGCAGCGGATCGTCACCGCGCTGCCGTTGGCGAGCGTGCCGACCACGCTGTAGCTGGTGCCCGGGCCGGAGCGCACGTTCAGCGCCGAGCCGCTGGTGCCGACCGTGCCCGGCGCGCCGCCGCCGCTGGCGCCGCAGCTGTTCTTGCTGGTGTAGTTCTTCTTCTCGAAGTACCTCAGCGCCACGCCGTTCCACTTCGCCTTCTGCACCACGCCGTTGTAGATCTGTTCGTAGTGCAGGTGCGGGGCGAGGTCGTACTTGGCGCTGGAATTGCCGACCAGGCCGATCTTCTGGCCCTGCTTGACCTTGTCGCCGGCCGCGACCGCGCGCGATTGCAGGTGCGCGTGCAGGGTCTTCCAGCCGCCGCCGTGGTCGATGACGACGTAATGGCCGTAGCCGGTGGTGGTGGAGTACATCGAGGTCTGCACGGTGCCGGCGGCGGAAGCGACCACGGTGGCGCCGGCGGTGGCGCCGCCGCCGGCCGGGCGGTTCATGTCGACCGAGTTGGCGGGGCTGTGGCCGTCCCAGGTGTTGGCGACCCAGACGTTGTTGCAGGCGAACGGCATCTGGAAGTCCGGCGCGGCCTGGGCGGCGCCGGCGGCCAGGATGCCGGCGGCGAGCGACGCCAGCGCGAGCGCGCGGCGTGAGCGGTGGTTCATGACGATTCCTCGTGACGATGGAGCGGGCATCCGCGCCGGCGCGGCCGGGCGAAGCGCTCCGGCCCCGCGCCGGCCCGGTTGAGAGGGCGCGGGCGGGCGCGGGGGCGGAGTCGCATGTGTCACGCTAGCGATATTCCCTGTCGTGTTCCTGGCGGAATTTTTTATTCCTTGATCGGCAAGAAAAAACCGCCGTGATGGCGGTCGCGGTTGGGGGGCCCTCACCCCATCCCCACCCCGGCCCGAACGCAGAGCGTTCGGGCGTTCGGTGCTGCGCGAGCCGATGGCTCGCAAGCGCAGCCCCTCACCTCACAAGCGGGAGAGGGGCTTAACAGCAGGCTTCGGCCGTTCCTTCTCCCGCTCGCGGGAGAAGGTGGCCCGAAGAGCCTGCCCCTGCGAAAGCAGGGGGCCGGATGAGGGCCGCAGCGTCAGCTGGCCCGAGCCAGATCGTCGATCATCGCCTTCAAGAACCGCGCCGCCTCGCCGCCCGTGCAGGCGCGGTGATCGAAGGTCAGCGACAGCGGAATGACCTTGTGCGATTCGAACCCGCCCATCACCGGCGTCATCTGGTGGCGGCCCTTGCCGGCGGCGACGATCGCCACCGTCGGCGGCACCACCACCGGGGTGGCGTAGCGGCCGGCGAACATGCCGAAGTTCGACAGCGAGATGGTGTAGCCGGTCAGCTCCGAGGCCGGAATGCTGCGGTCTTCGACCTGCGCGCGCAGGCGGTTGATCGCCTCGCGCACGCCGCGCGCGTCGAGCACGTCGGCGTTGCGCAGCGCCGGCACGAACAGGCCGTCGTCGGTGTCCACGGCGATGCCGATGTCGACCTGCGGATGCAGGGTGCGGGTGAGCTTGTCGCCGTCGAACCAGGCGTTGAGCGCGGGCACGGTCTTGCACGCGACCACGATCGCGCGGACCAGGCGGCCGGTGATGTCGTTGCCCGGCAGCCAGGCGTGGATGTCGGCGTCGTCGGCGAGCGTGGTCGGCACGACCTTGCTGTGCGCGTCGGCCATCACCCGCGCCATGTTGCGGCGCACGCCCTTGAGCTGCTCAGGCTGGCCGGTGGCGGCCACGCCCGGCGGCTGGGTGCGCATCGGCCGGCCCGCTTGCGACAGCGTGCTGCGCGCCGGCGCGGCGGCCGGGGCGGGCGC
>NZ_LXSD01000318.1:0-16168 GCF_017168095.1 Lysobacter enzymogenes | reverse complement strand
ACCATCGCAAGCCGCCGCCCCCGCGCCGGCCGCGCCCGGCGTCACCGCCAGCGGCGACGGCCTGCTCGACTGGCTGGTGCCCGGCCGCCTGCGCGGCCTGCTGCGCGTGGGCAGCGGCGAAGAACGCCTGCTGATCGACGCCGACCAGCGCCGCTACCACGGCCCGGCCGCGCTCAAGCCGCTGTCGGCGCTGTTCGAGCGCGGCTTCGCCTCGTCCGAATTCGAACTGCTGCCGGCCGCGCAGTGGGACGCCGCCGCCGCGCAGATGGGCGCGCCGATGCCGCTGGCGCGGCTGGTGTGGTTCGGCAACCTGCTCGCCGGCCGCGGCCGGCTCGCGCCGGGCTACGACGCCGCGCGCCGCTACCGCATGACCAAGTGGCCGCAGACCGAGCGCGAATACCCCAAGCACTTCCGCATCGCCACGGTGATGATGAAGGGCCCCGCGCACCTGGCAGAAATCGCCGAGGCCAGCGGCGTGACCGAGGCCGAAGTCGCCGATTTCATCAACGCCAACCTCGCCACCGGCTTCGCCGAGGCCGAGGGCGATCCGCCGCCGGCCGAGCAGGCCAAGTCCGGCGGCCTGTTCGGGCGCCTGCGCGGCCGCTGAGCGGTTGCGTCCCGATGTCGCAGAGCCTCGGCCGAGGCTCTGCGGCGAACGCCGGCCAACGTGCGCCATCGGCGCGCTACGGCCGCCAATGCCGCTGCGACCGGCTTCGCGCCCGGGGCTGACGGAATCTGGCCGCAGGCACCTGCCTGAACCACGAACCGTCACACTTCTTGCCCGCCTCACACGTCGGCGGGACAATGCTCGACCAGCTGAACGCCAGTGGTCGTAATGATCGATTCGCAGCGCTACCCGCGTCTTTCCCGCATTCAGGTCCCCGCCGACCTGCGCCGCTTTCCGGAAGAGGAACTGCCGGCGATCGCCGAGGAACTGCGCGCCTATTTGATCGAGCAGGTCGCCCTGGTCGGCGGCCATTTCGGCGCCGGGCTCGGCGTGATCGAGCTGACCGTCGCCCTGCACTGGCTGTACGACACGCCCGTCGACCGCCTGGTCTGGGACGTCGGCCATCAGAGCTATCCGCACAAGATCCTCACCGGCCGCCGCGACAGCATCCACACGGTCAAGCAGAAGGACGGCGTCGCGCCGTTCCCCAAGCGCGACGAATCCGAGTACGACACCCTCGGCGTCGGCCACAGCTCGACCTCGATCTCGGCCGCGCTGGGCATGGCGGTGGCGCTGCAGCGCCGCGGCGACGAGCGCAAGGTGGTGGCGGTGATCGGCGACGGCGCGATGACCGCCGGCATGGCGTTCGAGGCGCTGGCCCACGCCGGCGGCATGAGCGATCCGGAGCCGAACCTGCTGGTGATCCTCAACGACAACCAGATGTCGATCTCCGAGAACGTCGGCGGCGTCACCAAGATGCTCGGCCGCCTCACCAGCAGCCGCACCCTCAACGCGATCCGCGAGAGCGGCAAGAAGCTGCTCGGCGACAAGCGCAAGCCCGCGGCCAAGTTCGTGCGCCGCTGGGAAGAGCACTGGAAGGGCATGTTCGTGCCCTCGACCTTCTTCGAGGAAGTCGGCTTCCACTACACCGGCCCGATCGACGGCCACGACCTGCCGGCGCTGCTGGGCGCGATGAAGACGCTCAAGGGCCTCAAGGGCCCGCAGTTGCTGCACATCATCACCACCAAGGGCAAGGGCTACGAGCTCGCCGAGGGCGACCAGATCGGCTACCACGCGGTCGGCCCGTTCGATCCGGAGAAGGGCCTGATCAGCAAGCCCGGCGCGAAGAAGCCGACCTACACCGACGTCTTCAGCGAGTGGCTGTGCGACATGGCCGCCGCCGACGAGCGCCTGATGGGCATCACCCCGGCGATGCGCGAAGGCTCGGGCCTGGTGCGCTTCAGCAAGGAATACCCGCAGCGCTATTTCGACGTGGCCATCGCCGAGCAGCACGCGGTGACGCTCGGCGCGGGCATGGCGATCGAAGGCGCCAAGCCGGTGGTGGCGATCTATTCGACCTTCCTGCAGCGCGGCTACGACCAGCTCGTGCACGACGTGGCGATCCAGAACCTCGACGTCATGTTCGCGATCGACCGCGGCGGCGTGGTCGGGCCCGACGGCGCCACCCACGCCGGCAACCTCGACCTGTCGTTCCTGCGCTGCGTGCCGAACATGGTGGTGATGGCGCCGGCCGACGAGGACGAGTGTCGCAAGATGCTGTCGACCGGCTTCCAGTACTCCGGCCCGGCCGCGGTGCGCTATCCGCGCGGCACCGGCCCGGGCGCGGCGATCCAGCTCAACCTCGACACCCTGCCGATCGGCAAGGCCGAGCTGCGCCGCAGCGGCAAGCGCATCGCCCTGCTCGCGTTCGGCGCGATCGTGCCGGCGGCCGAGCAAGTGGCGGCCGAACTCGGCCTCACCCTGGTCAACATGCGCTTCGTCAAACCGCTCGACCGCGCGCTGGTCCTGGAACTGGCCAAGAGCCACGAAGGCTTCGTGACGCTGGAAGACAACGTCGTCGCCGGCGGCGCCGGCAGCGGCGTGGCCGAGCTGCTGGCGGCCGAGGGCGTCGTGCTGCCGGTGCTGCACCTGGGCCTGCCGGACGAATTCCAGCACCACGCCAGCCGCGAGCAGTTGCTGGCCGAAGCCGGGCTCGACGCGGCCTCGATCCGCGCCAGCGTGCTCAAGCGCTGGCCGCAATTGGCGGCGCAGCCGGCGCCGCAGTCCGCGGCGGGGTGAGCGCAGGCGGCAACGCAAGACAAGACGCCCGGCGCTGAGCCGGGCGTTTTCGTTTGCGGCGGTGGATGGGTCGCGCTTGCGATGGATTCGTCGCGGCTGCGGTGTCGCGGTCGCGGCTTGCGCCGCTCCTACAAGGAGATACGCTGCAGCCGAAGCCCCTGCAGGAGCGGCGCAAGCCGCGACCGCGCGACGACGACTACGGCGAACGCCGCGCCACGCGCGCGCTCACCCCATCCAGAACGGCATGGCCACGAGCGCGCTCAGCATCGCCGCCGCCGCGACCTTGGTACTCGCCTTCGGCACCATCGTCATCAACAAGGTCCACGCCAGCGCCGATACGATCAGCGCCGCGGTCCAGAAGATCGGGCCCTGCGCCCAGCCCCAGCCGTGGACGAACAGGCCGAAGTCCAGCGCCAGCAGCGCCCAGCCGGCGCCGCGCAACGCGCGCGCGCGCGCCGGGCGGAACGCGCCGGCGAACACTTGCCGATGGTGCTTCTCCAATCCCAGGCTCAGCAGGCACCACGCCGCGACGCCCAGACACATTCCCAACCAAAGCATCGATGCGCGCTCCTCAGCGATCCGCCAGCGCCGGCTTGCCGCCGGAGGCTTCGCCGCCGCTGCCGCCGGCGCGCTCGCGCCGCGGCTGGCGTTGCGGCGCCGGCTGCCGCGCCTTGACCGAACTGTGCCGCGCCAGCAGCGCGAAACCCGATGCCAGCGCGAACGCGGTCAGGTCCACCGCCGCCAGCGGCCAGTCGCCGCGCGCGATCGTCGCGACCAGATGGCTGTTCGGTGCCGTGGCGAAGTTGACCAAGGGCACCAGCGCGAAGGCGACCGCGTTGAGCGCGAAGAACCGGCCCCAGCCGCGCTTGTGCACGGCCGGAATCGCCGCGTACAAGGTCACGGCGATCCACACCGCGCAGAACACCGCGATCTCGGCGTTCGCGCGCGCGGCCGCGTCGGCCGGGATCAGGCGGTTGCCGATCACCATCGCCGCGCTCGCCAGCGGCAGGCCGCCAACCACGCCCAGGTTCAGCGCCTGCACCAGGCCGTAGCCCGACAGGCTGCCGGCTTCGGCGATCTTCTTCGCGCGCTTGTTCACCCACACCTGCATGCCGCTGGCGATCATCACGCAGCCGGCGATGCCCATGACGAAGTACAGCCAGCGCAGCGCGCTGCCGCCCCACTGCGCCATGTGCATGCCGCCGATGAAGGTGTAGGCCTGGTAGCCGGCCGCCATCGGCCCGCTGACGTGCAGGAAGCGGCCGTCGTTGGCGTCGTAGAACGCCTGGCGGAAGTTCCAGGCGACGTCCCGGCTGTGGTCGCCGCCGAAGGAAATCGTCGCGCTGGTGTCGTCGGGATGGTGCACGCTGACCCAGGTCACCGGCTGGCCCAGGCGCGCGCGCGCGTCCTTTATCAGCGCATCGATGGAGTGGATCGTCTTCAGCGGCTTGCCGGTTTCCGGACGCTCGTAGCTGTCGGCGGCCTCGACGAAGAACTTCTCGGTGTCGCCGTTGAACGCGGCGAACAAGCCGGCCGGCATGTAGTTGGCGACGAAGATCGCCACGCCCGTGTAGGCGATCATCAGGTGGAACGGCAGGCCGAGCACGCCGGTCAGGTTGTGCCCGTCCAGCCACGCGCGCTGGCCGCCGTTCTTCGGACGGAAGGTGAAGAAATCCTTGAAGATGCGCTTGTGGATCACGATGCCGGTGAAGATCGCGATCAGCATGAACATGCCGGCCAGGCCGACGATGTACATGCCCCAGGTCGGCGAGTGCAGGTTGAAGTGCAGGGTGAAGAAGAACTCGCCGCCGGCGGTCTCGGGAATCGGCTGGCCGGTGGCCGGATCGAGGTTGAACAGGTCCGGATCGCCGACGTCGTAGTACACGCCGCCCTGCAGCGACTTGCTGCGCTCGCCGGGCAAGGTGATGTAGTAGGCGTGCGGATGTTCTTTCGACACTTTTTGCAGCTGCGCCATCGCCGCGTCGAGGTCGACGCTGTCGGCGCTGCGCTCGTGGCCGTGCAGGGCCGGCTGCATCCAGTGGGTGAGTTCCTTGTCGAAGCAGGCGATGGTGCCGCCGACGAAGATCACGAACAGCAGCCAGCCGATCACCAGCCCGGCCCAGGTGTGCAGCCACGCCATCGCTTGCGAGAAAGTGTTTTTCATCGGGCCTCCCGCCTCACATCGCCGCCGGCGCGGCGCCGGGGAACAGCGCGACCGCGCCGCACAGCTTGGCCGCGCCGAGCAGCAGCGCCGCGACCGCCGCCGGCGCCCAGCACGCGCGCCAGGCGCTGCGCGCGGCGAAGGCGTACATCGCCGCCGCGCACCAGACGAAGAAGCTCAGCAGGCTCGCCGCGACCACGCTGTCCACGCGCGAGAACGGCAATGCCATGGTCGAGAACGCAGCGAAGCCGTAGGCGACGAAATAGCCGATCACGATCGCCGCGAACGTACGCGCCGCGACGGCGCCGCGGTAGCGCCACGACAGCGCCGCGCGCGGCTTGCGCGCCGCGGCGCGCGGATCGGGGCCGGCGGTCGCGACGGCCGTGGGTGCGGAGCTTTGCGTCATGGCGGCTTGGGCGGTGAGAACGGCCGGCGGCGTCCTGCCGGGAGCCGGAACGTCTGGAACGGGCACGGAGCCAGGAGCGGCCGTGGATCGGATCGGGTGGCGCGGCCGGGCGGAATCGCCCGCTCCGGGCGCGCCGGTCCGCCCAGTCTAGTTGGCAATGGTTCTCATTTGCAAACCATGAGCGCCCGGCGAATCCGCCAAACCGACACCGCGCAGACGCCGCAACGTGTTACAGATGCGCACACCGGCGACGGCGCGGACCGGCTACGATCCGCCACGCCCGCCTGCCCCACTCCCCTTTTCAGGAACGCCAAGGATGCGCCGCGCCCTCACCGCCCTCGCCCTGCTGGCGCTGCTGCCGGCCGCCTCGGCGCAGACGCCGCCCGCTGCGACGCCGACACCGTCCGCCGGCGACATCCGCGACATGGACACGCTGGTGGTCACCGGCGAACAGCCCGGCCCCGGCCTGTGGAAAGTGATGCGCGGCGGCCACGTGCTGTGGATCCTCGGCACGGTCACGCCGCTGCCGAAGGACATGACCTGGCTGTCGCGCCAGGTCGAGGCGACCATCGCCGATTCGCAGGAAGTCATCGCCCCGCCCTCGGTCAGCCTCGGCACCGAGCTGGGCATGTTCCGCACCATGATGCTGATCCCCACCGCGCTGAAGGCGCGCAAGAATCCGGACGGCAAGACCCTGGACGAGGTGGTGCCGGCCGACCTGTACGCGCGCTGGAGCGTGCTCAAGGCGCGCTACATCGGCCGCGACGGCGGGGTGGAGAAGTGGCGGCCGATCTTCGCCGCGCAGGAGCTCTACGAAGCGGCGATCAAGCAATCGGGAATGTCGCTCAAGGGCGTGGTCCAGCCGGTGGTGGAAAAAGCCGCCAGGCAGCACGGCGTCACGGTCACCGAGGCCAGGGTCACGCTGAAGATCGACGACCCCAAGGCCACGCTCAAGGAATTCGCCGACAGCGCGATGGACGACCGCGAGTGCTTCGCCAAGACCCTTTCGCGCATCGAGACCGACCTGGAAGCGATGCGCGCGCGCGGCAACGCCTGGGCGGTCGGCGACATCGCCACCCTGCGCACCCTGCCGCAGGGCGACCAATACCGCACCTGCCTGGAAGCGCTGGCCGCGACCGGCGTGGCCCGCCGCCTCAACCTCGGCGACCTGCGCCAGCGCGTCAGCGCGAACTGGCTGGCGGTGGCGGAAGAAGCCATCGCCAAGAACAACAGCACCTTCGCCTCGCTGCCCGTGTCGGACCTGCTCGAAAACGGCGGCTTGCTCGACCGTCTGCGCGCGGCGGGCTATACCGTCGAGGATCCGTAAGCGTCGGTCGTTTGACGCGACTCGCCCCCCGGTCGCCCCCCTGTAGGAGCGGCGCGAGCTGCGACCGCGACACCTCGCTTGCGACGCGACCGGCTACCCCGCAGTCGCAGCTCGCGCAGCTCCTACCGTCGGAATCGAAACTACGAATACCCCCTCCCTGTAGGAGCGGCGCGAGCCGCGACCGCGACGCCTCGCTTGCGACGCGACCGGCTACCCCGCAGTCGCAGCTCGCGCAGCTCCTATAGTCGGAATCGAAATTACGGACGCCCCCTGTAGGAGCGGCGCGAGCCGCGACCGCGACATCGCGCTTGCGACGCGACCGGCTACCCCGCAGTCGCAGCTCGCGCAGCTCCTACCGTCGGAATCGAAACTACGAATACCCCCTCCCTGTAGGAGCGGCGCGAGCCGCGACCGCGACACCTCGCTTTCGACGCAACCGCCTACCCCGCAGTCGCAGCTCGCGCAGCTCCTACAGTCGCAAACGAAGCTACGGCCACGGTTCGTGGGCGCGGCGCGCGTCAGCCGGTCGCGCCGGCGCCCGCGCCCGCACGCCCGAACACCTCATAGATCCGCCGCAGCAGCGCCGGGGTGTCGTCGAACACTTCGTGGCGCAGGCGCAGGCCGGCGTCTTCGCGGATCCAGAACTTGAGCACCCAGCCATTGTCGGTGCGCTCGAATTCGCCGGTGCGTTCCAGCGGAGTCGGGGTCATGGAAGGCTTCCTCGCAGCGCCGGCATCGGGCCCCGCCGGTTCGGGGACGTGGCCGTCGGCCATGTCCGTCATGATCGCGCGCAGGCTTCGCAGAGGCTGCGATCTTCAAGGCCGGGGGCGATGAACTTGGGTTCGTCGCGGCGGAGCGGAAGGCATCGGGCCTGAAGGCCCTCCCACAAAAGCCGGAAGCGTCGGGCGCATGCCGCCCGCTTCCACGGGCAGGCGCCCGGAAACGAAAAACCCCGGCTTTCGCCAGGGTCTCGGTGCTGCGACTTCGCAATTGGTCGGGACGGCCGGATTTGAACCGACGACCCTCTGCCCCCCAGGCAGATGCGCTACCAGGCTGCGCTACGCCCCGACGTGGATTGCGATGTCCGCTCTTGCGAGCGGGCGGCAAGTATAGCCGCTTGAAGCAGGGAATGGGGAATAGGGATGGGGAACTGAGGCATCGCGGCGCTCGGGGAGGATGCCGGCCGCCGGGTCGCGATCGGTCAGCGCCGCAACAGCTGCAGCACTTCCTCCAGCTCCATCCGCACCTGCTTGACGATCTGCGAGGACAGCGCCGACTCGTCCTTGGCCGCCTCGCCTTCCAGCCGCAGGCGCGCGCCGCCGATGGTGTAGCCCTGTTCGTACAGCAGGCCGCGGATCTGCCGCACCATCAGCACTTCGTGGCGCTGGTAGTAGCGGCGGTTGCCGCGGCGCTTGACCGGGTTGAGGGTGGGAAACTCGGTCTCCCAGTACCGCAGCACGTGCGGCTTGACCTCGCACAGCTCGCTGACCTCACCGATGGTGAAGTAGCGCTTGGCCGGAATCGGCGGAAGTTCGCGGTTACTGCCCGGATCCAGCATGTTCGCCTCCGCTGTACGCCTCGACCCGCTCCTTGAGCTTCTGGCCCGGGCGGAAGGTCACCACCGTGCGCGCGGAAATCGGAATCTCCTCGCCGGTCTTCGGGTTGCGGCCGGGGCGCTGGTTCTTGCGGCGCAGGTCGAAGTTGCCGAAACCCGACAGCTTGACCTGGCGCCCCTGCTCCAACGCTTCGCGCAACGCATCGAAGAACGCGTCGACGAATTCCTTGGCCTCGCGCTTGTTCAACCCGACTTCGTCGAACAGCCGCTCCGCCATTTCCGCTTTGGTAAGTGCCATGGTGACCTCTGAATAACGTCCGGACCGTGACGGCCGCGCGAGGCGTCAGCTACGCAGCCTGGCGCCGTGTTCGCGTTCCACCGCGGCGGTCACTTCGGCCACCACGGCATCCACGTCCCGGTCGGTCAGGGTGCGCGATTCATCCTGCAGAATCAAGCCCATAGCGAGACTCTTGAATCCGGTTTCCACGCCCTTGCCCTGGTAGCGGTCGAACAGCACCAACTCGCGCAGGCTGGGGCCGGCGGCGGCCTGAACGGTGGCCTGAATGGCCGCCCACGGCACCGTATCGGCGACGATGAACGCGCGATCCCGGCGCACCGACGGGTACTTGGACTGCGCTCCGGCCTTGGCGATGGCGCGCTCGGTCAATCCGTTCAGGTCCAGCTCGAAGGCGACGACGTCGTTGTCGAGGTCGAGCGCGCGCAGCAGGCGCGGATGCAACTGGCCGATCCAGCCCAGGCGCAGCGCGCGGCCGCCGTCGACGCGCCATACATCGGCGCTGCGGCCCGGATGCGCCCACGACGGCGCGCTCGGGCGGTACTCCAGGCGCGCGCCGGCCGCGGCGGCGAGGCTGTCGAGGTCGCCGCGCAGGTCGTGGAAGCCGACCGGCCGCGCCGCCCGCCCCCACTGCTCGGCGCCGGCGCTGCCGCAGACCGCGGCGGCGATGCGCTGGGTCTCGCGCGGCGCCTCGCCGGGCACGGCATGGAACACGTTGCCGAGTTCGAACAGGCGCACCCGTTCCTGCTGGCGCGCGGCGTTGCGCGCCAGCGCGGCGACCAGCCCCGGCAGCAGCATCGTGCGCATCACCCCGAGCTCGGCGCTGAGCGGATTGGCCAGCGTCACCGCGTCCTCGCCGGCCTGCCACAGTTCCAGCCAGGCGGCGTCGACGAAGGCGTAGTTGACCGCTTCCAGGTAGTCGCGCGCGGCCATCTGCCGGCGCACGGTCGGCGCGTCGACGCGGGTCTCGGTCGGCGCGACCAGGCGCGCGGCGCCGCCGGGCAGCGTGGTCGGGATGCGGTCGTAGCCGTGGATGCGGGCGATTTCTTCGATCAGGTCCTCTTCGATGGCGATATCGAAGCGGCGGCTCGGCGGGGTCACCCGCCAGCCGTCGTCGCTGGCCTCGACCTTCAGGCCCAGCGCATCGAGGATGCGTTCGACCTCGGCATCGGCGACGGCGAGGCCGAGCACCCGCGCCAGCCGCGCGCGCCGCAGCGTCACCGGCCGCGGCTGCGGCAGGTGTTCGGGCAGCGCCGATTCGGTCAGCGGGCCGGGCGCGCCGCCGGCGATGTCGAGGATCAGCCGGGTCGCGTACTCGATCGCGGTGCGCGGCAGTTCCGGATCGACGCCGCGCTCGAAGCGATGGCCGGCGTCGGTGTGCAGGCCGAGCTTGCGGCCGCGGCCGATGATCGCGGCCGGAGCGAAGTGCGCGGCCTCCAGGAACACGTTGCGGGTGGCGTCGGTGACGCGGCTGTCGTAGCCGCCCATGACCCCGCCGAGCGCGACGATGCGCTGGGCCGCGCCGGTACCGTCGGTGATGACGATGAACTGCTCGTCGAGCGTCACTTCCTGCGCGTTGAGCAGTTGCGTCGTCTCGCCCTGGCGCGCGCGCCGCGCGCCGACCGGGCCGGCCAGGGTGTCGCGGTCGAAGGCGTGCATCGGCTGGCCGATTTCCAGCATCACGTACTGGGTCACGTCGACCAGGAACGACACCGGGCGCACGCCGCTGCGGCGCAGGCGCTCGGCCATCCACACCGGCGTCGGCGCGGTCGCGTCGACGCCTTCGATGACCCGGCCGCAGTAGCGCGGCACGTCCGCGCCGGCGTCGAGTTCGACCGTCAGCGCCGCGTCGATCGCGGCCGGCACCGGCTCGATCGCCAGCGGCGCGACCGCGCTGCCGGTGGCGGCGGCGACGTCGTAGGCGATGCCGCGCACGCTGAAGCAGTCGGCGCGGTTCGGGGTCAGCTTGATCTCGATGCTGGCGTCGGGCAGGCCCAGGTACTGCGCCAGCGGCTGGCCGACCGGCGCATCGGCCGGCAGTTCCAGCAGGCCGGAGGCGTCGGCGTCGATGCCGAGTTCCTTGGCCGAGCACAGCATGCCGAACGACTCCACGCCGCGCAGCTTGGCGGCCTTGATCGACAGGCCGCCGGGCAAGGTCGCGCCGACCGGGGCCAGCGGCGCGATCAGCCCCGCGCGCGCGTTCGGCGCGCCGCACACGATCTGCACGGTGCCGCTGCCGGTCTCGACCGAGCACACCTGCAGGCGGTCGGCTTCGGGGTGTTTTTCGGCGCTGACGATGCGGGCGACGACGACGCCGTCGAGCGCGGCGCCGAGCGCGGTCACCTCTTCCACTTCCAGCCCGATCGCGGTCAGGGTCGCGGCGAGCTCATCGCGCGAGGCGGCGGTCGGGACGTGCTGGCGGAGCCAGTTTTCGCTGAATTTCATGGATTGGGAACCGGGGGCAGAAGCGGAGCGGGAAGTAAGAAGCGGGAAACAAGAAGCGGGGTCAGGGAACTGTGGGAACGCAAGAGCCGGAGGGCATCGGGATGCAAGCTGCTGCGCAACGGCAGTTCCCCAATTCCCAATCCCGCTCTTCTTTCCCCGCTCCTCAGGCGAACTGCCTCAAGAACCGCACATCGTTCTCGAAGAAGCTGCGCAAATCGTCCACGCCGTAACGCAGCATGGTCAGCCGCTCCACGCCCATGCCGAAGGCGTAGCCGGTGTAGCGCTCCGGGTCGATGCCGACGTTGCGCAGCACGTTCGGGTGGACCATGCCGCAACCCAGCACTTCCAGCCAGCGGGTGCTGCCGTCGGCCTGCTGCCAGGCGATGTCGACTTCGGCCGAGGGCTCGGTGAAGGGAAAGTAGCTCGGGCGGAAGCGCATCTCGAAATCGCGCTCGAAGAACGCGCGCACGAATTCGGCCAGGGTGCCCTTGAGGTCGGCGAAGCTGGAATGCTCGTCGATCAGCAGGCCTTCGCACTGGTGGAACATCGGCGTGTGGGTCTGGTCGCTGTCGCTGCGGTAGACCTTGCCCAGCGCGATCATGCGCAGCGGCGGCCCGCTCTTATCGGCAACGGCCTGCAGCATGTAGCGCACCTGCATGCCCGAGGTGTGGGTGCGCAGCAGGCGCGCGACGCCGGCGCTGTCGTGCGGGAAGTAGAACGTGTCGTGCATCGCCCGCGCCGGATGGTGCGGCGGGAAGTTGAGCGCCTCGAAGTTGTGCCAGTCGTCTTCGATCTCCGGGCCGTCGGCCAGTTCGAAGCCGAGCCGGCCGAAGATGTCGGCCATGCGCTCCATGGTGCGGCTGACCGGATGCAGGCCGCCGCGCGCGGCGTCGATGCCGGGCAGGGTCACATCGATGGTCTCGGCGGCCAGGCGCGCGTCGAGCGCGGCGGCGTCGAGCAGGTTCTTGCGCCCGGCCAGGGCGACGGTCAGGCGGTCGCGCGCCAGGTTGATCGCTTCGCCGGCGGCCTTGCGCTCGTCCGGCGGCAACGCGCCGAGCTGCTTGAGCTGGGCGGTGACGCTGCCGGACTTGCCGAGCAGCGACACGCGCAGCGCTTCGATGGCGTCCGGGGAAGCCGCCGCGTCGATCTCGGCCAGCGCCTGCTGGATCAGTTGCTCGATCTGCGCCATGTGCTCGGGTGTCCTCTCACTTGCCTTGCGTTGAATTGCCTCGCGATCGCCGGCCGCGGAGTTCCTCCGCCCAGCCCCGCGCCTGTTCGCTGCCCGCTTCGACCGTTTGCCGGGTCGCCTCGTCGCAGTTCGCCGCCGATTCCGGCGCGCCGGTCGCGACGGTCGCGTTGAGCGCCACCCCGAGCAGTTTCTGCGGCGCAACCCGCTTCTCCAGCTTCCTGAGGATCGCGGTGACGTCGTCGTCGAGCTGCCGGGTGCGCGCTTCGTCGAGCACCTTGCACTGCTCGTTGCGGCCCTTGGCCAGCATCACCTCGGCGAAGCGCTGCAGGGTCTGGGCCTCCTCGGCCGCGTTGTCGCGCGCCGCGGCGAGCGTCGATCCCGCCATGCCGCCCAGCAACGCCAGCATCCACACGCCGGACCGGCCGTACCTGGAAATTCCTTTCATCGCATCCTCCTGGGTGGGTCCGACCGCCTGATGTCGCGGGCCCAGAAACGACAATGGGGAAGGACTCGCGCCCTTCCCCATGCCGTTGTGGTTCCTCGTCTTCAAGAGTCCGCGCATGGATGCGCGGGCTCTTGCGGAGGGACCCGCATCAAGCCGCGAGCGCGCTCTTCGCCTTTTCCGCCAGAGCCGCAAAACCCTTCGCGTCGTGCACGGCGATGTCCGCCAGCACCTTACGGTCGAGGGTGATGCCGGCCTTCAGCAGGCCGTTGATAAATCGGCTGTAGCTCATGCCGTTGATGCGGGCCGCCGCGTTGATGCGGGTGATCCACAGCGAACGGAAATTGCGCTTCTTCTGCTTGCGACCGATGTAGGCGTACTGCAGGGCCTTCGTCACCGCCTGCTTGGCGACGCGGAAGACCTTGCGGCGGGCGTTGTAGTAGCCCTTGGCCTGCTTCAGGATTTTCTTGTGACGGCGACGCGCCGTAACACCACGCTTAACTCGTGCCATTTTTCAGTCTCCTCACAAATACGGAAGCATGCGGTCCAGACGGCCCGCGTCCTCGGCACGAACATGGTTCGTCTGCCGCAGGTTGCGCTTCCGCTTGGTCGCCTTCTTGGTGAGGATGTGGCTCTTGTTGGCGTGGCCGCACTTGTACTTGCCGGAAGCGGTCTTCCGGAAGCGCTTGGCCGCCGCCCGATTGGTCTTGATCTTGGGCATTGCGATGTCCTTTCGGATGGTTTTATGTCACTGGCCTGGGCGGTGGCCGGGGCACGCGACGCGTGCGGCCACTCTTTCCGTCCTGCCCTTGCCGGCTTGTAAGTCGTTGATAACTAAAGAATCTACGACAGGTCCGTGCATCTGCATACAACAAACCCGGCGAACCGGGCCGCATAGTATGCGGGCTCGGCGCCGGGCTTGCAAATATCTTCAGGCAAATCAGGGGATTGGGAGCCGAACTCCCAGCCCCCGACCGCGCCTCGGCCCTCCCCGCGGGCGGGGAAGGACACGGCTCAGGTCTTCTTCTTGGGCGCGATCATCATGACCATCTGCCGCCCTTCCAGGCGCGGACGCGACTCGACCACGATGTCGTCGCCCAGGTCGGCCTCGATCCGCGCCGCCATTTCGCGACCGAGCTCCTGATGGCTCATTTCGCGGCCGCGGAAGCGGATGTTGACCTTGACCTTGTCGCCCTCTTCCAGGAAACGGCGCATGTTGCGCAGCTTGATCTGGTAGTCGCCCTCGTCGGTGACCGGACGGAACTTGAGTTCCTTGATCTCGACCTGCTTCTGCTTCTTCTTGGCCTCGTTGGCCTTCTTCTGCTGCTCGAAGCGGAACTTGCCGAAATCCATGATCTTGCAGACCGGCGGATCGGCGTTGGGCTGGATTTCGACCAGATCCAGGGCTTCCTCTTCGGCCATGCGCAGCGCTTCGTCGCGCGTGAGCACGCCGATCATCTCGCCGTCGCTGCCGATCACGCGCACGCGCGGGACGCGGATTTCCTGGTTCTTTCGATTCGGCTTCTCAGGGGTACTGATTGTTGCAATCTCCAATGAAAACGCGAACTTACGCGTCTAGGGCCGTCCCGGCCTGGCCGGGACGGAGGTGGTGGCGCTGCGCGCGGGTGGCGGCCGGCCGGGTCAGGCCCGCTCGCTGGTAAGACGCGAAGCGAACTCGGCAACGGTCATCGTCCCCAGGTCCTCCCCACCCCGCGTGCGCACCGCGATCGTGCCGGTTTCCTTCTCGCGGTCGCCGGCCACGAGCAGGTACGGCACGCGCTGCAGCGTGTGCTCGCGAATCTTACGGCCGATTTTTTCGTTTCGCAAATCCGCCTCGACCCGGAACCCTTGATTTGCAAGGAGTTTCCTGACCTCTTCCACATAATCGCCCTGGGCGTCGGTGATGTTGAGCACCGCCGCCTGGACCGGCGCCAGCCACGCAGGGAATTGGCCGGCGTGGTGTTCGATCAGGATGCCGATGAAACGCTCCATCGAACCGACGATCGCGCGATGCAGCATCACCGGCGTGCGCCGCTGGCTGTTTTCGTCGACGTACTCCGCGCCCAGGCGGCCGGGCATCATGAAGTCGACCTGCATCGTGCCGAGCTGCCAGGTGCGGCCGATCGCGTCCTTCAAGTGGTACTCGATCTTCGGGCCGTAGAACGCGCCTTCGCCCGGCAACTCCTGCCATTCCACGTTGCACGCCGACAGCGCGCTGCGCAGCGCGGCTTCGGCCTTGTCCCAGGTGGCGTCGTCGCCGAGGCGCGATTCGGGGCGCAGCGCGATCTTGATCTGGATGTCGTCGAAACCGAAATCGCCGTACACCGCCAGCGCCTGCTGGTGGAACGCGGTCACTTCGGCTTCGATCTGGTCTTCCAGGCAGAAGATGTGGCCGTCGTCCTGGGTGAAGCCGCGCACGCGCAGGATGCCGTGCAGCGCGCCGGACGGCTCGTTGCGATGGCAGGAACCGAATTCGCCGTAACGGATCGGCAGGTCGCGGTAGCTGTGCAGGCCCTGGTTGAACACCTGCACGTGGCCGGGGCAGTTCATCGGCTTGACCGCGTAGGTGCGCTTCTCCGACTCGGTGAAGAACATGTTCTCCTTGTAGTTGTCCCAGTGGCCGGACTTCTGCCACAGCGACACGTCCAGGATCTGCGGGCAGCGCACTTCGCCGTAGCCGCTGTCGCGGTAGACCTTGCGCATGTACTGCTCGACCACCTGCCAGATCGACCAGCCCTTCGGGTGCCAGAACACCAGGCCCGGCGCTTCTTCCTGCAGGTGGAACAGGTCCTGCTGCTTGCCGATCTTGCGGTGGTCGCGCTTCTCGGCCTCTTCCATGCGCTGGATGTAGGCGGCGAGTTGCTTCTTGTCGGCCCACGCGGTGCCGTAGATGCGCTGCAGCTGTTCGTTCTTGGAATCGCCGCGCCAGTACGCGCCGGAGATGCGGGTCAGCTTGAACGCCTTGAGGAAGCGCGTGTTGGGCACGTGCGGGCCGCGGCACATGTCCACGTATTCCTCGTGGTAGTACAGGCCCATCGCCTTCTCGTCGGGCATGTCCTCGACCAGGCGCAGCTTGTAGTCCTCGCCGCGCGACTGGAACACCGCGATCACTTCCTCGCGCGGCGTGACCTTCTTGATCACGTCGTAGTCCTTGTCGATCAGCTCGATCATGCGCGCTTCGATCGCGGCCATGTCGTCCGGGGTGAACGGGCGCTCGTACCAGATGTCGTAGTAGAAGCCTTCCTCGATGACCGGGCCGATCACCATCTTCGCGGTCGGGTACAGCTGCTTGACCGCGTGGCCGACCAGGTGGGCGCAGGAGTGGCGGATGATTTCGACGCCTTCGGGATCCTTGGGCGTGATGATGCGCAGGCGCGCGTCGTGGTCGATGCGGTCGCTGGCGTCGACCAGCTTGCCGTCGACTTCGCCGGCGACGGTGGCCTTGGCCAGGCCGGCGCCGATCGAGGCGGCGACGTCCATGACGGAGACGGGGTGGTCGAATTCGCGGCGGCTGCCGTCGGGGAGGGTAATGGCGATCATGGCTTCTTGGTTCGCAGAGCGTGAGGTCGGTGCGGCGGCGCGGGCGGCCGGGGTCGCGGCGC
>NZ_LXSD01000317.1:0-5522 GCF_017168095.1 Lysobacter enzymogenes | reverse complement strand
GGGGCGGGGCCGGCCGGCGCAGTGTGGACCTCGGCAGTCCCCGCCGCTGCGACCGGGTGCGCGAGTGGGCGAACCCGCGTCTGCGTGCACGCGCCGGCGCAGGCCGCGCCGAGACTTGAATGCGGCCGCCCGCGCGGTTGACACGCGCGCCGCCGCCTACTAGGGTGCGCTTCCCCGTACTCCCGCCGATCGGCGGCCAAAGAGGGAAGCATGTCGGAGATTGTGGCCACCCGCTGACCTTCGTTTTCGCGAAGGTGGGTAACGCGTCGAATCAGTTCGCCGTCCGCGCAACGCGGGCGCGCGCCGTCGCGTTCGTTCCGGCTACGACCGACATGCCAAATGAATCTTTCCAGATCCGAACAGCGCGTGCTGCACGCGCTGGCTCAAGGCGGCTGCATCCAGCACCGCCGCGCCGCCGATAGCGCGGCCGTCCTCGAGGTGGACTGCTACAACCGCGACGGCTATCGCCTCGCGGACTGCACCGTAGCGGTGTTCAAGAAACTCAAACGACGCGGCCTGATCTGCTCGCACGACGGGCAGCCCTACCGCATCAGCCATCTGGGGCGGCAAAGCGTGCGCCCTCAACACGACAACCGGTGACGGCGATGCTGAGCTTGCTGATGTTCGGCTCGGCCCTGCGCCGCCGCCCGTTGTCCGCACAGGAGGACGCTATGCATATCCAAGACGAAACGCCCGAACAGCGCGCGCAGGTGCGCGCGCTCAACCGCGCCGCGTTCGGCCGCGGCGACGAGGCCGACCTAGTCGAGCGCCTGCGCGCCGACGGCCTGGTGCGGCTGTCGCTGGTGGCGCAGGACGGCGACGCGATCGTCGGCCACATCCTGTTCACCGACTTGCCCACGCAAGTGGACGGGCGCGCGGTGCGTGCGGTGGCATTGGCGCCGATGGCGGTGGATCCGCAGCGGCAGAGCGCCGGCCTGGGTTCGGCGCTGGTGCGCGCGGGGCTGGCGTGCCTGGCTCGGGACGGGGTCGAGGCGGTGATCGTGCTCGGCCATCCGGGGTACTACCCGCGCTTCGGCTTCAGCGCGGCGCTGGCGGCCAAGCTGGCGTCGCCGTTCGCCGGCGAGGCGTTCATGGCGCTGGAACTGGCCAAGGGCGCGCTGCGCGGCGAAGCCGGGCAGGTGCGTTATCCGGCTGCGTTCGGTATCGACGAAGCGGTTTGAAGGCGTCCGCGTCGCGGGCCCGGCATCGCGCCGGGCCCGCGTCGTGGCTGTAGTTGCGCGCGCGGACTTACGGCAGGCCGTCGCCGCACACGACCTTGGTCAGGGTGAAGTAGCGGCTGGTCTGGCCCCACTGGAACGACTCGCCGCAATTGCCGTAGGAACGCTCGCCGACCAGGTTGGTGCGGGCGGCGTCCGAGTAATAGTGCTGGACGTAGCCCTCGCCCGGATTCGGGTAAGGCAGCGCGCTGGCGGCCAGCGACAGGGTCATGCCGACGGCGAAGGCGATCAGGGCGAGCTTGCTCTTGGACTGCTGACGCATTTCGACTCTCCTTGTGATGAAGCGCGGTGGCGCGACGCAGCCGCGGCTGCGGCGGAGCGCCGCTTTCCTGCGCAGGTCGTTTTCCCGCACCGCCGCGTGGCGATGCCGGAATGGCGATTCAACACGAAGGCCACCGCGGCGCGAGCGTGCCTGCGGCGGGCAATGGGTCGCAGTTTCGCAGCGAACGCGTACGCGTTCGCCGTTCAGGCGCGCGCGGCGCTCACTGCTCGGGCACGTAGCCGGCCGGCTTGTCGGCGCCGCCGCCGAACAGGAACTTCTCCATCTCGTCCTGGAGGAAGGCGCGGTGCTTGGGGTCCATCGGCGAGAGCCGGTTCTCGTTGATCAGCATGGTCTGGTGGGCCAGCCACGCCGCCCAGGCGGCCTTGCCGATGTTGGCGAAGATGCGCTTGCCCATCTCGCCCGGCCAGGGAATGAAGTCGAGGCCTTCGGTCTCGCGCTGTTCGTGCTGGCAGAAAACGCTGCGGCTCATGGGGATCCTGGTGCGGTGACGAATGTGGGGGGCGGCGCGGCTTGCGGGTTCGATCGGTCGATCGCGGTCAGCCTGCCGCTTCGATCAGCTTGCGGCTTCGATCAACTTGCGGATCGGCGCGGGAATGCCGAGCTCGGCCAGTTCCTCGCGCGCGACCCAGCGCAGGTCGTCATTGTCGCCGACGCGCGCGCGCAAGGCGACCGCGCGCCAGCGCCGCGGCTGCAGTTCCAGCTTGTAGTGGCTGAACGCGTGGGCGACCGGCGCCAGCGCTTCGCCGTCGGCGTATTCGGCTTCGACGTGGGTGTCGAACCAGCGCTCGGCGGCTTCCTCGTCCTCGTGCTGCGGCAGCGTCCACAGCGCCGCCCACACGCCGGTCGGCGGGCGCCGCTGCAACAGCACGCGGCCGCTGCGGTCGAGCAGCCACAGCACCTGCGCGTGGCGCTGCGGCACCGCCTTGCCCGGCTTGGGCACCGGCAGTTCGGCGGTGCGGCCGTGGATGCGGGCGACGCAGTCGTTCTGCAGCGGGCACAGGATGCAGGCCGGGTCCGAGCGCGTGCACACGGTCGCGCCCAGGTCCATCTGCGCCTGGGTGTAGTCGGTCATGCGCGCCGGCGGCAGGTGCGATTCGGCCAGCGCCCACAGCTGCCGCTCCACCGCCGGCAGGCCGGGAAACCCGTCGATGCCGTGGTAGCGCGACAGCACCCGCTTGACGTTGCCGTCGAGGATCGCGTGGCGGTCGCCCCAGGCCTGCGACAGGATCGCCGCGGCGGTGCTGCGGCCGATGCCGGGCAGCGCGGTCAGCGCGTCGATATCGCGCGGCAGTTCGCCGCCGTGGCGTTCGACGCACAGCTTGGCCGCGGCGTGCAGGTTGCGGGCGCGGGCGTAGTAGCCCAGGCCCGACCACAGGCCGAGCACGGTGTCCTGCCCGGCCGCGGCGAGCGCGGGCAGGTCGGGCAGACGCGCGACGAAGCGTTCGAAATAGGGCGCGGCGGTCTTGACCTGGGTCTGCTGCAGCATGATTTCCGACAGCCACACCCGGTACGGCGAGCGCGGATGCTGCCAGGGCAGATCGTGGCGGCCGCTGACGTCGAACCAGGCCAGCAGGCGCGCGGCGAAGGCGTCGGGCGCGGAGGCGGCGGCGGGTGGCGCCGCCGTCTTGCGGCGGGCGGGGCGGGCGTTGGCGCTTTGGCTGCGTGGGTTCATTGCGATGTCAGGAGGCCGGCGCGGGCGACGCGGCGGCGGGCGGATCGTCTTGGATTTGCACTTCCACGCCTTCCAGCGCGGCGCCGGAGATTTCGATCTTCGGCGCGCTCAGGCGGCCGTTCAGCGGCGGCAGCGGCGAGCCGTCCCTGGCGTCGATCCAGGCCAGCATCTGCGCCAGGCGCAAGCGGCCGTCGAAGCGGGTCTGGTCGCGTTGCGCGCTCAGCGCGACGGTGTCGGACAGATCGGCCTTGCCTGCGTAATCGAGCTGGAAATCCAGCGGCGTGCGCGATTGGCCGAGCGGCGGCGGCAGCGCCGGCCAGGCCTGCGGCCAGGCATGGATGCGGCCTCGCCAGTGCAGCCGCAGGGCCGCGCCGAAGCCGAAGCGGCCGCCGGCGTCGAGGTTGGGCACCGTGCTGTCGGCGGCGGCGCGCAGGGCCGCGCCCATCGGCGCGAGGGTCAGTTCGCCGGCGCGATAGCGCAGCGGGCCGGCGAGGCCGAAGGCGAACGGCAGATCGGTGTCGCCGCTGGCATAGCGCGCGTCGGCGCCCAGGCGCAGCGCGTCCAGGCCGAGGCCGTCGAGGCCGTCGTGCAGGCGCGCGCCGGCGCGCACGCGCATCGGCAGGCGCCAGTCTTTGGCCTCCACCGCGAGCGCGCCGGACAGGCCGAGGCCGCGCGCCGGAGCCGGGCGATGCAGGGTCGCGGCCAGATCGAACGGCACCGCCACGCCGGCGCTGAGCGCGCGTCCGCGCACGCGGGCGCGCAGCGGTTTGTCCGGATCGAGTTCGGCGAACTCCAGGCCGATGTTTTCGACCGACCAGCCCGCGCCGACCGCGCGGCCGTCGCTGACGCGTGCGCCGCGGATCAGGCGCGGGATGCGGGTCGGGCCGGGCGAGGGCGGGCGCGCGGCGAGCCAGCGGTCGAGTTCGCCGAGGTCCAACTGCGGCGCGTCGAGTTCGACCCGTTCGATGTCGAGCACAGCGCCGGCGGCGCGGATCGTCGTCCACGGCGCGGCCAGATAGACGCGCTTGGCGCGCAGCAGCGGTTTGTGGCGGCCGGGCGCGCGCGCGACCAGGTCGCGCACTTCCAGCATCGGGGTGCCGCGCAGGCGGTATTCGCTGGCGCCGCTGGCGCCGATCTCAAGGCCGAGCGCGCGGCCGGCCTGGCTCAGCACGATCCAGCTGACCTGGCTGGGTTGCGAGACCCAGCGCAGAGCGAGCAACGCCGCCAGCAGCAGCGCCAGGACGATCCAGAGCCGCTTGCGCGAGCGGCGCGCGGGCTGCTGCGGCGCCGTCGGTGCGGCGGCGGCGGGCATCGCGCCTCAGCCGCCGAGCGCTTCGGGCAGCAGGGCGTCGACGAAGGCTTCGGCGTCGAACACGCGCAGGTCTTCCGGGCGCTCGCCGATGCCGGCGAAGCGGATCGGAATGCCGAACTCGCGCGCCAGCGCGAACACCACGCCGCCCTTGGCGGTGCCGTCGAGCTTGGTCACCACCAGGCCGGTGACGCCGACCGCGGCGTGGAACTGGCGCAACTGCGACAGCGCGTTCTGGCCGGTGGTGCCGTCGATGACCATCAGCACTTCGTGCGGCGCGGTCGGATCGACCTTGGCCAGCACCCGGCGGATCTTGCCGAGTTCGGCCATCAGGCCCTGCTGGGTATGCAGGCGCCCGGCGGTGTCGGCGATCAGCACCTGGGTGGCGCGCGCCTTGGCCGCGGCCAGCGCGTCGTAGGCGACCGAGGCGGCGTCGGCGTTCTGGCCCTGCGCCACCACCGGCACGCCGTTGCGCTCGCCCCAGGCTTGCAACTGGGCGACCGCGGCGGCGCGGAAGGTGTCGCCGGCGGCCAGCATCAGCGAACGGTTCTCGTCGCGGAAACGCTTGGCCAGCTTGCCGATGGTGGTGGTCTTGCCGACGCCGTTGACGCCGACGGTGAGCACCACGAAGGGCTTGGCGGCGGTGTCGATCGCCAGCGGTTTGGCCACCGGCTGCAGCAGGCCGATCAGGTCGGCGCGCAGCGCGGCCAGCAGCGCGTTGGCGTCGGCGAACTCGCGCGACTTCATCCGCTTGCGCAGGTTCTCGACCAGCGCGGTGGTGGCGGTGACGCCGACGTCGGCGGTGATCAGCGCGGTTTCGATTTCGTCGAGCAGGTCGTCGTCCAGGCGCGGATTGCGCGAGAACAGGCCGCCGAAGCTGCGCGCGAAGGCGCTGTTGCGCAGGCGTTCGCGCCAGCCGCTCTTGCCGGCGGGGGCGGCGGGCTTGTCGACGTATTCGATCGGGGTTGTGTCGGTCGCGGCGGTCGTGGCCGGCGCGGTTGCGGGCGCGGCGGTCGGCGG
>NZ_LXSD01000316.1:0-6811 GCF_017168095.1 Lysobacter enzymogenes | reverse complement strand
TTGGCGGGGTCAAGCATCAAGTGCATCACCCCACCGCAATCACATCCTCAATGGAAAAGTTCACCGGGCGGCCATACAGCTTTTCCAGGAACACCTCCGCCGGCATGCGCACATCCATGCTCACGCGCGGTCGCATGTTCAACCGCCAGGCGATGCGGTCCAGATCCTGCTGGCTGTGCACCGACAGGTCGGACCCTTTGGGCAGGTATTGGCGCAACAGGCCGTTGATGTTCTCGCAGCGACCGCGTTGCCAGGGGCTGTGCGGATCGGCGAAATACACCTTCAATCCCAAGCCCTTGCTGAGCTGACGATGCAAGGCCATTTCCTTGCCTTGATCGTAGGTCAGCGTTTTGCGCAGTCTCGGCGGCAGCCGCGCGAAGGCCTGGGTGAAGCCCTCCAGCACGCCTTGGGCGGTAGCGTCGGGCAGCCGCACCAACATCACGAACAGACTTTGCCGACACACCAGCACGCCCACCGACGACTGGTTGCGGGCCCCCTTGATCAGGTCGCCCTCCCAATGGCCAGGGATCAACCGTTCCTCGACCTCGGGCGGACGGTCGTGAATGCTGGGCAGATCGCTCATTCGGCCTCGGCCGTCGGGCGTGCGGCGCTGCGGTCGCCGTGCCGCGTGCTTGTGTCGCAGCAGGAACTGGCGACGCAGTTCGCCGCGCGGCATCGCGTACAAGGCAGTGTAGATGGTTTCGTGGGACACGTGCCAGGCCGGGTCGTCGGGGTGCAGTCGATGCAGTTTGAGCGAGGCCTGCTGCGGCGACCAGCCGGCGCGCAGCAAGGCCACGACCCGAAGCCAAAGCGCGGTGCCGGCCCGTAGTTTGCGCCGTCGCCGCGGGCGCTGTCGCAGCTCCAACGCTCGCGCCTGCGCGGTGGCGGCCTCGTAGCCCGGCCGCTTGCGCGGACGTCCGATCAGGGGACGACCATTGCGAGGGCGGCCGCCATTACGGCGCAGCTCCCGGGTGATGGTGCTTTGCGCCCGCTGCAACTCGCGTGCGATTTGTCTCGCGCTGAGACCTTGGCGGACCCAGGCCATGATGGCGCCGCGTTCTTCGGGACTCAGGTGGGTGTAGTGGTGGCCCATGTGCACGACCTTACGGCGGGTGATGCACTTGAGTTTAGAAACCGCCGTTACTTTCTTCGGCAAGACAAAGAAAGTGACCCGGCCGCTTGCGGACGGAAGCCTTTGATCTTCGCGGGTCGTCAGGCGCAGCCAACGGGCTTAGGCGAGGTTCGTCGCAGGTGAGTTGGCGCGGTCGCGACTTGCGTCGCTCCTACAAGAGACGAAACCGGCCGGAGACCCTGTAGGAGCGGCGCGAGTCGCGACCGCGCCAATTCGATGACGACGCAGCTTCCCCCGTCGCAAAAACGCATTCAAAAGATCGAAACACAACGCCCCAAGCCGGCGAAAACGTTCCCCCGCCGGCCGCGCCGAATTCAGCGCTCCTGCAACACCGCAAAGAACCGCCGCGGCGCGCCGTCGAAACCGCCGTTGGACATGAACACCACGTGGTCGCCCGCGCGCACGCGCTCGCGCAACGCCGCGATCAGCGCGTCGGCGTCCGCGACCGCGACGCCTTCGCCGCGCAGGCCGGCGACGACCTTGCCCGCATCCCACGCCAACTCAGGACGATGCAGGAACACCACTGCGTCGGCCTCGCGCAACGACGGCGCCAGCGCATCGGCATGCGCGCCCAGGCGCATCGAATTGCTGCGCGGCTCCATCGCCACCACGATCCGCGCCGCGCCGACGCGCGCGCGCAAGCCGGCCAGGGTGGTCTCGATCGCGGTGGGGTGATGGGCGAAATCGTCGTAGACGGTGACGCCGCCGGCTTCGCCGATCACTTCCAGCCGGCGCTTGACGCTGCGGAAGTTCGCCAGCGCCGGCAGCACCGTCGCCACGTCCACGCCGACCGCGTTCGCGGCCGCCAGCGCGGCCAGCGCGTTCATCACGTTGTGCCGGCCCAGCAGCGGCCAGCGCACTTCGCCGATCTCGGCGCCGCGATGGAGCACCGCGAACGCGCTGCCGTCCTGCGCGATCAGGCGCGCGCTCCATTCGTAATCGCCGCCGTCCAGGCCGAAACGCTCGACCGGGGTCCAGCAGCCCATCGCCAGCACTTCGGCCAGACGCGCGTCCTCGCCGTTGACGATCAGGCGGCCGCGCCGCGGCACGGTGCGCACCAGATGGTGGAACTGGCGCTGGATCGCGGCCACGTCGGGGAAGATGTCGGCGTGGTCGTATTCGAGGTTGTTGAGGATCGCCACCAGCGGCCGGTAGTGGACGAACTTGCTGCGCTTGTCGAAGAAGGCGGTGTCGTACTCGTCGGCCTCGACCACGAACTCGCGGCCGGCACCGATGCGCGCGGACGCGCCGAAGTCCTCGGCGACGCCGCCGATCAGGAAGCCCGGCGCGCGGCCGGCGGCTTCCAGCAGCCAGGTCAGGATGCTGGTGGTGGTGGTCTTGCCGTGGGTGCCGGCGACCGCCAGGGTGTCGCGGCCCGGCAGCACCCGCTCGCTGAGCCACTGCGCGCCGGAGGTGTAGCGGCGGCCGTCGTCGAGCACCTGCTCCACCGCCGGGTTGCCGCGCGAGAGCGCGTTGCCGACCACGATCTGCTCGCAATCGGCGGAGATGTTTTCGGGCAGGTAGCCCTGGCGCAGGGCGATGCCGAGGCGTTCGAGCTGGGTCGACATCGGCGGATATACCGCCTGGTCGCTGCCTTCCACGTCGTGGCCGAGTTCGCGCGCGAGCGCGGCGACGCCGCCCATGAAGGTGCCGGCGATGCCCAAAATATGGAGCTTCAAGATCCGAGGTTCCAAAAGAGTTTACGAATGCCCAACGAAGCGACTCCCGCTGGCGCCAACTCCCCCTCTCCCGCCTGCGGGAGAGGGATGGGGTGAGGGCGCGCGCGCGCCGGCGGACGTCGAAAGCATCCTACCGCTGCGCCCGGCCTTCAATACCGGGATCTGGATTGGAACGATGACGGAGCATGGCCGTTCGCGGCCCTCACCCCAGCCCTCTCCCGCAGGCGGGAGAGGGAGCAAGGCCTTTCAGCCCACCGTCGGCGCGGGTTCCAGCGCCTCGATGATGCGGGTGAACACTTCGTCCAGCGAGCCGACGCCGTCGACGACGGTCAGGCGGCCGTGCTGGCGGTAGTACTCGATCACCGGCGCGGTCAGTTCGTCGTAGACCTTCAGGCGGGTGCGCACGGCTTCGGGGCTGTCGTCCTTGCGGCCCTGCTCGGCGGCGCGGCCGGCGATGCGCTGGACCAGCAGGTCGGTCGGCACTTCCAGCTGCACGGCGAAGTCCATCGGCTGGCCGATGCGCTTGAGCAGCGCGTCGAGCGCGTCGGCCTGGGCGAGGTTGCGCGGGTAGCCGTCGAGGATGAAGCCGCCGTGGGTGTCCGGGCGCGAGAAACGGTCCTCGAGCATGCCCAGCAGGATCTCGTCGCTGACCAGATTGCCGGCGTCCATCACCGCCTTGGCCTCCAGGCCGAGCTTGGAACCGGCCGCGACTTCGGCGCGCAACAGATCGCCGGTGGAAATGTGCGGCACCTGCAGGTGGTCCTTGAGCCGTGCGGCCTGCGTGCCCTTGCCCGAGCCGGGCGCGCCCAGAAGTACCAATCGCATCTACATCGCTCCTAGAAACAAATGAAATCCGTACGGCCGTCGCGCGCGGCGGCGGCCGTGGAGCCCGTTCGGCCGGCGCTGGGCTGGCCTGGATGCGGGGCGGCGCTACACTCGAAGCGGCCTGCCACCCGCCGGGCGGAATATTGCGGCCAGCTTACCGCAAACCGGCGCCAATCCTGGAATTCCCATGCCGACTGCCAAAACCGCCAGAAAATCCTCTGGCAAGATCGCCGGAAACCTGCTTTACGCGCAATCCGGCGGTGTGACCGCCGTCATCAACGCCACCGCCGCGGGGGTCATCGAGGCCGCCCGGGCGCGCAAGGTCCGGGTCCTGGCCGCGCGCAACGGCATCCTCGGCGCGCTGCGCGAGGAGCTGATCGACACCTCCAAGGAATCGGCCGCGGCGATCCGCGCGCTCGGCCATACCCCCGGCGGCGCGTTCGGCTCGTGCCGGCTCAAGCTCAAGGCGCTGGACGCCGACCGCGCCCGCTACGAGCGGCTGCTGGCGGTGTTCCAGGCCCACGACGTGCGCTGGTTCCTCTACAACGGCGGCAACGACTCGGCCGACACCGCGCTCAAGGTCTCGCAGCTGGCGGCCGAATACGGCTACCCGCTGACCTGCGTCGGCGTGCCCAAGACGGTCGACAACGACCTGGCGGTGACCGACTGCTGCCCGGGCTTCGGCTCGGCCGCCAAGTACACCGCGGTGTCGGTGCGCGAGGCCGCGCTGGATGTCGCGGCGATGGCCGAAACCTCGACCAAGGTCTTCGTCTACGAGGCCATGGGCCGCCACGCCGGCTGGCTGGCCGCCGCGGCCGGGCTGGCCGGCGACGGCGCCGACGCGGCCCCGCACCTGATCCTGTTCCCGGAACGCCCGTACGAGGAAGCCGACTTCTTCGCCAAGGTCAAAGCCACGGTCGAGCGCGTCGGCTACTGCGTGGTGGTCGCCAGCGAAGGCATCCAGACCGCGGACGGCCGCTTCGTCGCCGACGCCGGCGGCGGCAAGGACTCCTTCGGCCACACCCAGCTCGGCGGCGTCGCCTCGCACCTGGCCGGACGGGTCAAGGATGCCCTCGGTTACAAGGTGCATTGGGCGCTGCCGGATTATCTGCAGCGTTCGGCCCGGCATCTGGCGTCGAAGACCGACGTCGAACAGGCTCGCGCGGCCGGCAAGGCGGCGGTGGAGTACGCGCTCAAGGGCATGAACTCGGTGATGCCGGTGATCGTGCGCAGCTCCGACGCGCCGTACCGCTGGAAGATCGAGCCGGTGCCGCTGGACAAGATCGCCAACCGCGAGAAGAAGATGCCGGCGAACTTCATCCGCAAGGACGGCTACGGCATCACCGCGGCAGCGCGCAAGTATCTGGAGCCGCTGATCCGCGGCGAGGCGCCGCCGCCGTACGGGCGCGACGGCCTGCCGCAGTACGTGACGCTGAAGAACGCGGCGGTGAAGGTCAAGCTGCCGCCGTTCGAGGGCTGAGGGCGCCGCGGTGTCGGCCGGCGCGCCGTGGCTGCCGTCGTTGCGGCCGTGGATCGAAACGGTCTGGGCCTGCGCGCGCCCGGACGCGGCGCCGGCGCACGCGCGCGAGCACTCGCTGCCCAGCGGCGCGATGCATCTGGCGGTGCGCCTGGACGGCCCGCCGCTGCGGCTGTACGCCGGCGCCGACGATGCGCACGGCCGCGAGCACGGCCCGGCGGTGGTCGCCGGCGCGCGCGCCGGTTACTGCATCAAGGACGCCTCGCAGCCGGCCGCCTCGGTCGGCGCGGTGCTGCGGCCGGGCGCGGCGCAGGCCTTGTTCGGGGTGTCGGCGGGCGAGCTGGAAGGCGCGTATGTCGGCCTGGACGCGCTGTGCGGCGCGGCCGCGGCCGCCGAGTGGTACGAGCGGCTGGCCGCGCTGACCGATCCGATCCAGCGCCGGCAATGCTTCGAAGCGTTCCTGCACGCGCGGCTGCGGCCGGTGCGCGGGCTGGATCCGCAGATCCTGCGCGCGGCGCGCCGGCTCGACAGCGTCGCGGCGCCGGCCGCGGACGCCGACGAGCGCGTCGCCGCCTGGGTCCACGCCAGCGGCCGCAGCCACCGCCGCTTCATCGCCGGCTTCCGCGACGCCGCCGGGCTGAGCCCGAAACGCTACGCGCGGGTGCTGCGGTTCAAGCGCCTGCTGGCGGCGCTGGCGACGACGGCGCAGCCGGACTGGGCGCAACTGGCGCTGGCGACCGGCTATTGCGATCAATCGCACCTGATCCGCGAATTCCGCGAGTTCGCCGGGGTGTCGCCGCGGGCGTATCTGGCCGCGCGGGCGGTTTCGCCGCATCACTTGCCGATGCGTTCGCCTGGGCGTTCGTAGCGGCGCGATTGCGGTTGCGGCGCGAACTGCTGCTGCGCGGTCGCGACTCGCGTCGCTCCTACAGCGGGAAACAGGTGCGCTGGGTTCGTCGAAGCGACTGTAGGAGCGGCGCGAGCCGCGACCGCGACACTGCGCCTGCGGCGAAACCCTCTGCAACCCGCGCTTGGCGCATTCCATCCCGATTCCGGATTTTCGGCGCGAGCGGATGCTGCGCGGTCGCGACTTGCGTCGCTCCTACAGGGAGCCATCCGGCGATGCTGGCGGGTTGGGGTAAATTTCGTCCAATACGCGCGGCGCGTCCGGGCGCAGGCTGCGTCCACCTCATCGCTCAGGAGCCCGCCATGGCCGTGCACGAACTGTTTTCCTATCTCTGCGTCGGCGACGCCCAGGCCGCCGTCGAGTTCTATTGCAAGGTGTTCGATGCGACCGAGAAATTCCGCCTGGTCGAGCCCGGCGGCCGCATCGGCCATGTCGAGCTGGACCTGGGCGGCACCACGCTGATGCTATGCGAGGAGTTCCCCGAGGTCGACATCCGCCGCCCGGTCGCCGGCGCCGGGCACAGCCACACCCTGCACCTGCACGTGGACGATGCCGACGACGTGGTCGCGCGTGCGGTCGCCGCCGGCGCGCAGCTGGCGATGGCGCCGCGCGACCATTTCTACGGCGAGCGCTCGGGCACGGTGATCGATCCGTTCGGCCACCGCTGGAACATCGGCCACAGCATCGAGGCGATCGACCCGGAGGAAATGCAGCGCCGCTACGACCGCGACCCCGACTGCGGCGGCGCCTGACCCGCCGCCGGCCCGCCCCCGCGGGCCGGCGCGGCCGCC
>NZ_LXSD01000315.1:0-9287 GCF_017168095.1 Lysobacter enzymogenes | reverse complement strand
TCGGCGGCGCTGCCGCTGGGCAGGCCGAGGCGGTAGCCGCGCTCGACCGCGCGGTTGAGCGCGGCGCGCGCGGCGTTGGCCTGGCCCAGGCCGACCAGGCGCGGGCCGCTGCCGTCGTCGATCGCCAGCCACAGCACCGGCTTGGGCCGCGGCTGCGGCCAGATCGGCAGGCCCAGCGTCGCGGCGAGGTTCTCGACCTTTTCCTGGTCGAAATTGACCACCAGGGTGGTCTGGAAGGTCGGCGCGCCGGTGACCTGGGACACGCCCTCGTCCTGGCGGTAGTCGTAGCCGGTCGCGTAATCCTTGGCCCGGCGCAGTTCCTGGCCGACGCCGGGACGGCTGGCCGCGGCGCGGTCGCCGGACATCTTGGCCAGCACCTGGGCCAGCGCCCTCGCCATCGCGCCGTTGCGCTCGTTCTCGCTCTGGCCGCCGACCGGCACTTCGGCCGAATAGGCGCCTTCGGCCTGGGCGCGGTCGCCCTCTACCCGTTGCGCGCTCGCGGCGAAACTCACCAGCAGCGCCGCCGCCATTGCCCAAGTCCGGATTGCCTTACCCATCGACCAGCCCATCGCTGTCCCTATCTGTGCGTGGAGCGGGCTTCCCGCCCGCGTTGCGAGCCGCCTGGCCCGGCCGTACGGCCGTGCATCGGCCTGGGGCCGACTTCGGCGTTCAAGGTCGGAAATGGTGCCGCAGGTGGGGCGGGGAGTCCATTCGGGGGCTGAACGGGGTGGGGGCAGGAGATAGCGGATAGGAGTTAGGAGATAGCAAAAAGCCCGCCCGGCTTGCCTTTCGCTATCTCCTAACTCCTATCCGCTAACTCCTGCCCCACCCCGGCCTGCTAAAATCGCCGGCTTCCCTCCGCGACCACCCCGGGGCCGCCGTGACCGCTTCCTCCTCCGACACTTCCCCCAAGCCGCTGACCTACCGCGACGCGGGCGTCGACATCGACGCCGGCAACGAGGTGGTCGAACGCATCAAGCCGCTGGTCAAGCGCAGCTTCCGTCCCGAGGTGATGGGCGGGCTGGGCGGGTTTGGCGCGCTGTTCGACCTGTCGGGCAAGTACCGCGAGCCGGTGCTGGTCTCCGGCACCGACGGCGTCGGCACCAAGCTCAAGCTGGCCCAGCAGTTGAACCGCCACGACACCATCGGCATCGACCTGGTCGGCATGTGCGTCAACGACGTGCTGGTGCAGGGCGCCGAGCCGCTGTTCTTCCTCGACTACTTCGCCACCGGCAAGCTCGAGGTGGACACCACGGTCGCGGTGGTCGGCGGCATCGCCCGCGGCTGCGAGCTGGCCGGCTGCGCGCTGATCGGCGGCGAGACCGCGGAAATGCCCGACATGTACCCGCCGGGCGAGTACGACCTGGCCGGCTTCACCGTCGGCGCGGTGGAGAAGTCGCAGATCCTCGACGGTTCGCGCGTGCGCAAGGGCGACGTGCTGATCGGCATCGCCTCCAGCGGCCCGCATTCCAACGGCTATTCGCTGATCCGCCGGATCTTCGACCGCGCCGGCCGTCCGGGCGACGTCGCCGTCGGCGGCGTGCGCCTGATCGACGCGCTGATGGAGCCGACCGCGCTGTACGTCAAGCCGATCCTGGAACTGCTGCGCGCGGGCGGCGGCGAGCATTCGATCCACGCCATGGCCCACATCACCGGCGGCGGCCTGACCGAGAACATCATCCGCGTGATTCCCGAAGGCCTGGGCCTGGACATCCGCACCGCCACCTGGACCCTGCCGCCGGTGTTCGACTGGCTGCAGCGCGAAGGCGCGGTGCCGCGCGAGGAGATGTGGCGCACCTTCAACTGCGGCATCGGCTTCGTGCTGGTGGTGCCGGACGAGGCCGCCGCGGCGACGCAGGCCGAGCTGAGCTGCCTGGGCCTGGCGCATTGGCGCATCGGCGAAGTGGTCGGTCACGGCGGCGGCGAGCGCGTGCATATCGGTTGATCGCGGCGTTGGCCGGCGAGAGGACGGCGGGCCTGGGCCCGCCGTTTTTCGTTTTGGGCGCGTACAAGTCGCGCAGGGTTCGTCGCCGTTTTGTTTTCGCGGTCGCGGCTCGCGCCGCTCCTACAGTCGCAAGCGAAACCGGCGGCAGCCCCTGTAGGAGCGGCGCGAGCCGCGACCGCGAAACCGCAACCGCGACGAAAACTGCGACGCCTGTTCCCTTCCCCACCCCGCTCCGGTAGCGTCCCCTCGTCATCCACGGAAAGCCCCCGCATGCCCGCCGCGCAAGGACGCATGAGCGCCCCCAAGAAAGCCGCCCTGGCCTTCGTCCTGGCCGTCTTCGCGATCACCTGGATCGCGCCCAGGAGCCCGTTCGAACAGGCCATGCACAGCGTGCTGACCGTGGTCGGGCTGCTGTGGCTGTGGCGCCACGACCGCCGCTGGCCGATGCGCGATGCGCACTTCCTCGCCGTCTGCGGCTTCATGACGATGCATTGCATCGCCGCGCGCTGGCTGTATTCCTACGTGCCCTACGACCAGTGGATCCAATGGCTCACCGGCGGCTGGTCGCTGGACCGCGCGCTGGGCCTGCAGCGCAATCATTTCGACCGGCTGATCCATTTCCTCTACGGCGCCTGCTTCGCCCCGCCGCTGCGCGAGCATTTCCGCCAGCGCTGGCCGGCGCTGGGCGCGGGCCAGGCGTTCGCGCTGGCGGTGGCCGCGATCATGTGCACCAGCCTGGTCTACGAATGGTTCGAATGGGCCATCGCCCTGACCATGTCGCCGCAGGATGCGGAGTCGTACAACGGCCAGCAGGGCGACGTGTGGGATGCGCACATGGACATGTTTCTTGCGACACTGGGATCGCTGGCGGCGTGGCCGCGCACGCGCGCCGCCGGCCGAGCCGCCCCCATCGGAGGAAACGCACCATGAGCGAGCCGCTGCCTGCGGCCGCGCCGAGCGCGCCGCCGCCGTCGAAAGACGCCGCCAACCTCGACCTGATCGGGATCTCCTACTACGTGGTCGCGGCGATCGCCGCGCTGTTCTCGCTGTTCCCGCTGATCCACGTCGGCATGGGCGTGGCGATGCTGTCCGGCGCGTTCGACCAGCCCGGCCACGGCACCCCGCCGCCGCCGGCGGTGGGCTGGCTGTTCATCGTCATGGGCTCGGCCTTCATCCTGTGCGGCCTGGCCTTCGCCGTGCTGCTGGCCCTCGGCGGCCGGCGCATCCGCCAGCGCCGCGGCCACACCTTCTGCATCGTCGTCGCCGGACTGAGCTGCATGTTCATGCCGTTCGGCACCGTGCTCGGGGTGCTGGCGCTGGTGCTGCTGGTGAAGCCGGAAGTCAAAGCGCTGTTCGATACGCGCTGAACCCTTCGTCCGCAGTTGTGAAGGATCGAGCCATGCCCCACCTCGCCGCATCCGCCGACGCTTTCGGCGCCGAGGACGAATCGCACCTCAAGCTGCTGTCGGTCTTCTACTACGTGCTCGCCGCGCTCGGCGCGGCGGCGTCGCTGGCGGCGGCAGGGATCAGCGTGGTGCTGATCGACTATCTGCGCACTGCCGCCCCCGGCTATCCCGGCTCGGCCGCCGGCGAAGACCCGACCGCGCTGGCCGTGATCATGGCGCTGTCGATCGCGCTCAGCCTGGCCAGCAGCGCCCTGCAGTTCATGACCGCCCGCCGCCTGCGCCAGCGCCGCGGCCTTGGCCTGTGCCGGTTCACCGCGGCGATCACCTGCCTGTCGTTCCCGCTGGGTACGCTGCTGGGCGTGTTCACCTTCATCGTGCTGGCGCGGCCGCAGGTGCGCGCGGCGTTCGGCGACTGAGCGCGCCGCGAGGGCGCGACTGAGGCGGCGCCCGCCCGACCGGAGCACCAGAGGAGCACTAGACAGGTCCACCCGCCTGTCCCCGCGCTGTCATCACCGGGTTGCGCCCGGCGACCAAGCTGGAGGCCTGTTCCGCAGCGCCTCCGGTTTCCATGAACTACCGCCTCGCCCTGTTCGATATCGCCGGCACGACCGTGTCGGATCCGAGCTTCGTCGCCGAAGCCTTCGTCGGCGCGATGACCGCCGCCGGCCATCCCATCGAGGCGGAGACCTGCCGCGCGCTGATGGGCTACCGCAAGCCCGAGGCGATCGCGCGCCTGCTCGGCGAGGCGGCGACGCCGGCCAGGATCGAAGCGATCCACGACGACTTCGTCGCGCGCATGCTGCGCTGCTATCGCGAGCGCCCCGGGGTGGCGCCGCTGCCGGGCGCGGAGTCGACCTTCGCCCTGCTGCGCGCGCACGGCATCAAGGTCGCGCTCAACACCGGTTTCTCGCGCGATATCGCCGAGGCCATCGTGGCGCGCCTGGGCTGGAACGGCCGCATCGACGCGCTGATCGCCAGCGACGAAGTGCCCTCCGGCCGGCCCGCGCCGTACATGGCCCAGGCGCTGCTGCGCCGGTTCGGCATCGACGACGCGCGCGCGCTGGTCAAGATCGGCGACACCGAAGTCGATATCGGCGAAGGCCGCAACGCCGGCGCCGGCCTGGTGGTGGCGGTCACCACCGGCGCGTTCCGCCGCGCCGAACTGGAACCCTACGCGCCCGACGCCATCGTCGATTCGCTGTTCGAGCTGCCGGCGCTGCTCGGCATCGACGCCAGCGCCCGCGACGACGCCGCATGAACGCGCCGGTGTCCGCCGCGACCCTGCGCTCCTGGCGCGTCACCCTGCTCGCCGGCGGCGCGGCGCTGATGGCCTACGCCAGCATGTACGCGTTCCGCAAGCCGTTCGCCGCGGCCTCGTTCCACGGCCAGCAATGGCTGGAGGTGGACTACAAGGTCTGGCTGGTGGTCGCGCAGATCCTGGGCTACATGTGCAGCAAGTTCATCGGCATCGGCGTGATCGGCGGGCTGCGCCGCGAGCGCCGCGCGCCGCTGATGCTGCTGTTGATCGGCAGCGCGTGGCTGGCGCTGCTCGGCTTCGCGCTGGTGCCGGCACCGTGGAACATCGGCTTCCTGTTCCTCAACGGCCTGCCGCTGGGCATGGTCTGGGGTCTGGTGTTCAGCTATCTGGAAGGCCGCCGCACCACCGAGGCGATGGGCGCGATCCTGGCGTCGAGCTTCATCATGGCCTCGGGCATCGTCAAAAGCGTCGGCAAGTGGCTGCTGCTGGCGGGCGTGGACGAATTCTGGATGCCGTTCCTCACCGGCCTGCTGTTCGTGCCGCCGCTGCTGATCGCGCTGCGCCTGCTCGAGCGCGTGCCCGCGCCCGACGCCGCCGACCGCGCCGCGCGCAGCGAGCGATTGCCGATGAACCGCGCCGAACGGCTCGCGTTCGTGCGCCGGTTCCTGCCGGGGCTGGCGCTGATGATCGGCTGCTACGTGGCGCTGACCGTGGTGCGCGATTTCCGCGACAACTTCGAGGCGGAGCTGTTCGCGGACCTGGGGTACGGCAACAACGCCGGGGTGTTCGCGCTGATCGAGACGCCTGTCGCTTTGGCCGTTCTCGCGTTGACCGCGGGCCTTACGTGGTTCCGCGACAACCTGCGCGGCCTGATGGCGCTGCATGCGCTGATGTTCGCCGGCCTGCTGACCGCCGGCTGCGCCACCCTCGCCTTCCGCGCCGGCGCGCTGCCGCCGCTGTGGTGGCTGGCGCTGGTCGGCTTCGGCCTGTACCTGGCCTATGTGCCGTTCAACTGCGTGTTCTACGAGCGCCTGATCGCGACCTTCCGCGTCGCCGGCAACGTCGGCTTCCTGATGTACCTGTCCGATGCGTTCGGCTACCTGGGCAGCGTCGCGGTGCTGCTGGCCAAGGAATTCTCCGGCCTGCAGCTGTCGTGGACCCAGTTCTTCGCCCAGATCGTGCTCGCGCTGAGCGCGCTCGGCGGCGCCTGCCTGCTGGCCTCGGCCGTCTATTTCCACCACCGCGCCAGCCGCCGCGTGCAAGCGCCGGCGCTGGCGCCCGTTTGACTGGTTCGAACCCACATGAAAACCGAATCCGCTTTAGTCGTCGGCGCCGGCATCGTCGGCCTGGCCATCGCCCGCGCGCTGGCCGCGCGCGGCCACCGCGTCACCGTGCTGGAACGCTACGAACGCGCGGTCGGCGCCTCGGTGCGCAACTTCGGCATGATCTGGCCGATCGGCGTCGTCAACGGCGCCGCCTACGAGCGCGCGCTGCGCTCGCGCGCGATCTGGCAGGAAGTCATCGACGGCGCGAAGCTGTGGCACGACCCCTGCGGTTCGCTGCACGTGGCCTATGCGCCCGACGAGTTCGAGGTGCTGGCGCAGTACGCGCAGGCCAACCGCGCGCTGCGTCCGTGTTCGCTGCTCGGCCGCGACCAGGCGCTGGCGAAATCGCCGGCGCTGGTCGCCGACGGCCTGCGCGGCGCGCTGTTCAACCGCGACGAGATGCTGGTCGATCCGCGCGAGGCGCTGGCCGCGCTGCCGCGCTATCTGCACGAACGCTACGGCGTCGAGTTCCACTGGCGCACGCCGGTCACCGCGGTGGAAACCGGCCGCGTCCATTCCGGCAGCCGCCGTTTCGAGGCCGATCGCGTATTCGTGTGCAGCGGCCCGGAGTTCGAACAATTGTTCCCGCAGCTGTACGCCGCCGCGCCCCTGACCCGCTGCAAGCTGCAGATGCTGCGGCTGGCGCCGCCGGCCGACGGCCTGCGCCTGGGCGCGGCGCTGTGCGGCGGCCTGTCGCTGGTGCACTACGCCGGTTTCCAGCAGGCCGCCGACGTGGCGCCGCTGCGCGCGCGCTACCAGGCCCAGTACAGCGAACTGATCGAACTGGGCATCCACGTCATGGCGGCGCAGAACAGCCGCGGCGAAATCACCGTCGGCGACTCGCACGCCTACGCCCACACCCACGATCCGTTCGACGAGCAGGCGATCAACGCGCGCGTGCTCGATTACCTCGGCGGCTTCCTGCGCCTGGGCGAGCCGCGCCCGGTCCAGACCTGGCACGGCATCTACCCCAAGCTCACCGACGGCAGCAGCGAGTTCGTCGGCGAACCGCTGCCGGGCGTGACCATCGTCAACGCGGTCGGCGGCGGCGGGCTCGGCATGACCTTGAGCTTCGGCCTGGCCGAGGAGATCGTCGACGGCCGCTACGGCGCCGTGCGCCGCGCCGCCTGAGCGCGGCGCGGTCCCTGCGCGGGCTATGGCGGCCTGACCCGCCATAGCCCGCGTCGTCCGGTTCGCTGGCTCCCCCTTCGAACCGGCCGCTACCCGCCGGCGGGCGCGTCGCGCGCCGAGGCCGACCGTGCCGGCGCTTCCCTGGCCGGAACGGGACGGGCGGCACCTCCGTGTGCCTGTGTCTCCACCGTCGCCGCTGCATTCCACCCGTGCGGCCGGCGCGGCGCCTGCGGCGCGCGGCGGGCCTCGGAACGACGAGGCGACGGCGTTCATTTAGCGCTGCGGCGACGCGCGTGGCGAGGCTCAAGCCGGGATCGAACCGGGACGCGGCGGGAAGATTTCGCCGCGCGCGCGCCGCGACTCGCGGCCGGTCGCGAACCCGGTCACGCCGGCAGCGTGAATCGCGGCGGATTCGCCTGGAAATCGTCCCCTTTTGTGCCCGCTATTTGCTTGGACGCCGCCGCGACCGGCTCCTAGGCTGACTGCGTCGCGCTCCCCGCGATGCAGCCAGGAGAATCACCGATGCGCACGCTGTTCAACGGACTGAGCTTCACCGCCACCGCCGCCAGGACGCTGGTGTTCGCCGCCGCCCTGACCGCCGGCAGCGCCCAGGCCCACCAGACCAATCCGCAATGCTATGCCGACGGCGTGCAGGTCCGCCCGGTCGGCAAGTTCGCCTTCAGCTCCAGGCAGGTCGCCGATTTCCATGCCGACCTGCTGCGCCGGCCTCCCGGCTCGTGTCCGGCCGGTGCCGGCGGGGTCCAGGCCAAGTCCTGCGGCCAGGTCGATCATTGGCACGTGGCCCGGATCATGTCGGCGGAGTACTGCGCCCAGTTGCAGGGCGCCCAGGACGGCGCCAAGGACAGCAGCCCGATCCCGGTCGCCGAAGTGACCGCGCCGCCGAGCTACCTCTCGCCGGAGCACCACTCGCGCTACACCTACAAGGCCGCCAACCCCGACGCGATCGTGCTGCAGGGCATGTGCGTGATCTGCTACACCCTCGAGGCGCCGCCGAAGTGACGGCGCCGGCCGCACCCGTCGACGCGTTCACACCAGCGCGTTGCGGCGGGTGTAGGCCAGCACCGCGTCGACGTGGCGTTGCAGCTCGCCGCGCACGGTTTCCTCCAGCGGGCATTCGGCCAGCACGTAGTAGCCCGAACGCAGCACGTCGCGCCAGCGCGGCTGGCGCGGCAGCTTGGACAGGCTCAGGTAACGCTCCATCGCCCGCGCGCGCAGGCGGCCGTCGTCGACGGTGACGCGCCAGATCCGGCTTTTCTCCGCCAGCTCCAGCCGGCCCTGGCCGGTGCTGCGCTCCCAGGCCTCGACCACCGCCAGCATCAGCTCGACCAGCGCGCGCCGGAACGAACTGCGCAGCGCCTCGTCGCCGGGCCCGGCCGGTTCCACCTTGAACTCGACCGCCGCGTCGGCGCCGGCTTCGGGCAGCGCATCGGCGGCGTGTCCGGCGGCGCTGTGTCCGGCCGCGCTGTGTTCGGCGCGGCGCAGGCCCAGCACGATCGATCCCTCGCCGTGGCCGCTTTCGCTGAGCTGCGCGTTCAAGCGTTCGCCGCCGAAGGAGAACGCCAGGCGCTGCGGCGCCGAGGATTCTTCCAAATGCTCCAGCGCCTGGGCGAAGCGGCGCGCATCCTCGCCGCCGAGCAGTTCGCCGAAGCCGCGACCGGCCACCGGCGCCTGCGCCCCGGGCTGCACCAGTTCGCTGGCGGCGCGGTTGGCGGCGAGCACCTGGCCGGCGCCGTCGAGCACCAGCACCGCGTCTTCGCGGCTGTCCAGCGCGGCCTGCAGGCGGGCGCGGTCGACGCCGAGTTCGTCGGCGGCGCGGCGGTAATAGTCGATTTCCTCGTCCAGACGCGCGCGCCGCGCCGCCTCGGCCACGCGCGCGCGCTGCTGGCGGCGCAGGAAAAACACGGTCAGGCCCAGCAGCGCGGCCAGCGCCGAGACCACGGTCAGCCACAGCGCGAGGCTGCGCACGCGGTTCTGCGCGGCCAGCGCAGCGATGGTGCGGTCGCGCTCGGCGGTGGCGAAGCGCAGTTGCAGCCATTGGGTCTCGCGGTCGTACTGGGCCTCGCGCAGCGCCCGCGCGGCCTGTTCGGAGCGGCGCAGCGCGGCCATCGCCTGCGGCCATTCGCCCAGCGCCTCGTGCGCGGCGGCGGCTTCGGCCAGCAGCGCCGGGCGGTCGCCGTCGTGCGCGGACAGCGTGTCCAGCG
>NZ_LXSD01000314.1:0-14835 GCF_017168095.1 Lysobacter enzymogenes | reverse complement strand
CCGGCGCGGCGCCGGCGCCGCGGCTCAGCGCGCCTGGCGCTTCACGCAGCGGCGCAGCGTTTCGCGCGCGGCACCGCCGCCGGTCCAGGCGATCTTGACCAGCGACTTGCCGTCCTGGGCGACTTCGAAGTCCTGGGTTTCCTCGAACGCGCCCAGCGCAGCGTCGATCGACGGCACCACGAAGACGATGGCGCCGAGGCGTTCGGCGGGGTTGTAGTAGTTCAGCGCCGGCACCGTGCTCGGCGGCGCCTTGGGCTGGAGCAAGGTCATGCGCACGGTCTGCAGCGATGCGGGCTTGGGCACGTCGCTGCCCCAGAAGGTCAGCGTCGCGCCCTTGAAGCCCTCGCCCGGGCCCATGATCCGGACCACGCCCTGGCGGTTGGAGAACATCGCCGCGCAGGAGCCGTTGCCGCCGTCGCCGGGAAAGAAATCCCAGCGCCCTTCGACCAGGCGCCGGAACTGCGGGTCGCTGTCGATGCGCTGGCGCTCGTCGAGCTTGCGCTGGGCGTCGAGGAAGGCCTGGCTGACCGCGGCGAAGGCTTCGCCGACCTTGATCTGCATCGGATCCGGCGCCGGCTTCGACGCGCCTTGCGCCGCTCCGGCCGCGGCGCGGTCCACGCACAAAGGCATCGCCGCGATGCCCTGGCCGCCGGGGCTCATGCCGACCACGTCGCGGCCCGGGCCGGGGCCGTTGCAGGGGTAAGCGCCCTGCGCGTGGGCGCCGGCGGCGAGCAGGTGCAGGCCGGCGGCGGCGAGGCGGGCGAGCGTGCGGCGAGGCCGCGGCGTCGGCGAGGCGTGGGTCATGGCGGCGCAGTGAGGGAAGGGCGCCGCTAGCATTGGCAATCGTGACGCGTCCGTCAATTTCGCCTGCAGCCGGGCGCCGGGCGCGCCGCGGGCAGGACTTCCGGGACGGGCCGGCGCGGGCGCCGTGGCTATAGTGGCCGGACCCTCCCATCGAGATCGTGCCGTGGCCAAGTCGCGCATTGCGTTGTTCGCGTTGTTGGCGGTGTCCACCGCGTCGCTGGGCGCCGTGCACGGCATCCAGCCGGACGATATCGATCGCAACGCCAAACCTTGCGAGGATTTCTTCGCTTACGCCAACGGCGCGTGGCGGCAGCGCAATCCGATCCCCGACTACATGGACCGCTGGAGCCGGCGCTGGCAATCGGGCGAGCTCAACAAGGAGCGGGTGCGCGACATCCTGACCGAACTGTCGGCGCGGCAGGATTGGCCCAAGGGCAGCGCCGGGCAACTGGCCGGCGATTTCTATGCGGCGTGCATGGACGAATCGGCGGCGAACGCGCGCGCGGCGGAGCCGTTGCGGCCGTGGCTGGCGCAGATCGACGCGGTCGCCGACCGCGCCGGATTGCAGCGCGAGATCGCGCGCTTGAACGACATCGGCATCGCCGCGCCGTTCGCGATCCTGGCCGCCGAGGATCCGCGCGAGCCGACGCGCACCATCGCCCATCTCCAGGCCGGCGGCCTCGGCCTGCCGGACCGCGACTATTACCTCAAGCCCGAGCCGCGCTTCGCCGAGGCGCGCACGCGCTACCTCGCCCACGTCGCGAAGGTGTTCGAACTGGCCGGCGCGCCGGCCGCGGACGCCGCGCGCGATGCGCAGGCGGTGTTCGAGTTCGAAACGCGCCTGGCGCAGGCCTCGCTGGACAACGTGCAACTGCGCGATCCCAAGCGGCAGGACAACCCGACCACGTTCGCCGGCTTGTCCAAGCTTGCGCCGGGCTTCGACTGGGGCGCGTACTTCGACCGCGCCGGGTTGCCGCGGGTGGCGCTCAACGTGTCCGAGCCGGCGTTCCTGCGCCAGTTCGACAAGGAACTCACCGGCGCGCCGCTGCCGCAGTGGAAGGCGTATCTGCGCTGGCACCTGCTCAGTACCGCGGCCGATACGCTGTCGCAACCGTTCGTCGACGAGAACTTCGCCTTCAACGGCAAGTTCCTCACCGGCGCCACCCAGATCAAGCCGCGCTGGAAGCGCTGCGCCGAACTCGCCGACGCCCAGCTTGGCGATGCGTTGGGGCGCAAGTACGTCGAGAAATATTTCCCGCCGCAGGCCAAGGCGCGCATGCAGGAGATGGTCGAGAACATCCTCGCGGCGATGGACGACACCATCGGCGAGCTCGACTGGATGGACGCGCAGACCAAGCGCAAGGCCTTGGAGAAGCGTTCCACCTTCGTCGCCAAGCTCGGCTACCCGGACCGGTTCAAGGACTACGCCGGCGTCGCGGTGAGCCGCGCTTCGGCCTGGGACAATCGGGTCGCGACCTCGCGCTGGAACGTCGCCGACGACCGCCGCCTGGTCGGCAAGCCGACCGACCGCGGCCGCTGGGGCATGACCCCGCCGACCTCGAACGCGTACTACAACCCGCTGCAGAACGAGATCGTGTTCCCGGCCGGCATCCTGCAGCCGCCGGCGTTCGACGTCGACGCCACCGACGCGGTCAACTACGGCGCCATCGGCGTGGTGATCGGCCACGAGATCAGTCACGGCTTCGATGACCAGGGCGCGCAGTTCGACGCGCAAGGCCGGTTGAAGAACTGGTGGACGCCGGCCGACGGCAAGCAGTTCGCCGCCAAGGGCCAGTGCGTGGTCGACCAGTTCGAGGGCTATTTCATCGAGCCCGGCCTGCACCACAACGGCAAGCTGGTGCTGGGCGAATCCATCGGCGACCTCGCCGGCGCCAAGATCGCCTACCGCGCATACTTGAAATCGCGCGAAGGCAAGGGCCCGGAACCGACCCTGGACGGCTTCACCCCCGAGCAGCAGTTCTTCATCGCCTGGGGCCAGTTCCGCGGCGACGAAACCCGCCCGGAAACCCAGCGCACGATGATCCAGGGCGACCCGCATCCGGTCGCGAAGTACCGCGTCAACGGGCCGCTGTCGAACCTGCCGGCGTTCCAGCAGACGTTTCAGTGCAAGGCGGGCGATGCGATGGTGCGGGCGAAGGAGCAGCGCTGCGAGGTGTGGTGAGGGCGCTGCTGGCCGCGATGCCCGGCTCGATCGAGCCGGGCGTTACGGGGCGCGTGAGCGGGGCGATCAAGCTCAGCTCGGCTGCGGTTTCGGTGGTGAAGCCTGCTGCGGCATTCCGTGCACTCTTGGCGCCGCCCGCGACGTTCGTTGTCCGTGAAGATCCACGCCGGCACGGGCAACCCGGCGTTAACCGCTTCGGCCGCAGTCTGCGCAAGCCCCGGGCAGGAATATCGCTGGCCCGTCATGAGGATCGCCGCATGAACGCACGCACGTCCGATTCAGATCGCAAGCAGTCCCAGCGCGATTCAGCCAACGGCGGCGATGCCGATGCCGGGCCGCCGCACGGGCAGGGCCATCAGCCCTTGCCCGGGGAGACCGCGCCGCATGGCGTGGGCGCGCAGCGCAAGCGGGTGGAGAATGCCGATTTGCCGCCCGGCAAAGGGCACCAGCCGCTGCCGGGCGAAGACCCGCCGTCCAAGCGTCGCGGCGACTGATTCGCGATTGGGCGCATCGACGACGCAAGCGCCGCCGCGCACGCCGGCGCGCGCGTGAGCGATCACGTCCTGTGAACTGAGTCGTTATCGCGGCTCGCATCTGCGGCGAAAATCGAGCCTCCGCCAGTTGGGAGCATGAGATGAAATCACCTCGTTACGCCATCGCGCTCGCGCTGTTGCTGCCGGTCGTCGCCACCGCCGCGACGGTCACCGTCAGCGGCCATGGCCAAAGTTACGACCCCGGCATCGCGCTGCAGGACGCACGCGACGACGCCGTCGCCAAGTGCGCCGCCCAGGGCGGCACGCCTGTGGCGGAGGTCTACAACCATGTGACCCGCGCCAATCTGTGGCTGGCCGATTCGATCTGGCGTTGTGAGGTGCCTTAATCGCGGAACGGCGGTCCGCGTCAGCGCTTGACCGCGAACACCCCGTCCAACGCCAGCTCCGCTTTGAATCCGGATTTTTCCAGGCGCTTGGCCACTTCGCGCGGCACATCGCGCCCGGTGGTCAGCTTGTTCGGGCTGCCGGTGTAGTGGAACAGGCGGCCGCCGCGGCGCAGCACGCGCGCGAGGTGGGCGTAGAAGCTCTGCGAATACAGTTCGCCGGCGATGCCGAAGCGCGGCGGGTCGTGCAGCACGGCGTCGTATTCGGCCGTCGCCAGGCCGGCGATGGCCTGGGAGACGTCGCCGTGGTTCAGGCGCAGGCGGCCGGCGTGCTCGGGCGCGTCGGGGTCGGGCGACCACGGGTTGAGCGTGCGCAGCCACAGCACGCTGGGGTTCTTCTCGAACGATTCGATGCGCGCGGCGCCGGCGTCGAGGCAGCAGGCGGCGAAATAGCCCAGGCCGCCGCAGGTGTCGAGCACGGCCTTGCCGCGCGGCTGGATCAGCGCGACCTTGGTTCGCGCGTCCTCGAGCGGCGAGGTCTTGGACGTGGGCAGCATCTTGATGCCGTCGATCTCGAAGGTCGGCGCGCCCCACGCCGTCGGCACCAGCTTGATCAGCGAGCCGGCGAAGCGCGAGACCGCGGCGTAGTCTTCGCCGTCCCAGTAGTAGACGGTGCGGTCCTTGAGCGCGGCCGGATAGGGATAGCGCTGGCCGCACCATTCCCAGGCGTCTTCGTGCAATTGCGCCTGGCCCTGGCTGCGGCCCAGGTCGAGCGAGCCGCTCCACGCGGGCTGGCCGGCCGCGCGCGCGGCGCGCAGGGCTTCGGCGTCGGGGCGGGTGAGCAGGGGGCCTGAGTAATGCGGCACGGCGGGCGATCCGGTTCGGCGGTGGGCGCGGAGGCGGAAGCATAAGGGCCGCGGGCCGATATCTCGACCCGCGGCGGTGCAGCGCCCGCTCAATCGGCGCGCATCAACCGGGCAAATCGCCGAACACCTCGCCGATGCGGCGGGCGATGTGCGCGCCGTGCGTGGCCAGGGCGAAGTGGCCGGCGTCGAGCAGTTCCACCTGCGCGTCGGGATTGTCGCGGCGATAGGCCTGCGCGCCCGGCGGGATGAAGAACGGATCGTGCCGGCCCCAGATCACCAGGGTCGGCACCCGGCGTTCGCGGAAGAACTGCTGGAAGCGCGGATACAGCGGCAGGTTGTTGGCGTAGTCCAGGGTCAGGTCGAGCTGGATGTCGGCGTTGCCGGGGCGCTGCATCAGCAGGTAGTCCAGGTGATAGGCCTCCGGCGCGACCAGGCTGGGGTCGGGCTCGCCGTTCTCGTACTGCCAGCGGGTCGCCTCCAGCGACAGGAACTGGCGCAGTGCTTCGCGATTCTCGGCGCTCGGGTCGGCCCAGTACCGGCGCATCGGATCCCAGGCCTCGCCCAGGCCTTCCAGGTAGGCGTTGCCGTTCTGCGAGATCAGCCCGGCCACGCGCTCGGGCTTGGCCAGGGCCAGGCGCAGGCCGGTCGGGGCGCCGTAGTCGAACACGTACAGCACGTAGCGCTGCAGGTTCAGCGCGTCGACGAAGGCTTCCAGGGTGCGGCCGAGATTGTCGAAGTTGTAGACGTAGCCGCGCTGCTCGGGCACTTCGGTGAAGCCGAAGCCGGGCAGGTCGGGGGCGACGAGGTGGAAGCGGTGGGCGAGCTTGTCGATCAGCTCGCGGAACATCAGCGAACTGGTCGGGAAGCCGTGCAGCAGCAACAGGGTCGGGGCGGTCGGATCGCCGGCCTCGCGATAGAAGACGCGCACGCCGTCGGCGTCGGCGTAGCGGTGGTGGACCGGGTAGTGGGTGGACGGCATGGGGAGGCTCCTGGGAGTTTTGTAACCTTGATTCGAAATGAATAAAGGTTACGAAAAGCCTAGGCTTGCCTTTTGTAACTTGTCAATAGTTATTTTTACGGTTACATTTTTGGCTCAGAGGACACCGCCCGATGACCACGCCGACCCCCACCGACTGGCCCCCGCTGATCGCCGGCCAACCTGCGCTGGACTTGCTCAACACGCTGACGCTCGAGGACGGCGCGTCGGTCGAGCACCTGGGCGACGATGTCGCCGCGGCGGCTTGGTTGAGCCGTCTGACCGGCATCGCGCAGGCGCCGCAGCCGCAACTGGCCGAGCGCGCGCGCGAACTGCGCGAGGCGATCCGTGCGGCGGTGCAGGCGCGCAAACAGGAGCGGCCGGTGGATCTGGCGCCGTTGAACGCGCTGTTGGCGCGCATGCACAGTCACTTGGTGCTGGAGCCGGGCGCGGACGGCGTGGCGATGCGGCGCGCGGCGGTCGGCGATCCCGCATGGCTGGCGCTGGCGCCGCTCGGCGAAGCGGCGGCGCAGTTGCTGGCGCAGCTGGATTTCGCGCTGGTGCGGCAGTGCGAACACAGCGAGTGCGTGCTGTGGTTCCACGACACGACCAAATCGCACCGGCGCCGCTGGTGCAGCATGGCGCTGTGCGGGAACCGGCATAAGGTCAGCGAGTTCCGCAAGCGGAGAGGTGGGTGAGCGGCGGCGTTTCGACAGGCGGGTTTTGTCGCGGTGAAGCCCTGGATGCCCGCCTTCGCGGGCATGACGGTAGGTGGGGTTCGCGGACTGGCTGGTACGACCGCAGGAGCGCGCGGTTGCGGGCCGGCAAATCGGCACGACAGCGCGACGACGCGGCCGCAGGACGGAGACGGCAGGACGGCAGGACGGCAGGACGGCAGGACGGCAGGACGGCAGGACGGCAGGACGGCAGAGCATCTTGCGGCACTGCTTGCCGAAGCTTCACGCCGCGAAGGCGGGGGATTCGAAGCCGTCCTGATCGAGCGAAAATCGCCCGGAAATCAGCGCTGAACCGCGCCGGCGCCGCCCGGCTTTGCCGCTCCAGTCCATCGGCCCACCCAAACCAACGGCCCAGGACACGCCGCGTCAGCCTGCGCTAGTCTCGGCGGTTTCCACCGGGGACCGCACCACCCATGAAACTCTCCCGCCTCAGCCTGACCCTGGCGCTCGCCGCCGCGCTGGCCGCTCCTTCCGCATTCGCCGCCGGCTCGGCCAAGGGCAAGCCCGTGCTCGGCGACTTCGGCGTCGACCTGACCGCGCGCGACACCAGCGTCAAGCCCGGCGACGATTTCAACCGCTACGTCAGCGGTCATTGGCTGGCGACTTACCAGCTGAAGGACTACGAGACCTCCTACGGTTCGTTCAACAAGCTGCGCGACGATTCCGAAGCCGACGTGCACGCGATCATCGACGAGCTGGCCAAGCAGAAGAACCTGCCCGCCGGCAGCGAGAAGCAGAAGCTGCGCGACTACTACGCCAGCTATATGGACCGCGCCGCGCGCGACGCCGCCGGGATCGCGCCGTTGCAGCCGGTGCTGGACAAGATCGCCAAGATCGACTCGGCCGGCGCGCTGATCGCCGCCTTCGGCGACGCCGACCTGGACGGCACCAGCGCGCCGCTGCGCTTCGGCGTCGACCTGGACCGCAAGGACCCGGACCAGTACCTGGTCGGCCTGCGCGTCGGCGGCCTGGGCCTGCCGGACCGCGATTACTACCTCAACCCGGACGCGCGCTTCGTCGGCATCCGCACCGCCTATCTCGCCCACATCGAGCGCATGCTCGGCTTCGCCGGCATCAAGGACGCCAAGGCGCGCGCGCAGGCTGTGCTGGACCTGGAAGCCGCGCTGGCCAAGCCGCAGTGGGAACGCGCGCAGCTGCGCAACCGCGACAAGACCTACAACGTCGCAAGCTTCGCCGAGCTGGGCAAGCAGTATCCGGGCTACGACTGGGCCGCGCAGCTCAAGGCGCAGGGCCTGCCGCCGGTCGACAAGGTCAACGTCGCCACGCCGAGCGCGGTGCAGCCGGTGATCGACACGGTCGCCAAGACCCCGCTGCCGGTGTGGCGCGATTACCTGGCCTTCCACGCGGTGCGCAACAACGCCGGCCTGCTCAGCCGCGAGATCGACGACGCCGCGTTCGCCTTCAACGGCACCGTGCTCAGCGGCCAGAAGGCCCAGCGCGACGACTGGAAGCGCGCGGTCGCCACCGTCACCGGCAGCGAAGGCCTCGGCGATGCGATGGGCAAGCTGTACGTGGAGCGCCACTTCTCGCCGCAGGCCAAGGCGGCGATGCAGCAGCTGGTGGAGAACCTGCGCAAGGCGCTGCGCGCCAACATCGAGAAGATCGACTGGATGGGCGCGGACACCAAGGCTGAGGCCTACCGCAAGCTCGACAGCTTCCGGCCCAAGGTCGGCTATCCGGACAAGTGGCGCGACTACTCCAGCGTGACCATCGTCGCCGGCGACCTGATGGCCAACACGCTGCAGATGCGCCGCTACCAGCGCGCCGACCAGGTGCGCCGGGTCGGCACCCGCACCGACCGCGACGAGTGGTTCATGACCCCGCAGACGGTCAACGCCTACTACAACTCGACCTTCAACGAGATCGTGTTCCCGGCCGGCATCCTGCAGGCGCCGTTCTTCGACCTCAACGCCGATGCGGCGGTGAACTACGGCGGCATCGGCGCGGTGATCGGCCACGAGATGGGCCACGGCTTCGACGACCAGGGCAGCAAGTCCGACTACGCCGGCATCCAGCGCAACTGGTGGACCGACCAGGACCGCAGCCGCTTCGAGCAGCTGACCAAGGCGCTGGGCGCGCAGTACGACGCGTTCTGCCCGCTGCCGGGCCAGTGCGTCAACGGCCAGCTGACCATGGGCGAGAACATCGGCGACCTCGGCGGCGTGTCGATGGCCTATACCGCCTATCAACTGAGCCTGGGCGGCAAGCCGGCGGCGAAGATCGACGGCTACACCGGCGACCAGCGCTTCTTCCTGTCGTGGGGCCAGATCTGGAAGGGCAAGTACCGCGACGAGGCGCTGCTGAACCAGATCAAGACCAACCCGCATTCGCCGTCGCAGTTCCGCGCCAACGGGCCGCTGCGCAATTTCGACCCGTGGTACCAGGCGTTCGACGTGAAGCCGGGCGATGCGATGTATATCGCGCCGGAGCAGCGCGTGCGGATTTGGTGATGCGGATCTGGTGATGCGCATCGAGTGACGCGCATCGGATGATGCGGATGCGGTGAGGCGCGCTGTCCGCAGCGCGCCGGTGAGTTGAAGCGCGCGGCCGGCGGTTGCGGCCGTGCGCGGATGAGGGGCGGGTGCTTCGGCCGATTCGGCCGATTCGGCCGGGGGCCCGCCTTTCTTTTTGCGGGGTCTCGCGCGGTGGCGGTTGCGTCGTGGGCGAGCTGGCGCGGTCGCGGCTCGCGCCGCTGCTACAGGAAGCCCATGTGGGAGCGGCGCGAGCCGCGACCGCGAAAACCAAACGCCGGCGCCGCTAAACTCGCGCGATGGTTTACCTCGGCCTGTTCCTGATCGCCTTCATCGCCGCCACCTTGCTGCCGGCGCAGTCGGAAGCGGCGTTGGCCGCGGCGATCGCCAAGGGCTACGCGCCCTGGTTGCTGGTCGCCGTGGCCACGCTCGGCAATGTGCTCGGCTCCACGCTCAACTGGTGGCTGGGCCGCGAGTTGAACCGCTTCGGCGACCGCCGCTGGTTTCCGGTCAAGCCCGCGCAACTGGCGCGGGCGCGCGGCTGGTATGGGCGTTACGGGCGCTGGAGTCTGCTGCTGAGCTGGGCGCCGGTGATCGGCGATCCGCTGACCCTGGTCGCGGGGGTGATGCGCGAGCCGCTGCGGGTGTTCCTGGTATTGGTGGGGATCGCCAAGCTGACCCGCTATCTGGTGGTGGCGGCGATCGCCTTGCGCTGGGTTTGAAGCCCCGCGCCGCGGCGTCGGCCGGTTCTGCGGCCTAGCGACCCAGCGCGCGCAGTCATCGCGCGACCAGGCAGCTCACATCCAGCGACACCGACGCGCCGTTGGCCAGTTCGCCCAGGGTCACGCCCGCGCCCATCAGGTCGGCCACCGCGACCGTGGCGGCGGGACAGGCGGCACCGGCGCAAGGCACCGGATCGTTGCACGACAGCCCCGCCAGCGCGGCGTCGCGCACGACCGCGCCGGTCGCCGCATCCGGCCCGTTGTTGCTGACGCGGATGCGATAGGTGGACACCGCGCCGGCGACTACGCTGTCGTCGGCGAGGTCGCCCGGACCGCGGTCGGGCGTATTGGTCACCGCGACCGCGAGGTCGGAGCTGCTGGACCGGGTGTTGGTGAAGCTGCAGTCCAGATCGTCGTTGTCGGCCAGCGTCAGCGCGAACGAGGTGCCGTCGCCGCGCGGCGCCTGGCCGCCGGCGAGCGCGTTGGTGCAGGCGTAGGCGCTGCGGTAGCGGCGCAGGTCGGTGCCCGGAGCGCTGGCGGCCGCGGTTTCGCTCAGCACGTAGCGTCCCCCGCCGTTCGCGGCGACCAGCAGCGAGGGCGCCGAAGTAACTTGTGCGCCGCTGCCGGTGGTGGTCGCGCTCACCGCGCCGGACGGCGCCGGCGGCGCAATCGTCAGCGCGAACTGATCGCCGTCGGCGGCGCGGCCGCTGGCCGCGAAGGCCTTGTTCAAGCGGATGCGCGCGACGGGCAGGGCGCTGACCGAGATTTCGTCGTGCAGGGCGATGCGGGTGCGCGCGGAGCCGCGGGCCGAATCCGAGTCGGGGCGGTACAGGCCCCACTTGGGATAGCCGAAGGCGCCGGTGGCGGTGGGGTCCAGGGTGACGATGCCGGCGGCGGCGGCCCTGCGGGTGAAGCCCGCTTCGCCGGGCAGGCGCAGGTCGGCGGTGAAGTAGCCGGTCGGGGTATCGGCCCACAGCACGTCGATGCGCAGGTCGATCCAGGCGTTGTCGTAGGGACGGATGTCGTTGATGAGAACGGCCTGGGTGTTGGCATAGCGCAATATCAACTGATTGCGCCTGACCCCGACGAACATGTCGGGCCCGCCCTGGGTGTGCTTGAACTGCCAGACGATGTCCACCGACGCGATGCTTCCCGCCGTGTAATCCTCCCAGTCCTTCAGCATCAGGCTGAAGGCGTAACGACGGTGGTCGCCGCTGCGGTATCTGGTCGGCAGCGTCCTCAACGCGGCGCTTTCGCTGCGCGGCTTGCCGTCGGAGACGTAGGCCGGATCGTCCAGCACCACCTTGTGGCCGATCGCGTAGCGGCCCGCGCGCGCGGTTTCGCTGACGAAGACGGCGTCGGGCGCGCTGGCGTCGCTGGCGTCGAGGTCGGCGATGCCCGAGTCGATCGTCCCCGATTCGTAGTCGACGTGCAGCAGCGGCGTCTGCGCCCGGGCGGTCGCGAGCGCGCCGGCGAACACCAGCGCAAGCGCGGCGGCGGTCGCGAAGGCGTGGCGCGGCGCGTTGCGCGCAGGCGCCTTGGACGAGGCGGGAAGGAGATTCGGCATGGCTCGGCTCGGCTGCAGGACAGGCGGCGGGCGGCGGGCGTCCTGCCGGTCGCGTTCGCCGCAGCTTAGCAAACCGGCCGCCCGCGGGAACACGGAAAATCGCCTGTTTCCAGCGCGTTTTTCGCGGTTTTCCGCTGCGCCGCCGCGGCCGAAGGCGGTGGGTGAGAACGAAAGGCGCATCCAGTGCGTGCCGATGCTTCATTCCGTATGCAGTCCGCCGTTGCCGGCGCTCCCCGGCCGGGCGTGCCTGTGTGCGGCCCGGCACGCACGGCGGTGCTAAAATCCGGCGCATCGCTGCAACTACGAGCCGCCGCCATGAGCACTGCCACTGCCTTCTACCCCATCGGCACCCCCGGCCAGCCCTGGGGGGCCGCGGAGATCGCGCAATGGCGTTCGCGCCAGGTCCGCCACCGCAGCTATTTCGAGGAAGTGGCCAGCGTCATCGAGCGCCTGGGCGAGCGTTACGAGAAGATCCAGTACGGCGAGCTCGACTACGGCGACGACGGCCGCTTCCCGCTGTTCGCGCTGAAGAGCCGCAACTGGAACGAATCGCTGCCGACGATGCTGGTCACCGGCGGCGTGCACGGCTACGAAACCAGCGGCGTGCACGGCGCGCTGCTGTTCCTGGACCAGGACGCCGGCGCCTATGCCGGCCGCATCAACCTGCTGGTGGCGCCGTGCGTGAGTCCGTGGGCGTACGAGCGCATCCACCGCTGGAATCCCGAGGCGATCGACCCGAACCGCTCGTTCCGCGACGACAGCCCGGCCGGCGAGTCGGCCGCGCTGTGGGCGCTGGCGGCGCCGCTGCGCGACGCCACGCTGATGCACATCGACCTGCACGAGACCACCGACACCGACGAGACCGAGTTCCGTCCGGCGTTGGCCGCGCGCGACGGCAAGCCCTACCAGCCGGGCGAGATTCCCGACGGTTTCTATCTGGTCGGCGACAGCGAAGACCCGCAACCGCAGTTCCAGCAGGCGATCATCGCCGAGGTCGAGAAGGTCACCCATATCGCCCCGGCCGACGCCCGCGGCGAGATCATCGGCTCGCCCGTGGTCGCGCGCGGCGTCATCGATTACCCGGTGCGCGAACTCGGCCTGTGCGCCGGCATCACCCGCGCGCGCTACCGCACCACCACCGAGGTCTATCCCGACAGCCCGCGCGCGACGCCGCAGCAGTGCAACCAGGCCCAGGCCGCGGCGGTGCGCGCGGCGATCGACTTCGCCCTGGCGCGGGGTTGAGCCGATGAAGACGCGCGCGCTCGCGGCGATGCTCGCATTGGCGGTGCTGGCTGGCGCGAGCGCTTGCGCGCCGCAGCCGCCCGACGGGCCGGTCGAATCCTTGCGCAACGCCAAGCCGGTGCGCGGCGATGTCGCGTTCTATCTGGCGGCCGACGGCGACACCGCCGGCGCGCGGACGTTCCCGGTGCTGCGCCCTTACCCGGGCCAGCCGGCGCAAGTGGCGGTGAAGCCGGTGCCGGTGATCGCGCGCGGCCAGGTCGCCCTGGTCGCGCTGAGCGTCGACGAAAGCGGCCAGAGCGCGCTGGACCTGCAATTGACCGAGCCCGGCGCGCAGCGACTGGCCCAGGTCACCCGCGACAACGTCGGCAAGCGCCTCGCCGTGGTGGTCGGCGCGATGGCGGTGAACGTGGCGACGATCCAGGGCGAAATCCCCGGTGGGCGCTTGCGCGTGAGCGGCCTGGACATGGCCGACGCGGAGGCATTCGAGCGCGAGCTGGTGGTCGCCAAGTAAGGCCGGCGGCGCGCGACGGCAGGCGTCGGCGTCAAGACGGCCGCTGCAGCCCCGAGGAGCGATAGAAGCGATCCAGTTCGCGCGTGCCGGCCAGGCGCAGCTTCGGCAGCGCGATGCGCTCGAACATTTCGCGATTGCGCCTGCGGCCGGCCGGCGTGGCGAACACAATGTGGTGGATCATCTCCCAGCGCACGCGGCTTTTGGCGCCTTCCAGCCCGCCGCGGCGCTCGCGCTCGAACCAGGCGCGGCGGACATAGCGCAGCAGGCTGGTCGCGGTCGCCGCGTCGAGCAGGATGAGCCCGGTCGCGCGCTCCAGGCGCTGCGGCAGGCAGCGCGTGTAGTTGCCGTCGATGACCCACGCCGGCGCGCCGATCGCGCGGTCGTGCAGGGCGACGAACTCCGCTTCCGGGCGCGGGCGCCAATCGGTATGGGGCAGGTGATGGAGCCGGTCGAGATGCACCGCCGGCAGGCCGCGCGCGCGGGCGATGGCGTCGGCCAGGGTGGATTTGCCGCTGCCGGACGGCCCGAGGATGCAGATGCGCGGTCCGAGTTCGTCGAGGGTCATGCGGCGCGGCGCCGGTGCGCGTGCAGGCGCGCGGGAGACGGATGCGGCGACGATGCCGCTCGCGCCGATCCTGGCGGCGCGCCTGTCGCCGGCTTGGCGGTATCGGCGCTCAAGCCGTGGCCGCCCGGGCATCGATCGCCGCGGTCCAGGCCTGCAGCCAGTGCGAGTGCGCCGAACCGTCGGCCCAGTCCGGCTCGGCCGCGTCGCGGCTTTGCAACTGCAGCGGCCAGTCGCGGTACTCCACCGCGCCGGCGATCGCTTCGAGCTCGTCGAGTTCCAGGTCGTCTTCGTACAGCGCATCGAACAGCCGCGCCCACAGCCCGGCCTCGGTGCGCGCCAGGCATTCGACTTCGTCCGGCCTCTCGATACTGAAACGGACGAACTCCAATCCGTCGGGCCGCTCGCGCACGCCCAGCGCCCAGTCGTTCCAATCCCACAGCGGAATCAACACCGGCCCCGCCGGCACTTCGGCGCCGCGATAGACATACAACGGCGTGCCCGTCTGGCAGCGCCACAGCTGCGGATGCGGCAGCCGGCCTTCGGCCATCGCCAGCAGGGCCGGCGACAGCGGCAGTGCGCGCAGGCGCGCGAGGCGTTCGGATTCGGCGACGACGTTCATGGCGGCGGATCGGCGGCGGGCGACGACTATAAATCGCGGCTGCGCGAGAGAGCCAGCGCGGCCCGCGCGCAGCGAGCGGCGCTCGTCCGGGCGCGCGTGCCGGCCAATACGGTGTCGCGGTGACTGCGGCATGCGCGGCAGTGCTCGGGCGCTCGCGGTGGTTCTAATGCGTCCCTGCGTCCCGCATGGGGCGCGAACGAACGGCCGGACGCCGTCGGCGCCGCGCGTTGCGATTCCCCGGTCCGATAGGCCGTCCGGCGCGCCGGCCGCAGCGATGCGGCGTCGATGTGAACGCGGCGGCCGTGCGGCGAAGGCCGGGGCGGCGGCGACCGCGCGATCCGCAGACGTTTCACAAAAGTCTGAACGGGCGGCCGCGGCGCCGGGCTCGCCGCTGCGGCGCCGATACGCTGGCGACGGTCGCGAACGGACCGATATCATCGCCGACCGGTACCCCGGGCCGGCACGACCCCATCCACCCCGCAGCGGGCGCTGGGGGCGGCCGCGAACCGGGTTCCTCAGGGGGATGTCGGATGCACGGTTTGGCTCAGGGTTGGGCTTGGAAGGTCTGGATCGGCGCCGGCTTCGCCGCATTGGTGGCGGCGGTGCCGTGGTCGCGCGCGCCGGCGGCCCGGCCTGCGGTGCAGGCGGCGACGGTGGCGCAGGACGCCGGGCCGA
>NZ_LXSD01000313.1:0-5735 GCF_017168095.1 Lysobacter enzymogenes | reverse complement strand
GTTCGCCGACGACGCGCGCGCGCGCGCCGGTCGCGCCGGCGCGGCCGGCGGGGCGAAGAAAAATTCGCCGGGGTTGTTGACAGTAGGAAAAAGCGTGATTAGGTTTCGCCCAGCAGACGTTTCCTGCCACGAGAGTGAGAACAGCCAGCGCGACAACACGCAGCACAACTCGAACCTCCGCCCGGATTATCAAAACGGTGGACGCAGGGTTCGCTTCCTCTGCAGAAATGTTGGCCCCGCTCTCTTTGCCGATGACATCCAAAGTCCCGATGACATCGCTGGCGTCCTGCTATGCACCCGGTACGCGTTCGGCGGCCCGGGTTTTTGTTTGGCCGCGCGGTTGCGCGGCCGCCCCTGCCCCCCGCTTGGGCGGGCCAGCCATCGATCCGGTCGCCGCCACGGCCGGATGCGATCCCCGATCCGTTCCGACGCGCCTCGCGCGCCGGCGGTTGCACGCGGGTCCGACTCCCGCGGCTCTGCCACCACAGAGTCTTTATCTACTGGGCTTACCGCACCACCACTGATCATCCCTGATCAACCACTGACGAGGAGCCATCCCATGGCCGTTAAGAAAGCCGCTAAGAAGTCCGCCGCCAAGAAAGCGACGAAGAAGGTCGCCAAGAAGGCCGGCGCTAAGAAGGTCGCCAAGAAGGCCACCAAGAAGACCGCCAAGAAGGCCGTGAAGAAGGTCGCCAAGAAGGCCGTCCGCAAGACCGCCAAGAAGGCCACCAAGAAGACCGCCAAGAAGGCGGTGAAGAAGACCGCGAAGAAGGCCGCCAAGAAGGCGACCAAGAAGACTGCGAAGAAGGCCGCCAAGAAGGCCACCAAGAAGACCGCCAAGAAGACCGCCAAGAAGGCGGCCAAGAAGACTGCCAAGAAGGCCGCCAAGAAGGCCCCGAAGAAGGCCGCCAAGCGCGCCCGCAAGCCGAAGGCCGCCGCTCTGCCGGCGACCCCGGCTCCGCTGATCTGAATCAGCGCCCCGATTAAGCCGTAATCAGACTCTCTCCCCGCAGCCCAGGCGGGGGGAGAGTTTTTTTATGGGCGGCCGTTGGCCGCGGCGCTGCTCGCCCAGTTCGCCGCTGCCCGGCGATGCGTCGCCGGCCCCGACCCCGGTCGCGGCGTCGCTCACCGAGCCTCACCCGCGCCGAATCGCGGCGCCTCCCGTCGGCCGCCCGCCCGACATTCCCGCGTACGCGCCGCGACGGCGCTAGGATCGGTGCGTAGCCACCGCCGGGGATCGCGCCGTGAACGCTCTGCTCAAGGGTCTGTTCTATCTGATCGTGCTGCTCGCCGTGGTCTTCGCCGGCGGCGGCCTGCTGTTGCCGGACAAGACCCATGTCGAACGCTCCGCGGTGATCCAGCGGCCGCCGGCGCAGGTGTTCGCCATGCTCGACTCGTTCAAGCGCTTCAACGAATGGTCGCCGTGGTATGCGCTCGAGCCGGAGGCGAAGTACCGCTACAGCGGGCCGGAGTCCGGCGTCGGCGCGGGCATGGCCTGGGAGGGCAAGCAGGTCGGACGCGGCAGCCAGCGCATCGCCGAGTCGGTGCCGCACAGCCGGATCGCGGTCGCGCTGGACTTCGACGGCAGCCAGGCCACGGCGACCTACACCCTCGCCGCCGAAGGCGACGGCACCCGGCTGACCTGGGCACTGGACAGCGACCACGGCTACAACCTGATGGGGCGCTGGATCGGCCTGCTGATGGAGAAGATGGTCGGCAAGGATTACGAGCAGGGGCTGGCGCGGCTCAAGCAGGTGATGGAGAACGAACCGGGCTGAGGGCGGGTTCTTGTAGGAGGGACTTCAGTCCCGATGCCTTCCTTTCCGATCGCCGCGATCGGAGCCAAGAGCATCGGGACCGAAGTCCCTCCCACCAGCGAACGCCGCAAACGAAAAGGCCCGCCGAAGCGGGCCTTTCCCTTGCCGATTCCGCCCCCGCCTACTTCGGCGCCGCGGTCGACTTCTGCGCGTTGCTGCCGTTGATGTCGCGCGCCGGGCCGACGCCTTCGGAGGCGTACAGGCCCGGGTCGTCGAAGCCGTCGACGTCGAGCCAGCGCTGCACCGGCATGCCGATGGCGCGGTCGAGGATGGTCGGCAGCAGCCCGGTCGGCAGGCCGCTCTCGCTGTTCCACAGCACCGCGATGCCGAGGTCGCGCTCGGGCATCATCGCGACCATGCCGCGGTAGCCCTGGACCGCGCCGGCATGGAACACCACGCGATGGCCGGCGTAGTCGAACACGCGCCAGCCCAGCGCGTAGCCGGCCGAACCGATGCGCTGGCGGCGCCAGCTGGAACCGCGGATCTCGCTGGGCGTGTCCACCAGCGGCTGGTGCAGGGTGGCCAGCAGCGGCAGCGGCAGCACGTCGGGGCGGTGGCCGGTCTGCGCGATCAGCCACTGCGCCATGTCGCTGGCGCTGGCGTTGACGCCGGCGGCCGGCGGCAACTGGTAATAGGTCGGCTTCGGCGTCACCGAGGCCCAGCCGCCGCGCGCGCGCACGTGCGGCTTGGCCCAGCGCGCGCTGGCGGTGATGCCTTCCAGGCCGAGGCTGGCGTCGTTCATGCCCAGCGGCTTGAACAGGCGGCGCTGCACTTCCTGGCTGTAGAAGTCGCCGGTGGCGGCGAAGACCACGTCGCCGATCAGGCTGAAGGCGATGTTCTGGTAGCCGTAGCAGGTGCCCGGCTGGCAGGTCATCGGCGCGTAGGCGAGCTTCTGGGTCAGCACGCGGTAGTCGGCGTAGTTCTCCAGGTCGCGGTCGTAGGTGTTGTGGCCGAGGCCGACGCGGTGGCTGAGCACGTCGGCGACGGTGACGTTGTGCGCGGCGCTGGAATCGACCAGCTGGAAGCCGGGCATGTAGTCGACGACCTTGCTGTCCCAGCGCAGGGTGCCGTCGTTGACCAGCAGGCCGGTCAGGGTGCCGGCGAAGCTCTTGGACAGCGAGGCCAGGCGGAACACGGTGTGGGCGTCGATCGCCTCGGCGTTGCGCACGTCGGTGATGCCGTAGCCGCGCGCGCTGAGGATCTGGCCGTTGTGGACGATGGCCATGGCCATGCCCGGAATGCGCTGGTCGGCGACCATGGCCTGGGCCATCGCCTCGAACTGCTGCACGTCGAAGCCGGCGGCCAGCGGCTGCACGCGCACATTGGCGTTGGCCGGCGCGCCGATGCCCAGGCCCTGCGGCGCGGTGCCATCGCTGCCCTGGCCGCGCGCGACCGCGTCGGTGGACACCGGCGCGGGCAGGGACGGGTTGGCCGGTTGCCAGCGCAGCGAGGTCTGCGCGGTGGAGCCGAGGGTCAGGGTGAGCAGCGCCGCGAGCGCACTCACGCGCCAAGGGGTGAGTGAGCGTCGGGAAGGATCGCGTTTCATCGCTCAGCGCCTGCAAAGACCGGGTGGCCCGATTCTAGCTCCGATCTCAGGGAGTTGGGCAACAACCGCATTCAGGTTTATGTTTTTTCAGGGATTAATTGTTTTTCTGCAAACCGCGGCGCGGTCTGGGGATGTGGCCTTTGGGTGGCGCGAAAGTGCGGGGCTGGGCGGCTGCGAGGCAGGGCGGGTGGAGGCTGTTGTGGGAGGGGCTTCAGCCCCGATGCTCTTGTGCCGGATCGCCGCGATCAGACCGAAGGGCATCGGGGCTGAAGCCCCTCCCACAACAGCCAACGACTCCCACAGTCTCGGCCCGATCGCCGATCGCCGATCGCCGATCGCCGAATCCCGAATCCCGAATCCCGAATCCCGAATCCCGAATCCCGAATCCCGAATCCCGAATCCCGAATCCCGAATCCCGAATCCCGAATCCCGAATCCCGAATCCCGAATCAAACCCGCCCGCGAATCAGATCCGCTGCGCGCTCGGCGATCATCATCGTCGGCGCATTGGTATTGCCGCCGATCAGAGTCGGCATCACCGAGGCGTCGATCACGCGCAGGCCTTCGACGCCGCGCACGCGCAGGTGCGGGTCGACCACCGCGGCGTCGTCGCTGCCCATGCGGCAGGTGCCGACCGGGTGGTAGATGCTCTCGGCCTTGGCCCGCACGAACGCTTCCAGGCCGGCGTCGTCGAGATCGTCGCGGGCCGGGAAGATCGGCGCGCCGCGGTAGCCGTCGAAGGCTTTCTGCCGGAGCAGATCGCGCGAGAGCTTGGCGCATTCGATCGTCATCTTCAGATCGAAGCCGTCGGCGTCGCCGAGGTAGTTCGGATGCAGGCGCGGCTTGTCGCCGGCGCTGGCGCTGGCCAGTTCCAGATGGCCGCGGCTGCGCGGGCGCAGGAAGCAGGCGTGCACGGTGTAGCCGTCGCCGGGCAGGCGGTGGCGGCCGTGGTCGTCGAGCATCGCCGGGACGAAATGGAACTGGATGTCGGCGCGTTCGTCGCTGGCGTACTGCGAGCGCACGAAGCCGCCGGCCTCGGCCATGTTGCTGCTGCCGATGCCGCTGTGGCCGCGCAGGAAGTAATCGAAGATCACCTTGAGCTCGCTGGCGCGGTCGTAGGTGATGCGCTGGGTGGCGTGGTAGAGCGTGCAGATGTCGAGGTGGTCCTGCAGGTTCTGCCCGACCTGCGGCGCGTCGGCCAGCACCTCGATGTCGTGCCGGCGCAGCTGCGCGGCCGGGCCGATGCCGGACAGCATCAGCAACTGCGGCGAATTGATCGCGCCGCCGCACAGCAGCACCTCGCGCGCGGCGCGCTGGTGCAGCGCGCTGCCGCCGTGGCGGTAGACCACGCCGGTGGCGCGGCCGCGTTCGAAGGTGATGCGGTTGACCAGCGCGCCGGTGACCACCTGCAGGTTGCGGCGCTCGCGCGCCGGATCCAGGTAGGCGACCGCGCTGGAGCAGCGCGCGCCGTTCTTCTGGGTCACCTGGTAGAAGCCGAAGCCCTGCTGCTGCGGGCCGTTGAAATCGCGGTTGCGGGCGTAGCCGGCCTGTTCGGCGGCGTCGATGAAGGCCGACGACAGCGGGTTGGTGTGGCGCAGGTCGGACACGTACAGCGGGCCGAGGCTGCCGTGCAGGGCGTCGTCGCCGCGGCTGTTGCGCTCGCTGCGCTTGAAGTAGGGCAGGGCGTCGTCCCAACCCCAGCCGCGCGCGCCGAGCGCGGACCATTCGTCGTAATCGCCGGGCACGCCGCGGATGTAGCACATGGCGTTGATCGAGCTGGAGCCGCCGAGCACGCGGCCGCGCGGCCACCACAGGCGGCGGCCGTCGAGGTTGGGTTCCGGCGCGGTGTCGTAGTCCCAGTTCACGCCCTTCTGGTTGACCAGCTTGGCGATGCCGCCGGGCATGTGGATGAAGGGGTGGTAATCGCGCGGGCCGGCTTCGATCAACAGCACCCGGGTGTCGGGATCCTCGCTGAGGCGGTTGGTGAGGACGCAGCCGGCCGAACCGGCGCCGATGATGATGTAGTCGAACTCGGAGGGCACTGGCGGTTCCCGCTATGGCGCGGCGTGGCGTGCGGCGCTGATCGGGCGACCGTAAGCGCCGTGGCTAGAGTAAATGCTCCCAACGATCCGGCCCCGCGCCGGCGGCCGCGTATTGCCGTGTAGGAGCGGCGCGAGCCGCGACCGCGACATCGCGCATGCGGCGCGACCGGCTACCCCGCGGTCGCGGCTCGCGCCGCTCCTACAGGGCAAGCCCGGGGACCGACCCGCCACGCGCGGTGGTAGCGGTACGCGCCGCCTTTGGGCTACCGTGCCGGCAATCGCGCGGCCGCCACGGCGGCGCGGGGCGGCGGCGGCCGCGACGGGCCCGGGA
>NZ_LXSD01000312.1:0-8200 GCF_017168095.1 Lysobacter enzymogenes | reverse complement strand
GCCCGCGAAGGCGGGCATCCAGGGCTTCATCGCGGCATGACTCTGAAGTCTCTGGATCCCCGCCGGCGCGGGGATGACGGCTTGGGAGTGGCGCGGAGAAACCCACTTGCGACGAAACCTACCTGTCGTCATGCCCGCGAAGGCGGGCATCCAGGGCTTTATCGCGACCTGACTCTGAAGTCTTCGGATCCCCGCCTTCGCGGGGACGACCGTCTTGGAGAGGCGATGCACCCCCCCAGCCGCCGTCATTCAACGCAATGGCCGTAAACGCACAAACAAGCCGAAATGATCCGACGGCCACACCCCGTCGCGGCTCTGGTTCAACACGATCCGCGCCTCGGTCACCGCGAACCCGTGCGGGTCGTAGAACACATGATCGATCCGCTGCGCCGGCAGGTACGCCGGGTTGAGCGTGCTGGCGCGCGCGGCATCGCCGGCGAGGTCGGGATGCGCGGTGGCGAAGGCGTCGGCGTAGCGGGCGCGCAGCGCCGCCAGTTCCGGCGCGTCGGCGTCGGTGTTGAAGTCGCCGGCGAGGATGGTGCGGCCGCCGCGCGCGGTGGCGTCGATGAAACCGAGCAGGCTGTCGATCTGGCGCTGGCGGATCGCGCCGCCGCCGCGCTCGTTGTGCAGGTGGGTGGCGTAGAAATCCACGCCGGGACGCCGCGCATCGTCGCCGGCGAACACGTGCACGGCGGTGCGGTAATCGTTCAAGGGTTCGAGCTTGTGCTCCTGCACCGGCGAACCGGCGCCGGCGAGCAGGATCGCGTTGCCGTAGCGGCGCTCCGCCGCGGGCGGATCGACCGAGACGAAACCGACCCGGTAGCCCAGCGCCTGGCCGAGATCTTCGGCCTGATTGGCCAGGCCCGGGCGTTGCAGCACTTCCTGCAGCGCGATCAGGTCGGGCTTGAGCCGGCGCACTTCTTCGACGATCACGGCGCGGCGCTTGGGCCAGTCGCCCTTGTCGTGCCACAGGTTGAGAGTGAGCACGCGCACTTCGCCGGCCTGCGCAGGTTCGGCGGCGCGTTCGGCGACGGGCGCGCCGGCGCAGGCGCTGAGCGCGACGGCCACGGCGGCGAGAAAGAAACGGCGCGTAAGCATGCGGCGCATCCCGATGACGACGATGCGGCGAGGATAGCGCGACATCGACTGCGCCGCCGCGACCGCCCCCTGTAGGAGCGGCGCAAGCCGCGACCGCGACAATGCAGCTACGCCGTAACTGCGGTCCGCAATGCGCGGGCTGCGGTTGCGGTGCGACTTCGGTGCTGGCGTCGCAAGCGCGGTGTCGCGGTCGCGACTCGCGTCGCTCCTACAGGGAGCGGTGCGGTTAACGCGGGGGTTGTATGCGCTGCGCTCAGCGCGGAACGGTCTCGGTGCGCAGCACGGGATACAGGTTGTAGCGCTCGTCCCAGGCGGTATGGCGGCGGTAGAAGAAGTCCAGGCGCGCCTGCGGGCTCTTGGCGAACGCGGCGTCCTCGCGCAGCTTCGCCTCGAATTCGGCCTTGACCTTGGGATCCTTGAGCATCTCGCGCGCCACTTCCTCGGCGACGTAATCCTCCATGTATTCCTTGCGCTCGAAGGCGTTGTTGAACTCGCCCCAGGCCGCCAGCGAATCGGGCGCCTGCGGTTCCAGCAGGGCCATGACCAGGCGCGACTTGGCCTGGGCGATGGGCACGAACAGCGCGCCGGCGAGCAGATCCTGGGTTTCGTTCTTCCACTGCCCGCTCAACGCGTTGCGCTGATGGCCTTCGCTGGACTGCGGCGAGAACTCGGCCTTGTCGGCGCGGAAAACTTCGACCGCGGCGCCGCTGAGCGCCGCGTCCAGGCGCCGGTACTCGACGCCGTGCTGATCGAGCTTGGCCGCCACCCACGCCGCCTGCGCGGCCGGCACCAGATAGCCGCCGCGCGGCGCCGGCACCTGGCGCGCGGGCTGGATGTCGTACTTGAGCGGCACGTTCCACACCTGCGGCTTGCTCTCGTCGTAGCGCGTCATCAGCGCGCCGGACACCTCCGACGGCGTGCGCGTGTATTCGTAGCCGCGGAAGGCGACGGTGCGGCGCTTGTCGCTGGCCTTGTAGTCCAGCGCCACCGGCTGCCCGCCGAGTTGCGCGGCGCGGCGGTCGGCGGCCAGCGCCTGGCCGCGCCACTGCGCGCCGTTGGCGGCGACCAGCTCGAGCAGGTCGACGATGGCGTTGCGGGTGATCCGCACGCGCGTGGGGTAGTCCTTCCACGAATGGGTTTCCACCAGCATCGCCAGGCGGTTGCGCAGGTAGAAATAGCCGTGCGAGAAGCGCGGCGGCGGCACGCCGTCCTCGAAGCCGGAGCTCGGGTCGTCGGATTCGACGAAGGACGGGTAGTAAGGCAGCGGCAGCGAACCTTGCTTGGCCAGGCGGGCGATGGTGCCGTCGCGCAGCGCGGCGCCGGCCTTGCGCAGGGCTTCGTCGCCGGCGTGCACCGGTTCGACCTGGATCGACACGTCGTGCTCGAACTTGGCGCCGTCGGTGACGTGCAGGTCGATGTAGGCCAGCGGATCCCAGCGCTGCACCAGCTTCAGCATCGCCTGCATTTCCGGCGCGTCGGCCTTGAGATAGTCGCGGTTGAGGTTGTAGTTCTGCGCGGTGACGCGCCAGCCCATTTCCTCCGGGCCGCGCTGGTTGGGACGGTTCCAGGCGCCGAAGCGCTCGTGGCCGTCGATGTTGAACACCGGCACGAACAGCAGCACCTGCCTGGCCAGCGCGCCCTTGGCCGCTTCGCCGTCGAGCGCCTGGCGCAGGGCCAGGAAGCCGGCGTCCTTGCCGTCGATCTCGCCGGCGTGGATGCCGCCCTGGATCAGCATCACCGGCAGGTTCTTCGCCTGCGCCTGCTGCGGGGTGAACGCGCCGCTGCGGGTGACCACCAGCACCTTCATCGGCCGGCCTTCCGGGGTGGTGCCGAAGTCCTCGCAGCGCACCGCGTCGGGATAGCGCTGGGCGAAGCGCGCGCACAGCTCGATCACTTCGTCGTAGCGGCCGGTCTTGAGGAAGCCGCTGCGTTCGGACACGGTGGTGATCGGCGCATCGGCGGCGCGCGCCGGCGCGGCGGACGCGCCGGCGAGAGCCAGCGCGAGGGCGAGGGCGGAGGGCAGGGCGGCGCGGAACTCGGGCTGGCGGGTCATTGCGTCTTCCGAAGTGAGAGCGGCGCAGGGCGGCGGCGCGGCGCGATCGCCGGCGGGCCGACGGCCGCGGGGTCGGGCTGGGTCGGGTCGAACGTAGGGCCGGCTAAATGTAAGGGATCGCGCCGGCGCCTGCCTGTGCGCGGATCGGCCTGCTGACGGGAAGTGACAGCAGTCATGCCGCGCGGCTGCGTCCGCGCGCGGCGCCATCGCCTAGACTTCCGCATCCCGTCCGTCCGCCGCCAGGAACGTCCATGTACGCGCTGTACTACTCGCCCGGAACCGCCAGCTTCGTCGTCCATTGGCTGTTGATCGAACTCGACCTGCCGCACGAGTTGCGCAGCGTCGACATGGCCGGGCGCGCGCACAAGGGCGCGGACTATCTCGCGCTCAATCCCAACGGCGTGGTGCCGACCTTGCTGGTCGACGGCCAGCCGCGCTATGAGGCCGCGGCGCTGACGATCTACCTGGCCGACCGCCACGGCGACGGCGCGTTCGCGCCGGCCCTCGACGATCCGCAGCGCTCCGAGTACCTGCAGTGGATGTTCAACCTGGTCGCGACCTTGCAGGCGCCGCTGCGCCTGTGGTGGTACCCCGGCGACCTGCAGGCCGACGACGAGGCCGTGCGGCGCGGCGCGCAGGCGCGGATCGAGGCCGCGTGCGAGCGCCTGGATGCGCACCTGGGCGCGTCGATCGCGCGCGCACGCGGGCCGTACCTGCTCGGCGAGCGCCCGAGCGCGGCCGATTTCTACCTGACCATGCTGATGCGCTGGACCCGCAAGCTGCCGCGCCCGGCGCACGAGTGGCCGCACCTGGGCGAACTGGCGCGGCGGATGAAGGCGCGGCCGAGTTTCGCCGAGCTGTACCGGCGCGAAGGCCTGGAGGAGTGGGCCTGAGCCCGGGCGGGGACGACGCAAGCCAGGAACCGGCTTAAGCCAGGAAACGGCTCAAGCCAGGAAACGGCTTGAGCAGGAGCGCAGGCGCGAGCGCTCGGGTGCGGCCGTCCCACGCGTTTGTCTTGGCGGGTCGCTGACTGCGCGCCTGTCGTTGCGCGCCGCTGAAATCTGAACGACCGGTCGCTGCGCCGCCGCGCGGCCCGGCTGCGTTGGCGACCGCGCCGGCCAAGCCGGCGGCGCGGGCGATGGGGTAGTCTGTGGGGCTGGACCGCCCGGCGCACGCGCCGGGCCCCGCGAAGGACGCGCGATTCGACCGACGACCCAGGACCGCCGCATGACCCAAGCCGCCACCGCGCCCGCCGAGTCGCAGGGCAAGATGCCCCGCCAGATCGCCTTCATCATCGGCAACGAGGCGGCCGAGCGCTTCAGTTTCTACGGCATGCGCAACATCCTGACCGCGTTCCTGGTCGGCACCTTGCTGATGGCGTCCACCGGCGACCTCGCCGAGCGCGAGCGCATGGCCAAGGACGTGTTCCACACGTTCATGATCGGCACCTACTTCTTCCCGCTGCTCGGCGGCTGGCTGGCCGACCGCTACTTCGGCAAGTACAACACCGTCATCTGGTTCTCGCTGGTCTACTGCGCCGGCCACGCCTGCCTGGCGCTGTTCGAGCACAACCAGACCGGCTTCTACACCGGCCTGTTCCTGATCGCGTTCGGCGCCGGCGGCATCAAGCCGCTGGTGGTGTCGTTCTGCGGCGACCAGTTCGACCAGAGCAACAAGCACAAGGCCAAGCTGGTGTTCGACGCGTTCTATTGGACGATCAACTTCGGCTCGCTGTTCGCCTCCCTGCTGATGCCGATCTTCCTGCGCGAATACGGTCCCTCGGTGGCGTTCGGCATCCCCGGCGCGCTGATGTTTCTGGCCACCTTCATCTTCTGGCTCGGGCGCAAGCGCTATGTGTTGGTGCCGCCGAGCCGCAACGTGCCGGATCCGGATTCGTTCTTCAACGTCGCCCGCACCGCGCTGCGCGCCAAGGCCGCGGGCCAGGGCAACCCGGGCGTGGCGGTGGCCGCGGTCGGCGTGGCCCTGGCCGCCGGCGCGCTGGCGCTGATCCCGAGCCTGGGCTTCGTCAAGAGCGCGTGCCTGGCGCTGGGCCTGCTGATCGGCTTCGGCGGCTACGGCATCTCGCTGCAGCTCGAACGCGCGCGCGGCATCCACCCGGACGCGGCCGTGGACGGCGTGCGCGCGGTGCTGCGGATCCTGATCGTGTTCGCCTTCGTCACCCCGTTCTGGTCGCTGTTCGACCAGAAGGCCTCGACCTGGGTGCTGCAGGGCCAGCGAATGGTGGTGCCGACCGAGCTGTGGTGGTGGCCGAGCTGGCTGATCTCCGGGGAGGGCGGGGCCAAGGCCGCCGCCTCGCAGATGCAGGCGATCAACCCGCTGCTGGTGATGCTGCTGATCCCGTTCAACAACCTGGCGCTGTACCCGGCGCTGCGCCGGATCGGGATCAACCCCACGCCGCTGCGGCGGATGGGCTTCGGCATCGCGGTCTCGGGCCTGTCGTGGATCGTCGCGGCGGTGCTGCAGTTGTATATGGACGCCGGCCACCCCATGTCGCTGGCATGGCAGATCGTTCCCTACATCCTGCTGACCTTCGGCGAGGTGCTGGTGTCGGCGACCGCGCTGGAGTTCGCCTACAGTCAGGCGCCGCCGTCGATGAAGGGCGTGATCATGGCCCTGTGGTACCTGACCAGCACCTTCGGCAACCTGTGGGTGATGCTGACCAACGCCGCGGTGCGCAACGAGGCGGTGACCTCGCACATCGCCGCCACCGGCCTGAGCGAGAACGCGTTCCTGATGTTCTTCTTCGCCGGCTTCGCGTTCGTGGCGGCGGCGGCGTTCGCCCTGTACGCGCGGCGTTATCAGATGCAGGACCATTACCGCGCGGCCTGAGCCGCGACCGCTGCGTTTTTCCCGAGCCTCTTACAGCCGCGAGCCCGACCCGACCATGATCACTTTCGTCCTGATCGCCGTGACCGTGCTGGTGTCGTGGCAGGCCTTCGAGAAGCGCCGCCTGTACGAGCGGCTGGTGCTGTGGCCGCCGGGCGTGCAGCGCTTTCGCCAGTACGACCGGCTGCTGACCCACGGCTTCGTGCATGCCGACTGGATGCACCTGCTGTTCAACATGATCACCCTGTACTTCTTCGGCCGCGCGGTGGAGAACGTGTTCTCGCAGCTGGTGGGGCCGGGGATGTTCCTGCTGTTCTACCTGTCGGCGATCGTGGTCGCGATCCTGCCCAGCTACCTGCGCCACCGCAACGACAGCGGCTACGTCAGCCTGGGCGCGTCCGGCGCGGTCTCGGCGGTGCTGTTCGCGTTCGTGCTGGTGGACCCGTGGAACTGGATCATCGTGTTCGTGGTGCCGGTGCCGGCGGTGGTCTACGCCATCGCCTACGTCGGCTATTCGTACTGGATGGACAAGCGCGGCGGCGACAACATCAACCACAGCGCGCATCTGTCCGGGGCGATCTACGGCCTGCTGTTCATGCTGCTGATGGAGCCGCGGGTGGGCCTGCTGTTCCTGGAGCGCCTGGCCAGCCCGCGCGGGCCGGGGTTCTTCGGCTGAGGCCGGCGGCGGGCACTGTTTTTGTAGGAGAGGCTTCAGCCCCGATGTTTTCGGCTCAGGGCATCGCGATCCGGCACAAAAGCATCGGGGCTGAAGCCCCTCCCACAAAAGCCGCCTGCGCGCCGCAAAAAACACCGGGCCCGAAGGCCTCCCGCGCAGCGGGACGGACTTCGGGCCCGAGTCGTTTGTTGCGTTGCGGCGAGCGGCGACTCAGGCCGCGATCGAGCGCTCCAGTTCCAACTCGCCTTCGCCGTAGGCCGCGGCCAGGCCGGCCTGGATCTGCGCGTCGAGCTCGCGCAGTTCGGCGTCGTCGCCGATGCCGTCGCGGGCGAGGTCGAACAGGCGGGCGATGACGGCGTTGCTGTGGGCGTCGTCGCTGTAGCGGTCGATGTGGCGAGCCATTGGATTTCCCCTTCGTCGTAACTGTGGACTTACGCACAGTTCTACGCAGGTTCCATGCCAGGGTTTTCCCTAGCTTGCATGACCGAAAAGTGACGCGAGGCGTCAACACCAGCCGGACAGGATCAGTCGCGTGACGCAACGCGGCCGTCGCTCACTTGCGCTCACTCGCCATGAAGGTGGCGCGTGCTAACACGAACGCGTGTTGCCAGCAGCACAGGCTGATGCAGTCACGGGGGCAGCCGCTATCATTCGCGCATTCGCAAACACTCGACGAGGAGTCAAGCATGGCGAGCAAGAAGGCGGGCAAGTCCGCAAGCAAGAAATCGGTAAAGAAGCCAGCCGCGAAAAAATCCGCTCAGCCGGCGCGCAAGCGCGCCGCGGGCAAGCAGGTCGCGGCCAAGAAGGCGGCGCTGAAGAAGCCCGCGAAGGCCGCCAAGAGCGCGCTCAAGAAAGCGAAGCCGGCCGCGGCCAAGCCGGCGGCGAAGAAGACGGCGGCGAAGAAGACCGCCGCGGCGAAGCCGGCCAAGAAGCTCGCGGCGAAGAAGACCGCGAAGAAAGTCTCCGTCGCCAAGCGCGCCGCGAACAAGAAGGTCGTCAGCAAGCAGGCCGCGGCCAAGAAGGTCGTCAAGCAGGCGGCCAAGCCCGCGGCCAAGAAGCCGCTGGCGAAGAAATCGGCAAACAAGGCGGCGACCAGGCAGGTCGTAGCCAAGAAGCCCGCCGCCAAGGCCGCGGCCGCGAAGAAGCCGGTCGCGAAGAAAGCGGCGACGAAGAAGCCGGTCCTGAAGAAAGCGGCGACGAAGCAGGCGGCCTCCAAGCAGGCAGTCGCCAGGCAGATCGTCGCCAAGAAGCCCGCAGCGAAGAAGGCCGTGGCGAAGAAGCCGGCCGCCAAGCCGGCGGTGGCGAAGACGCTCGTCCAGGCGGCGCCGGCGACGGCAGCGGCGAAGCAGCCCGCGATCGCGACGGGCAAGCCGGCCCCGGACAAGGCGGCGAAGCCCGCGAAGGTCACGAAGCCCGCGGCCGCCCGGCCGGTCGTCGCGGCCAAGCCCGCATCGACGACGCAGGCCGCCGCGCCCGCAGCGGCCCAGTCCGCGAAGGCCGCCAAGCCCGCCGCAGCGAAGGCCGAA
>NZ_LXSD01000311.1:0-10259 GCF_017168095.1 Lysobacter enzymogenes | reverse complement strand
GGCCGCCGCGGCCAAGATCGCGCCGCCGCCGGGCATCGCCGCGGCGATGCTGCGCCCGGGCGGCGGCGCGTCGATCATCGAAGGCGACGAAGTGTGGCGGCGCCGGTCGTTCGATCCCAAGCCGCGGCCGTTCCCGATCCCGCGCCCATTGCCCGAACCGCAGCCCGAGCCGCAGCCGCAGCCCGCGCCGGAGCCGCGCTACGACGTATCCAGGCAGTTGCAGGACTGCAGCATCGCCCTGCAGTTCGAGCCGCAACTGCATCCGTACATCTATCCGGCCGGCAGCTCCGGCGGCCAGCGCGCGCCGCGCTGGACCGTGCATTCGCTGCGCTATCCCGCCGACACCGGTCGCGCCCACGCCTACTTCCAGGATCTGAACGATCCCGCGCGGATCTATTACCTGCCCGACGCGTTCAAGCTGGCCCGGCGCAGCGACGCGCCGCACGCGCCGGCGCTGGTGTTCCAGGTCGACCAGGGCGCCAATGCCGATCAGGTGATGGTCGACCTGACCTGCGAAGTGCGCCCGGTCACCGACGGCGAGCGCCTGCTGGCCGCGCGCCGCGCGCTTGCCGACAAGGTGCCGGCCAGCGCCGACAATCCCACGCGCGAGTTCGAACTGCGCCTGCTGCGCGCCGCCTCCAGCCTGCAGATGGCGCTGCTGCGCAACGGCGCGGTGCGCTCGGAAACCGTGCCGGCGACGATCGACTGGGACAACGGCTTCACCGTCAACGAGCGCTTCGAGTTCAAGGATTTCCAGGACGTGTTCGGCGTGCTCATGGCCGCCGGCGGCGCGTCCAACCTGCTGCAGGGCAGCGTGGTGGTGGCCACCGGCGTCGACGAGAACGTCACCGTGCCGGTCAAGCTCAACTTCGCCGACATGGAAGGCGAGCTGTTCCGTTCGATCGAAACGCCCGACCCGGCCACCGGCGCGGTGACGGTGAAGCTGCTCAACGCGATCGAGAGCGCGCTGCGCATCACCCGGTTGCCGGTGTGGATCACCCGCGGCGAGGGCCTGGTGGAAGGCCGCATCGAAGGCCTGGACCTGAGCCAGCCGGTGGAGATCGGGCCGGAGCAGAGCGTGGACTTCGTGGTCCAGCCGGCGACGCCGCCGGCCGGTCCGCTGCCGGCGGACGCGATCTTCAACACCGCCTCGGTGCGCGCGGTGCCCGACGGCGAGGCCATCCTCAAGTACACCCTGGACGACAGCATCGATCAGGAAACCGTGCGCGCGGTGACGGTGATGACCGCGCCGGACGTGCTGGCCAACAGCGGCGGCGAAGGCGGCGAGATCCTCAGCATCGTGATCGAGTTCCGCGGCAACCGCCGGGTGGTGTTGAACGCGGGCACGCTCAGCGTCGACATCGAGGTGCCGGTGCCGCTGATGGACATCCTGCTGCGCAAGGACAGCGAAGGGCGCTACGAATACCGCAAGACGGTGGTGTACAAGTCCGGACACAAGACGCCGACCACGCCGTGGCTTGTCGACGACACCGGCGTGCTGTTCGTGACGGCGCTCTGACATGTCCTTCGCCGCCCGCCCCGATTGGCGTTCGCCCTTGGCCATCGCGCAACGCCGCGCCTATGCCGCCTACGACCAGCCCGGCCGCTTCCTGCTGCCGCCGCAGGCGCTGGCGGCCCAGCGCGGCGACGGCGAAGCGCCGCTGCGCCTGGACATCGTCCAGCAGGACCGCGGCGACGCGCTGGCGCGCTATTCGATCCTGTCGCTGGTCTTCGCCGCCGATTTCGGCCTGGACGCGGCGCGCCAGGCCGCGTTCGACCTGGGCGCGCGCGCGCAGCTGGCGCCGATGCCGGTCGACGGCGGCTGGCTGCGGCTCAACGCGGTGCAGGCGCTGGACCTGCCGCCGGCGCTGGGCGACCTGCTGGCGCTGGACGCGGCCAGCCTGGGCGCGTTGAACCTCGCCGTGCGCCTGGACAGCGCCGGCACCGATCTGTTCGTCGCCGCGTTGCAGCGCGGCCTGCTCGCGGTCGGCGCGAGCGCGTGGCTGCGCGTGCGCGGCGTGGCCGAGCGCGTGCCGCTGAGCCTGAGCTTCGATCCGGCCCAGTTGCTCGCCGCGGTGCGCGCGCTGGCCGGCGGCGGCGACCAGATCGATGCGGTGCTGCTGCGCCAGCGTTTGATCGATGCGCCGCATCTGCTCGGCCTGGGCCTGTCCGAGAATTCGGGCGAGATCGCCAAGGAAACCCTCGCCGACGCCGTGCTCGACCGCATCGCCGCGCGCTTCGCCGCGCCGCGGCCGTCGCCGGCCGATGCGCCGGTCGGCGTGCGCCTGGCGTTCGATCCGGCGGCGATGGCCGCGGGCCGGGTGCAATGGAATCTGGCCGACGCCTTGCTGGCGCCGCGGCTGTTGACGCTGGAGGCCGATCCGCTCGGCCCGCTGCGCACGCTCCCGGCCGGCGAACTGCACGACCGCGTGGTGCGTCGCTTCGACGTGCGCGCGCTGGCCAGCGGCTGGCGCAGCCTCAGCGTGCGCGCCAATCTGCCGCCGCGCCGGGTCGGGCTGGCGTCGGCGCAAGTGGAGGTGCAGGTGCCGGCCAAGCCGCCGGCGCGCATGTTCACGCTCAAGGCGACCGCGCCGCTGGCGGCGTCGGACAAGCCGGTGTCGCTGGACCTGCGCCTGTCGCCGAGCGAGCCGCTGGCTTACCAATGGCAGGCCAACGCGGTGCTGCTCAGCGATGGCCGCGCCGAAACCTTGAAGGGCCCGCTGCGCAGCGGCGAGCGCGAACACCTGTTGGTCGGCATCGAGGATTTCGGCCTGCGCTGGCTGCCGGTGGAGGCAGAACCGGCGTTCCTGGGCGAGGCCGACATCGAAGTCGAGTGCTTCGGCACGCGCAAGGGCAAGCCCTGGAGCGCGCGCGCAACGCTCGACGCGGCGCGGCCGGAACTGGCCTTCGCGGTGCCGTTCGACGTCGACGACGCGGCGATCCGCGCGGTCGCGCGCGCCCGTCGCGACGGCGCGCAGCGGGCGATGGCGCCGCTGGCCGCCGACAGCCTGCGCCTGGACGCTTTCAGCTTCGACGGCAGCGGCTCGCGCGAGCTGGCGCTGAGCTGCGACTTCGACGACGACGCGCGCCAGTGCGCGATCGAGATCGCGCCGGAAGACGGCATCGACGATCCATCGCGGCGCAAGCGTCTGAGCTTCCTGCGTACGCGCACGCAGCAGACGTTCGGCTGGCTGGCGCTGTCGCCGTTCCGCAGCGGTTACCGCTGGCGCTGGCATGCGCAGGCGCCGTGGTCGCCGGTGCTGCAGCCCGACGCGCCGCTGCGGCTGCGCAGCAGCGAGGCCGCGCTGGCGGCTGCGACGAACTGAGTTTGAACGTTTGCCACTGGGGAGAACGAAGACATGAACGCGGACAAGGACGATCGCGCCGTCGGCGACGACGGTTTTGAGGACGTGCAGGGCGTGCTGGTCGCGCGCGATGCCGACGGCGCCTGGCGCTATCGCCCGCGCGCGCCGGGGTTGGCGCGCGGCGGCGACGGCCGCGCGCAGTTCAGCCTGATCGCCGCCGGCCCGGCGACGATGCTCGCGCTGACCGCGAGCTGGGGCGTGCCGGCGACAACGCTGGACGCGGTGCGCGCCGAACTGGCCGCGCGCGCGCAGCTGCCGCCGGCGCAGCTGAGCCTGTCGCCCGAACCGGTGCAGGTGGGCACGGTGCGGCTGATGCTCGGCGACGGCGCCGGCGGTTTCGAGGAACTGGCCAAGACCCAGTCGTCGGGCGCGCCGCCGTATCACGCCGCGTTCAATCTGATGCTCAGCGCCGAGCAGGCGGCCAAGGTGCGCAAGGCGCTCGGCGGCGAACGCGGCTGGCTGGAGCTGAGATACGAAACCCTCGACGCGCCGGCGGTGCGGCGCGCGAGCAGCGCGCAGAACGAGCGGTCGCTGAGCGTGGAGACGGCGCTGCGCGACGCGCAGGGCGAAGCGAGCCTGCGCGCGGAGCTGTATTACGGCGAACAGTTCGAAACCGACAGCGGCGGCGGCGAGCCGCGCGCGCGGTCGTATTCGGGCGACGCCGCGGATTGGGGGTTGCCCAAGCCATGAAGCGATCCGCCGCGCGGCGCGGCGCAGGCAGGCATTGGACCGCGGCGCGGCTGCGGGCCGGCTGAGCGAACGCCGGCGCAGCCGGGTTGCCGATCCCAGCGGCGCGAACGTGCGCCGGCGGCATCGGCCGCGACATCAACGAACGACCCCGCACGCGGCCGGCGGCATTCGGCGCGCGCCGGATCCGTTCGACCCGAACAAGCGGCGCGCCCTCGCCAAGGCGCGCCGGCGGGAGGATTCGCGCCCGGGAAAACCGCAAAAGACTTCGAGAAAACCTGTGTTTTTGTGTGTCCGGCGAAAACTGTGATCGGCGTTGGAAGAATCGAGCCGCCATCGCATCGCGCGGCAAACGCGAATCGCGCTTCGCCCGTGTCGTGGCGGCGCAAGCGGACCAGGACCGACACGACACCGACGCGGCGCAACGGAAGGCGCGCCGGGGAACGCAACGCTTCAGGACCTTTGGATAAGGAGCAAGTCCATGCTTAAGATCGACAACGTCGACACTTTGTTCGACCACGTGGTGTACGGCGACGACGCCAACGATTTCACCTACTACATCATGCCCAACGCGCCGACCTTCGCGAAGATGGCCAGCGGCGGCCTGGCCATGCGCTTCGTCGAATACGGCCAGATCCGCGAGGACGGCGGCAAGAAGTTCGGCGGCTTCATCGCCTTCGATACCGAGCTGTCGGTGCCGGCCGACGTGCAGAAGAAAATCACCGACGAACTGCAGAAGAAGCTGGCCGACAAGTACAAGGGAAAGACCGCGCCCAAGGTCGCGATCGCGCCGGTGGTGTGGACCGACGGCACCGTCGAGCTGCTGCTCAGCGAGGGCGGGGCGCTGGTGGAGAAGATCCGCGGCGCCGGCAAGCCCTCGATCTACGGCAAGAACATCGCCTCCTTCATGGTCGAGCTGTCCGAGCTGGGCACGGCGATCTTCAAGGAGACCCTGAGCACCGGTTCGGCTTCGGCGGTGCAGGTGGTCTACAAGATGAACTGCTACATGCGCCTGCCGGAGATGAAGGCCTGGGGCACCTGGAACGCGTCGGAGTTCTACAGCTTCTTCCAGGACATCAACACCGAGGACAACTTCTGGAGCGAGGACAGCTACACCGAGGTCGTCAACTCCAGCCGCTACAAGAACGACGTCACCAAGACCCACTTCGAGTTCGTGCAGGCGCCCAACCTCAGCGCCGAGGACAACGCCAAGCTCGAGTCGGACATCCGCGCGATCATCAACAAGCAGCTCGAGGCGGCGGTCCAGCGCAACATGCTCAAGGAGATCGCCGAAGTCGATCCCAACACCAAGGAGCTGCGCGAAGGCTCGGGCATCGAGGACATCCGTCGCACCATCAACAAGTCGCAGATCGCCAACGTGCGGGTGGAGTGGAGCGAGGCCAAGGCGGTCATCGTCAACCGCAACCCGCAGGGCATGCTGCCGACGATCACCTCGCTCAAGGACGACAAGAACAAGCCGCTGAAGTGGGAGGACTACTACTCCAAGATAAACCTGGACGAGTTCCTCAAGACCGTGCAGGTGGTGATGCGGGTCAACGCCGACTTCGCCAACCTGCCGATCCACAGCGTCGAGGTCAAGATCCGCTATCCGTACGGGCCGAACAAGAAGGTCCAGGAATTCGTGTTCACTAAACCTGATGACGTCGCCAAGTTCGAGGCGTTCGTGCACGAGGGCAAGCGCGACTTCACTTACCAGGTGACGGTCAACTACAAGGGCGCGACGTTCAAGCAGGTGTCGGAGGAGATCAAGACCGACGACACCAACCTGACCATCAACGTCGACGACCTCGGCGTGCTGGCGCTGGACATCGGCCCGGGCGATCTCGACTTCGCCCAGGTGCCGCGCACCCAGATCACAGTGCGCTACAAGCACGGCAAGCAGCCGGTCGAAGCCAAGTTCAACATGACCAAGGACACGCCGACCTTCCAGCTGCGCAAGATCATCGGCAAGCCGCGCACCGAAGACATCGACCTGGAGTTCCTGTACACGCTCGCCGACGGCCGCCAGATCAAGAAGACCGACAAGCAGCAGGCCAAGGAGCTGTACGTCGACGATCCGTTCTCCTCGACCAAGACCGTCAGCTTCCGCGCCGCCGGCAACCTGTCGGAGGAGATCGCCTCGATCACCGTCGATGCCAGCTACAGCGATACGGCCAACAAGTACAACCAGAAGACCGTCGTCACCCTGTCCAGCGAGATGACCTCGTTCGACTGGACCTTCCCGGTGGTGGACGAGACCCTGGGCGAGGTGAAGTACTCGGTCACCACGCTGTTCGCCGATGGCACCAGCAAGGAAGAAGCCGAGAAGGTCGCCACGCGCTCGACCATCCTGGTCGGCAAGAAGCTCGACCAGCTCGAGGTCTCGGTGGTTCCGGACTTGTTGAACTGGGACGAGCTGAAATTGGTCAGCGTGTCGCTGGCGCACGGGACCAAGCGCATCGACCTGCGCTTCAAGCCCGGCGACGAGGAGAAGAGCTGGAAGCTGCCGCTGACCGACGGCGAAGCGCCGGAGTACAAGGCGACCGTCACCTACTTCCTCACTGACGGCAGCCGCAAGGTGGTCGGCCCGCAGACCAAGGACGACATGACCTTGTTCCTGGAACTGCCGGCCGCCTGAGCCCGCCGCGACCCCGGCGCGCGCGGCCACGCCGCCGCGCGCCGGCTTTTCTTTTCGCCTGCTCTTCTTTTCGCTTGATCCGGAAGGAGTCCGATCATGCTTCTCCTCGACAGCCGCAGCCGCGAGATCAACGGCATCTCGGTCTTCCCCGACCACGCCGATCCCGAGCAGTGGTACTACATGCCGCTCAACCCGCACCTGACCACGGTGCGCGACAACGCGTTGGGCCTGGACGTTCCGCAGTTCCTGCTGATCGGCTTCCGCGGCGACGCCGGCACCGGCGGCTTTCTCAATTTCGACTGCAACCTCGGCGCCAGCCAGAAGCAGATCGACGACCTGGCGCGCGAGATCGCCAACAGCGAAAACCTGCGCAACAAGCCGCGGATCGCGCCGGTGCCGCTGGAAGACGGCGCGGTCAAGCTGATGATGCTCGGCAAGGCCACCGGCGACACCGCACCGACGCCGGGCGCGGGGCCGCAGTTCGTGCTCAAGATCGACCAGTCGGCCAAGCCGGCGCTGTACGGCGCCAACCAGGCCGCGTTCTCGGTGCGACTGGACCAGGACGGCTACACCGTGATGGAGCAGTGCCTGGGCGGCGAGATCCTGCCGGTGGCGGTGATCTATTCGCTGGACTTCCTCGGCCTGCGCCCGGCCTACAACATCAATCTGAAGATCGATTGGGACCGGGTGCAAAAGCACATGGACGAGAGCTTCTCCGGCGGCAACATCTTCTTCTCCACCGAGATCGGCAAGGCGGTGGACGAGCTGGTGGAGAGCCGGGCGATCGTGCTGGAGTCGGACACCTTCGTCGCCGAGAGCGAGGACACCAAGGGCATCATCGACCGCCGCGACGCCGCCCTGGCGCAGGTGCGCAACATGGTCACCGATGCGTTCTTCCAGCCCAGCCTGCCGCCGTGGACGCCGGAGAAGAAGTCCGATTTCGAAGCCGGCCTGGACGCGCTGGGCAAGTTCGCCTCGCGTTCGGCGGCGATGGCCGCCGGCGGGCCGATAGGCGCGCTGCTGCCGAGCTTCAGCTACAAGCGCATGGACTACAAGCGCGTCGACAAGAAGAAGCTCAACGTCAACTTCTCCGAGCGCGTCGCGGTCAAGCGTTCGATCTATCCGCAGGGCCATCTGGCGGCGCTGTTCAAGACCATCCGCGAGGGCGGCGTGCCGCGCGACCGGCTGGTCAAGCAGATCAGCCTGGACAACGATTTCTTCAAGAAGCGCCGGGTCAAGGTGATCTCGCGCGCCGACCTGGCCGCCGACGACATCGGCAGCATCAACGTGCGGGTGCGTTACGGCGACAAGGCGCAGAACGCGCTGCTCGGCGCCAGCCAGGGCGATGCCAGCTTCGAATGGCTGAGCCAGCTCGACAAGGGCCAGATGAAGCGCGACGTGCAGGTCGAGTACGAGGTCAGCTTCAAGGGCGTGGACGCGGCCGAGCGGCCGACCAGGCTCAAGTCCAAGCCGCAGAGCTTCGATGTGGAGAACATCGAGATCATTCCGCGCGACCTGTACGCGATCAATACCGTGCCGGTGCTGGCCGAGAACTTCCCGTGGGAGCGCTACAGCTCGGTCGACGTGTTCCTGCGCTATCGCGACCCGGCCAACAAGATCAATCAGAACGATCTGGTGCGCCTGACCAAGGATTCGCCGTCCGGCGCCTGGAAGATGTTCGTGATGGATCCGGCCAAGACCGGCTATGAGGTGCGCATCGTCTATCACGGCCTGAGCGGCGGCGACACCGTGCGCGACTGGGCGCCGCTGGACGAGCCGCAGGTCAGCGTGCGCAACCCGTTCCCGACCCGGCGCGTGGTGCAGGTGGTTCCGAACTTCAACTGGAACGACGTGCAGGAAGTGTTCGTCGATCTGCGCTACTCGGACAAGGCCAACAACGTCCAGGAAGAGATGCAGATGTCGTTCCAGGAAGGCGCGGCCTCGCAGGTGTTCGCGGTGGACCTGCGCAATCCGGAGGTCAAGGGCGTCTATTACAGCGTCAGCATCCTCTACAAGGACGGGCGCGACGTGGAGGAGATTCCCGAGTCGGTCACCAACGGCAACCGGATCATGCTCAAGGCCGGCATGAAGGGAAGGCGCATCGTCACCGTCAAGCCGCCTGTGGATTTCGCCAAGCGCAAGATGCGCCGGGTCAAGGTCTCGCTGCGCTTCGAGGATTTCGCCGGCGGGCTGTCGTTCGCCGAGGACTTCGACTTCGACAACGCCCAGGCCAGCGGCGAGTTCGAATACGACTACCTCGACCCGGCGCGCATGCGCTACGAGTACAAGGCCAGCTATCTGCTCGAGAACGGCACCAACAAGAGCGTGAACTGGGCGCCGAACGACACGACCGATCTGGTGTTGAAGATGCCTTGATCGAGGCGCAGACGTAGCAACGCAGCGGCCGGTCGCCGCGCCGCTCACGGCAGCGTCATCCCCGCCCGCGCGGGGATGACGGAAAGGGGGAAGGCGCAGCCGTCCGCCGCAAGAACCAAGAACAAGGAACGGCCGCGCCCCGCGCGCCCACCGCAGAGCCATCGGAGTTCGTCATGCTCAGCCTGGAAAAACCCATCACCGTCGACGGCGTCACCGTGTTCCGCGACCACGCCGACAAGAGCCAGTTCTGGTATTTGCCCGGCCCGGTCGATCTGGCCAAGCGCCAGGCCGACGGCCGCAAGGAATTCAGCTTCCTCAAGTACCGCGTCGCCGACGCTTCGGCCGCGGTCAAGGGCGGCGGCTTCGTCACCTTCGTCACCACCTTGCAACTGCCCTCGTCGATGGAGTCGAAGATCCTCGGTCGCCTCAACGCCGAGCCCGGCGTGGTGCCGCCGGCGCGATTGACCTGCGCGACGTTCGAGGAAGGCACGGTGCAATGCATCGCGCTCAACGCCCAGGGCGGTGGCGGCACGTCCGCGCAGCCGGCCGCGCCGGGCACGTTCAACGCGGTCGAGCACATCCTCGGCGCCACGGTGCCGTCGATGGACGCGGCCAACCGCGCCGCTTTCAGCCTGACCTTGTCGGCGGAGGGCGCGACCATCCTGGAGCAGGCGCTCAGCGACGGCATGACCCCGATCGGGGTGATCTACGACTTCAAGTACCTGGCGATGCGCCCGGCGCTGCGGGTCACCATCACCGCCGATTTCGAACGCATCTACAACCACTTCAGCGCCAGCCTGGAAGGCCAGTACGCCTGGTTCAAGGCCGGCATCGACGCGGCGTTCGAATCGCTGGTGCAAAACGGCGTGATCGACATCCAGGTCGAAGCCTTCACCGACGCCGAGGACCGCCGCGACCAGGAGAAGTGGGCGCTGGATTTCTTCAAGGACGATCTGCTGAGCAAGTGGTTCGAGCCGACCCTGGTGCCGGGCAAGCTGGCGACGGATCCGGCGACGGTCAACAGCGGGCAGGGCGGTTCGGGAGGCAACAGTGGCGGATCGAACGGCGGCAGCTCGGGCGGCAGCAGTGGCGGATCGAGCGGCGGCAGTTCGGGCGGCAGCAGCGGCGGCTCGAGCGGCGGCAGTTCGGGCGGCAGCAGCGGCGGCTCGAGCGGCGGCAGTTCGGGCGGCAGC
>NZ_LXSD01000310.1:0-28316 GCF_017168095.1 Lysobacter enzymogenes | reverse complement strand
GGCGCGCGGCGGCGCGGTCAGCGAGCCGGACCCGCCGCGCCGTCGCGGCGGCCGTCACGCTGCCGCCGGCACAAAAAAGCGCCGCAAAAAAACAGGGGCGGCCGAACGGCCGCCCCTGTCGGGTGTCGCATCAGGCGAGGGCCGCGCCGGGCGGCCGCCGCGCTTACGGACGCGCGGCGGCGTCGAGCACCTTGTTCCACTCGGCCACGCGCTCGGCCTTGGCGGCCAGCACCGCGGCGGTGTCGCCCTCGATCTTCACCGAGTTGATCTTGTCGCCCTGCTGCACGGTGTCGACGATCTGCTGGCCTTCCAGCACCTTGCCGAACACGGTGTGCTTGCCGTCGAGCCAGTCGCAGACGATGTGGGTGATGAAGAACTGGCTGCCGTTGGTGCCCGGGCCGGCGTTGGCCATCGACAGCACGCCGCGCTCGTGGCCCAGGCCGTTGCGGGTCTCGTCCTCGAAGCGGTAGCCCGGGCCGCCGGTGCCGGTGCCCTGGGGGCAGCCGCCCTGGATCATGAAGTTGGGGATCACCCGGTGGAAGTTCAGGCCGTCGTAGAAGCCGCGCTGGGCCAGGTTGACGAAGTTGGCGACGGTCAGCGGCGCCTTCTCGGCGTTGAGTTCGACGCGGATCGGGCCGCGCGAGGTGTCGAAGGTGGCGATCAGGCTCATGCAACGTGCTCCAGGTGGTGCGATGGGATGGGATGACTCGTCGCCGGCCGAGATGGCGACGATGGAGGCGATCCACAAGGGTATCGAAGCGCCAGCCGTCGCGCCGCCCGCCCGAAGCCCCTGAAGGAGCGGCGCGAGCCGCGACCACCCGAAGCCCGGCCCATGCGACCGCAACGGACGGCCCGAGACCCCGGCTCCCGTCCGGGCCCGCCTTTCGCATCGCCCGAGGAGATCCGATCCCGGCGAAGGATTTCTGGAAACAAGGCGTTTTTCGCGGGTTTCGGTCCGGCGGCGCCGGGTCGCGGCTCGCGCCGCTCCTACCGGGCGAGACCGAAACGGCGCCGGCCCGTTCAGCTCCCTGAGCCCCTGAACAAAAATCCCCGCCCGCACAGGCGCTTGCCGCATTTGCCCCGTATAATGGCCGGCTTCCTTCCAACGTCTAGGCGCCTTCCGGCGTCCTCCCGCATGTCCATCGAACGCCTGCGCAATATCGCCATCGTCGCCCACGTCGACCATGGCAAGACCACCCTCGTCGACTGTCTGTTGAAGCAGTCGGGCACCCTGTCCGAGCGCACGGTGCTGGCCGAGCGCGCGATGGACAGCAACGACCAGGAAAAGGAACGCGGCATCACCATCCTGGCCAAGAACACCGCCATCACCTGGCAGGGCAACCGCATCAACATCGTCGACACCCCGGGCCACGCCGACTTCGGCGGCGAGGTCGAGCGCGTGCTGTCGATGGTCGACTCGGTGCTGATCCTGGTCGACGCGATGGACGGCCCGATGCCGCAGACCCGCTTCGTCACCCAGAAGGCCTTCGCGATGGGCTTCAAGCCGATCGTCGTGGTCAACAAGATCGACCGTCCGGGCGCGCGTCCGGACTGGGTCATCGACCAAGTGTTCGACCTGTTCGACAAGCTCGGCGCCACCAACGAGCAGCTCGACTTCCCGATCGTCTACGCCTCGGCGCTGCACGGCTACGCCAGCCTCGACGACGCCGCGCGCTCGGGCGACATGACCCCGCTGTACGAAGCGATCATGAAGCACGTCCCGCCGCCGGAAGTCGATCTCGACGGCCCGTTCCAGATGCGCATCAGCCAGTTGGACTACAGCAACTTCGTCGGCCTGATCGGCATCGGCCGCATCCAGCGCGGCAAGGTCCGCCGCAACATGCCGGTCAGCGTGGTCGACCGTCACGGCAAGAAGCGCCAGGGCAAGGTCCTGCAGGTGCTCGGCTTCATGGGCCTGGAGCGCCTGGAGACCGAGGAAGCCGAGGCCGGCGACATCGTCGCCATCTCCGGCGTCGCCGACCTGTCGATCTCCGACACCGTGTGCGCGCTCGACACCCCGGAAGCGCTGCCCGCGCTGACCGTCGACGAGCCGACCATCAGCATGACCTTCCAGGTGAACAACTCGCCGTTCGCCGGCAACAAGGATCTCAGCGGCGGCAAGTTCCTCACCAGCCGCCAGCTGCGCGAGCGCCTGGTGCGCGAGACCCTGCACAACGTGGCGCTGAAGGTCGAGGAAGGCTCCGATCCGGACAAGTTCCTGGTCTCCGGCCGCGGCGAACTGCACCTGTCGGTGCTGATCGAGAACATGCGCCGCGAAGGTTTCGAGCTGGCCGTGTCGCGCCCGGAAGTGATCATCAAGGAGATCGACGGCCAGCTGATGGAGCCGATCGAGCAGTTGGTGGTCGACATCGAAGAGCAGCACCAGGGCGGCGTCATGGAGAAGCTCGGCATCCGCAAGGCCCAGCTCAAGAACATGGAGCCCGACGGCAAGGGCCGCGTGCGCCTGGACTACATGATCCCGGCGCGCGGCCTGATCGGCTTCCAGAACGAGTTCCGCACCCTGACCCAGGGCTCGGGCCTGCTGTTCCATGTGTTCGACCACTACGGCCCGAAGGAACAGGGCGCGATCGCCAAGCGCATCAACGGCGTGATGATCGCCAATGCGCCGGGCACCACTCCGGCCTATTCGCTCGGCCCGCTGCAGGAGCGCGGCAGGCTGTTCGCCGCCGAAGGCGACAACGTGTATGAGGGCCAGCTGGTCGGCATCCACTCGAAGGACAACGACCTCACCGTCAACGCGATCAAGACCAAGCCGCTGACCAACATGCGCGCTTCGGGCAAGGACGATGCGATCCAGCTGAGCCCGGCGATCAAGTACACGCTGGAGCAGGCGCTGGACTTCATCGAAGACGACGAGCTGGTCGAAGTCACGCCGAAGGAAATTCGCCTGCGCAAGAAGTTCCTCACCGAAAGCGACCGCAAGCGCGCCTCGCGCGCTGCCTGAGCCGAACAGGGCGCCGCGAGGCGCCCTGTTTGTTTGTGGCGCCGGCAACGCGCGCCGGCCCGGTGCGCGGCCGGTTGAGGCGACACCCGCAGGCCAGGCGCTCGCTGCGCCCGCGCCGGCGAGCGCCCGACCGCCCTGCTCCGCCCGATTCGGCCGCGCGGGCGCCGCACCGGCTTGAACCGCGCCGTCGCCGCCCCAAGTCTTGCGGTTCCGCCGCCGCGCTTGCGCCGCGGTGCGGGATCATGGGCCAGGCTCGCGGCGGCGCATCGCGCCCGGCACAGGCCCGCCGCTCCCGCAAGGCACGGCCGGACTCCCCGGCGCCCGATGAGGATCCAAGCCGCATGCGTCCGCTTCCCCCGCTCCGCCTGCCCGCTGCCGCACCGTCCCGCCCGCGCGGCGCACCGTCCGCGCCCGGCGCCGCTGCGCGATGAATCCGGCCGATCCGCACTACAACGCCGACCCCAAGGCCCATCCGGGCCTGCACGCCATCGCCATGGTCGAGGCGGTCAAGGGCCTGCTCGCGCTGTCGGCGGCCAGCGGCCTGGAGCTGCTCGGCCCGGCGCCGCTGCAGCGCTGGATCGAACTGCTGATCCGCCGCTTCCACCTCGACCCCGAGCACGGCTCGATGGCCTGGCTCGCGCACAGCATCAGCCCCGGCTCGGTGCACCTGGCCGCCGGCATCGTGTTCGCCTACGCCGCCTTGCACCTGCTCGAAGCCTGGGGCCTGTGGAAGGCCAAGGCCTGGGCCTCGTGGCTGGGCTGCGTCGGCGCCGCGCTGTACCTGCCGTTCGACATTTTCGCGATGGTCCGGCACCCGGGCTGGCTCGCCAGCGCGGTTCTCATAATCAACGTGATCGTGGTTTGGGTTCTCGCCCGCGACATCCTCAAGCGCCGCCGTTGAGCGGCGCGTGCGTTCGCCGCGAGCGATGCGGCCGCGCGCGCCGGCGCATTAACGAAAACTTCTCCGCACGCGCGCGCATTCGTGGCGCGCTTCGCGTCCGTAGCGGCCTCCAATCACAGGCATCGCGGCGCGCGCGGGTGTATCGTGGATCGGTCGCGGTAGCAAGCCGCGACGGCGCGTTCGCGCCCCGCCCAGCGGCTCCACCCCTGCAAGAGGAACGCTCATGAAGACCTGGTCCAAGCCTCAGATCGTCGAAATCCCGTGCGGCTGCGAAATCAATTCGTACTCCTCCGGCGACCTGTTCTGAGCATGCCCGCTTCCGCCGTCGCCCTTCGCGCGCGGCCGCGCAGCCTGCCGACGGTATCTCGGTGATGCGCATCCTCGTGCTCGGAGCGGCGGCCGGAGGCGGCTTTCCGCAGTGGAACTGCAACACGCCCGGCAGCCGCCGGGCGTGGCGCCAGGAGGACGGCGCCAAGCGCCGCAGCCAGGCCAGCATCGCGGTCAGCGCCGACGGCGAACGCTGGCTGCTGGTCAACGCCTCGCCCGATTTCCGCCAGCAGGTGCTGGCGCTGCCGCCGCTGTGGCCGCAACGCGGCCTGCGCCATTCGCCGATCGAGGCGGTGCTGCTGAGCAGCGGCGAGATCGACCACATCGCCGGCCTGCTGTCGATGCGCGAACGCCAGCGCTTCGACCTGTGGGCCAGCGCGCGCGTGCACGAGGTGCTCGCGCTGAATCCGATCTTCGATGCGCTGCATCCCGATTACGTCGCGCGCAAGCCGCTGGCGCTGGACACCCCGGTCGACATCGACGGCGTCGATGCGCCGCTGGGCCTGCGCGTCACCGCGTTCGCCGTGCCCGGCAAGGTGCCGCTGTTCATGGAATCGCGCAGCGAAACCTTGCAAGGCAACGACGACGACACCGTCGGCCTGGAGATTTCCGACGGCCGCGAACGCTTCTATTACATCCCCGGCTGCGCCGCGCTGACCGCGCCGCTGCGCGAACGCCTGCGCGGCGCGGCGCTGGTGTTCTTCGACGGCACCTTGTGGCGCGACGACGAAATGCAGCGCGCCGGCGTCGGCAGCAAGACCGGCGCGCGCATGGGCCACATGAGCATCGCCGGCGGCAATGGCGAGGACGACGCCGGCACCCTCGCCGCGTTCGCCGACCTGGCGGTGCGGCGCAAGCTGTTCATCCATCTCAACACCACCAACCCGGTCCTCGACGAGACCTCGCCCGAACGCGCGCAAGCGCGCGCGCTGGGATGGGAGGTCGCCGAGGACGGCATGGAACTCACGCTATGAACGCCGCAGCCGCCCCCGCGGCGGCGCCCGCGCCGAACGCGCGCGACGCCGCGCTTGCGCCCGACGAGCTCGAAGCGCGCCTGCGCGCGATCGGCGCCGAGCGCTATCACGACCAGCATCCCTTCCACGTGCTGCTGCACAGCGGCCGGCTCGGCCGCGGCCAGATCCAGGCCTGGGCGCTGAACCGCTTCGAATACCAGCGCTGCATCCCGCTCAAGGACGCCGCCCTGCTCGCCCGCATCGAGGATCCGCAGTTGCGCCGCATCTGGCGCCAGCGCATCGTCGACCACGACGGCGATCGCGACGGCGACGGCGGCATCGCCCGCTGGCTGCGCCTGACCGACGCGCTGGGATTGCCGCGCGAGCTGGTCGAATCCGGCCGCGCGCTGCTGCCGGCCACGCGCTTCGCGGTACAGGCCTACATCCACTTCGTGCGCGAACGCAGCCTGCTGGAAGCCATCGCCTCCTCGCTGACCGAGCTGTTCGCGCCGAAGATCATCGGCCAGCGCGTCGCCGGCATGCTGGCCAACTACGACTTCGTGTCCAAGGACGCGCTGGCCTATTTCGATTCGCGCCTGCACCAGGCGCCGCAGGACGCCGACTTCGCCCTGGACTACGTCAAGCGCCACGCGCTCAGCCGCGAGCAGCAGGAATCGGTGCTGGCCGCGCTGCGTTTCAAGTGCGACGTGCTGTGGTCGATGCTCGACGCGCTGCATCTGGCCTATGTCGAGCCGCGCCTGATTCCGCCGGGCGCGTTCCGCCCGCAGGAGCTCGCCTATCACAGGCTCGCCTCTCAGACGCCCGGCCCCCAGGAGCCGCGACCATGAGCGCCGCCATCGATTCGGGCAGCGTGATGCGCTTTCCGGTCGGCGTGCGCCTGCAGCACGACCGCACCCGCGAGCGCTGGGTGCTGCTGGCGCCGGAGCGGGTGATCGAACTGGACGACATCGCCCACGCGGTGCTGACCCACATCGACGGCCGCTCGAACGTGGAAGCCATCGTCGCCGCGCTGGCGCGCGACTACGGCGCCGACCCCGGCGAGATCTACGGCGACGTGATCGACCTGTTCTCCACGCTGATGGAGAAACGCATGCTGGCGTTCGCGCCGCAGCTGACCTGAGCGCGCGGCGATGAACGCCCGTCCGGCCGACCTGCCCGCCGCGCCCGCGCCGCCGCTGGCGGTGCTGCTGGAACTCACCCATCGCTGTCCGCTGGCCTGCCCGTATTGCTCCAATCCGCTGCAGCTGGTCGGCCTGCGCCAGGAGCTGGACACCGCGCAGTGGCAGCGCGTGCTCGAGCAGGCCGCCGAACTGGGCGTGCTGCAAGCGCATTTCTCCGGCGGCGAACCGACCCTGCGCAAGGATCTGGCCGAGCTGCTGGCGCACGCCCGCGCCCACGGCCTGTACTGCAACCTGATCACCTCCGGCGTCGGCCTGAGCCGCGAACGCCTGATCGAGTTGCAGAACGCCGGCCTCGACCACCTGCAACTGAGCCTGCAGGACAGCCGCGCCGACGGCGCCGACCGCATCGCCGGCTACCAGGGCGCGCACGCGCGCAAGCTGGCGCTGGCGCGCTGGTGCGGCGAGCTGGATCTGCCGCTGACGCTCAACGCGGTGATCCATCGCCACAACGCCGAGCGCGTCGGCGAGATGATCGAACTGGCCTTGGAACTCGGCGCCGGCCGGCTCGAGGTCGCCCACACCCAGTACTACGGCTGGGGCCTGAAGAACCGCGCCGCGCTGCTGCCGACCCGGGCCCAGTTCGACGCGGTCAGCGCCGTGGTCGCCGACGCGCGCGAACGCCTGCGCGGGCGCCTGACCATCGACTACGTCACCCCCGACTACTACGCGCGCCGGCCCAAGCCGTGCATGGGCGGCTGGGCGCGGCGTTTCCTCAACATCACGCCCGAAGGCAAGGTGCTGCCGTGCCACGCGGCCGAGACCATCGCCGGGCTGCGCTTCGACAGCGTGCTGGAACGCGGCCTGGACGAAATCTGGCGCGACTCGGACGCGTTCAACCGCTATCGCGGCACCGACTGGATGCCCGACCCCTGCCGCGGCTGCGAACACCGCGAACGCGACTGGGGCGGCTGCCGCTGCCAGGCGCTGGCGCTGAGCGGCCGCGCCGACACCCTCGACCCGGTCTGCGAAAAATCCCCGGACCACGCCGGCCTGCGCGCGCTGGCCGAACGCGAATCGCAAGCGCCGGCGCCCGAGTTCGTCTACCGCCGCCCAGGGCGCTGACGCTCGCGCCTGGGCTCCCTGTAGGAGCGGCGCAAGCCGCGACCGCGAAACCACACTCACGGCGATGGTTTCGTCGTAGCTGCGCATCCGCGGTCGCGGCTCGCGCCGCTCCTACAGTCGGATACGAAACCAGCCACGGCTCCTGCAGGAGCGACGGAGGCCGCGACCGCGAAACCACGCCAACGACGAACTCCACCGACGCTCTGTAGCCCAGCCCAGCAGCGGCCGCAGCGCAAACGCAGTTGCGCGGCGAAGGATCATCGGCAGCCGCTTCTGTGGGAGGGACTTCAGTCCCGATGCTTTCCGCTCCGACCGCCCGCCTCCCCGGCGACCCGACAGAAAAGCATCGGGGCTGAAGCCCCTCCCACAGGAAGCCTCTCCCACAGTCGGAGCCACGCAGCTCCTGCAGAACGCCCGCGCCGATCACCCTGTCTCACCCGCCGTGCCGCCCTGCACGCTCCCAGCGTGCGCTTTACGCAGGCCACGACCGCCGACGCCGCGCAATCCCCCGCCCGCGCCGCGCCCGGCTTCCGCGCGCGGGCGCCGCAGGCATACTCGCCTCGCCCTCGCCTCGTTCCGGAACCGGCCATGCCCGTCCTGTCTCCCGCGCCGCGCCCGATCGCGCTCGTCTGCCTCGCGGCCTTCGCCGCCGCCCTAGCCGGCTGCGCCGGCGGCCCTGCACCGCGGCCGCCGCAACCCATCGCCGCCTCCGCCGCGCAGGCGCCGCGCGACTTCGTTCCCGGCGACCCGCTGCGCATCGCCGAGGCCGACCTCGCCTCGCTGGCCGCGCGCATGGCCGGCGGCGAACTCAGCAGCGCGCGCCTGACCCAGGCCTACCTCGACCGCATCGCCGCGCTCGACGATGCCGGCCCGCAGCTCAACGCGGTGATCGAGCTCAATCCCAATGCGCTGAATGAGGCGCGCGCGCTCGATGAAGAACGCAAGGCCGGCCGTACCCGCGGCCCGCTGCACGGCATTCCGGTGTTGATCAAGGACAACATCGACGCGGTGCCGATGGTCAACTCGGCCGGCTCGCTGGCGCTGGCCGCGCACCGGCCCAGGCAGGACGCGCCGCTGGTCGCGGCGCTGCGCCAGGCCGGCGCGGTGATCCTGGGCAAGACCAACCTCAGCGAGTGGGCCAACTTCCGCTCCGACCGCTCGATCTCCGGCTGGAGCGGCCGCGGCGGGCTCACCCGCAATCCCTACGCGCTCGACCGCAGCGCCTGCGGCTCCAGCAGCGGCACCGGCGCGGCCATCGCCGCCAGCCTGGCCGCGGTCGGCGTGGGCACCGAAACCGACGGCAGCATCCTGTGCCCGGCGGCGATGAACGGACTGGTCGGGTTCAAGCCCAGCGTCGGTCTGGTCAGCCGCGCCGGCATCATTCCGATTTCGCACAGCCAGGACACCGCCGGCCCGATGGCGCGCAGCGTCGCCGACGCGGCGCAACTGCTCAACGTCCTCGCCGCGGCCGACGCCGGCGGCGACAGCGCCGCCCAGGCCGCGCCCGCCAGGCGCGACCAGGACTTCCTCGCCGCGCTCGACGCCGACGCCCTGCACGGCGCGCGCCTGGGCCTGCTGCGCGACACCGGCATCAAGCTCCACCCCGAGCAGGACGCGGCGCTGCAGCGCAGCCTCAAGGCCTTGCGCGACGCCGGCGCGACCGTGGTCGAGGTGCGCATGCCGAACGCCGGCAAATGGGGCGCCGCCGAGTTCGAAGTCATGCTGTACGAGTTCAAGGACGGCCTGCAGCGCTATCTGCAGGGCAGCGACGCGCCGGTCAAGACGCTGGACGAGCTGATCGCGTTCAACCGCGCCAACGCCGCGCGCGAGATGCCGTTCTTCGGCCAGGAGCTGTTCGAGCAGGCGGCGAAGAAAGGCCCGCTGACCGACGCCGCCTACCGCAAGGCCGCCGCGCAGGCGCGCGCGCTGGCCGGCGCGCAAGGCATCGACGCGCTGATGAAGAAGCACCGGCTCGACGCGCTGATCGCGCCGGCGACGACACCGGCGTTCATGGTCGACCCGGTCAACGGCGACGCCTTCGGCGGCGCCAGCTGGGGCGCGGCCGCGGTCGCCGGCTACCCGAGCCTGACCGTGCCGATGGGCGAGGCCCAGGGCCTGCCGGTCGGCCTGGCGTTCATGGGCCGGCGCTGGGACGACGCCAGGCTGCTGTCGCTGGGGTATGCCTTCGAGCAGATCACCCAGGCGCGCACGGCGCCGAAGTATCGGGTGACGTTGAGTCCCTGAGCCTGTCGTGGCTGCGGCTTCGGCTGCAGCTTTGGCTTTGGCTGCAGCTTTGGCTTCTTGTGGGAGGGACTTCAGTCCCGATGCCTTCCGCTCCGATCGCGGCGATCTCAGACAAAGGCATCGGGACTGAAGTCCCTCCCACAAAGGCCGGCCAGCTCCGCCGGAATTCCCTCCCGCAACGAAAGAGCCCGCCTGACGGCGGGCTTTTTCGTTCGGCACAACGTCAACCGATCAAGCCGGCGCCGCGATCTGCGCCTGCTTGCGCACGATCAGCATCGCCACTTCCAGCGCCTGCTCGTAGTTCAAACGCGGATCGACCGTCGAACGGTACGCGCGTTCCAGATCGCTCTCGGTGAGCTCGCGCGCGCCGCCCAGGCACTCGGTCACGTCCTCGCCGGTCAGCTCCAGGTGCACCCCGCCGAGGCGGGTGCCGGCCGCGGCGTGCAGTTCGAAGCTCTGCTCGATCTCGGCGCGGATGTTGCGGAAGCGGCGGGTCTTGTAGCCGTTGCTGGTGCTCTCGGTGTTGCCGTGCATCGGATCGCACACCCACAGCACGCGGCGGCCGTCGCGGCGCATCGCCTCCAGCAGCGGCGGCAGCTTGTCGGCGATCGCGGTCGCGCCCATGCGGTGGATGAAGGTCAGCCGGCCCGGCTCGTCCTCGGGGTTGAGCAGGTCGATCGTGCGCAGCATCTGGTCCGGCGTCACCGACGGGCCGACCTTGAGCGCGATCGGGTTGCGGATGCCGCGGAAGTACTCGGCGTGGGCGCCGTCCACCGCCGCGGTGCGCATGCCGATCCACGGGTAGTGGGTGCTGAGGTTGAAGTGGCCCCAGTGGCGCGGCACCTGCCGGGTCAGCGACTCCTCGTACGGCAGCAGCAGCGCCTCGTGCGAGGTGTAGAAGTCGACCCGGTTGAGGTTGTGCACCTGCGAACCCGACAGCGTCTCCATGAAGCGCACCGCGTCGCCGATGGCGTTGACCATGCGCCGGTACTCGTCGGCCAGCGGCGAGTGGCCGACCCAGCTGAGGTTCCAGTACTCGGGATGGTGCAGGTCGGCGAAACCGCCGTCGATCAGCGCGCGCACGAAGTTCATCGTCATCGACGAACGCGCGTGCGCCTTGATCATGCGGCGCGGGTCGGGCCGGCGCGCGGCCTCGGTGAAGGCCGGGCCGTTGACCATGTCGCCGCGGTAGCTCGGCAGGGTCACCCCGTCGATGGTCTCGCTGTCGGCCGAACGCGGTTTGGCGTACTGGCCGGCGAAACGGCCGACCCGCACCACCGGCTTGCGCATGCCGTGCACCAGCACCAGGCTCATCTGCAGCAGCACCTTGAGCCGGTTGGAGATGACGTCGGAGGTGCACGAGTCGAAGCTCTCCGCGCAGTCGCCGCCTTGCAGCAAAAATCGCTTGCCTTCCTGCGCCTCGGCGAGCTGTTGCTTGAGCGAAAGGATCTCCCACGACGTCACCAGCGGCGGCAGCTGGCGCAGTTCGGACAAGGCGGATTCGAGTTCGGCCTGGTCCGGATAGGTCGGCAGCTGCAGTGCGGTGCGCTCGCGCCAGGAGGTCGGGCTCCAGTCGGCGGGAAGGTTGACGGCACGGAGGTTGCTGCGGTCGGAGGCGCTCATTTGCTGGATTCCGTTGGGTGTCGCGGTGTGTGGGAGGTTGGGGTGGAAGGGAGGGGTGGCGAAGACGGCGGGATGCGGCGGTTTACTTGCTGGAACGCGCGCGGAACGCGGCATAGGCCGCCCACAGCGCCAGCACGACGAAGCAGATCAGGCTCCAGGCCGGCATCGCCAGGCCCAGGAAGGTCCAGTCGACGTTGGCGCATTCGCCCGAGCCGGTCATGACCTTGCGGATCACGCCGCCGATCGGCATCGCGCCCATCATGTAATCCAGGCCGGGGCCGCAGGCCGGAACCTGGTCCGGCGGCAGGTGCTGCAGACGCACGTGGTTGCCGGCCACGGCGATGCCGGCGCCGGCCGCGATCAGGGCGAGCACGCCCCAGATCCGCCGGCCCAGCGGCTTGCCGGGGCCGTGGATGGCGCCAAGCAGGAACATCAGCCCGAGCGCGGCGAACGCCACGCGCTGGAAGATGCACAGCGGACACGGTTCGAGGTGCTGGTAGAACTGCAGGTACACGGCATACGCGAGCAAGCCCGCGCAAGCCAGGAAACCGAGCAGGAATTGGATCCGGAAGGAGGCTTTGAAGGGGTTCATGTACACACCATACGGGTCGGGGTCGGGTCGTGCCAATGTCCAATCGCCATGTGATGAGGCGACGCTGCGCGGCTGCGCAGCCCCAGATGGACCTCATCGGCGGCGCTAAAGTTGCCGCGCTGCGACGATTCGTCTACCCATCGACGGCCGTCCGATTCCTGCCTGCCCGAATCCTCCCAAGTGCGTTCGACGAGCCTACCGCACTGCAACATTTACCGGGGTAACCGTTGCCGCAGTAACCGTCGCCGGAAAGCAAAAACCCCGACCTCTCGGCCGGGGTTTTGCTCGCTTGGACCCCGACCGCTGCGCGGCCGAGACCCAGTGTGCTGGCTGTCCGTCGCGCCGCATGCGGCGCGCACGGGAATTACTCGGTCGCCGCTTCCGGACGATCCACCAGCTCGACATAGGCCATCGGCGCATTGTCGCCGGCGCGGAAACCGCACTTGAGGATGCGCAGGTAGCCGCCCGGACGGCTCGCATAGCGCGGGCCCAGGGTGGTGAACAGGGTGCCGACGGCTTCCTTGTCGCGCAGGCGCGAGAAGGCCAGGCGGCGGTTGGCGACGCCGTCCTTCTTGGCCAGGGTGATCAGCGGCTCGGCGACGCGGCGCAGTTCCTTGGCCTTGGGCAGGGTGGTGCGGATGAGGCCGTGCTTGATCAGCGAGGCGGCCATGTTGGTGAACATGGCATCGCGGTGCGCGCTGGTACGGCTGAACTTACGACCGGCTTTCTGGTGACGCATGACGGTGATTCCTGTGAATGTTGTGACGGTTGGACTTCGCTGTCGCCATCCAGGCGTTGGAGCATTGGACTGCGGATGGTCCGAACCGGCCTTCCCTGACCGGCAGGCCGCGGACTTGGTGGTCCGTCGGCGAGGTGGTACGTGGTGCGGATTGCGGTGGCGCGGGTGAATCAAGAGTCCACGCTTCGGCGTTCGGCCTCAACGTGGACTCTTTCGCGCCCCCTGCCCGGCGCAGCGCGCCGGGCGTTCGCCCAAGCGCGCGGCAGTGCCGTGCAAGCGGCTTGGGCTCACCCCATCATGCCGTGCGAGGCGATGCCCGCCGGCGGCCAGTTTTCCAGCTTCATGCCGAGGGACAGGCCGCGCTGAGCCAGCACTTCCTTGATCTCGGTGAGCGACTTCTTGCCCAGGTTCGGGGTCTTGAGCAGCTCGACCTCGGTCTTCTGGATCAGGTCGCCGACGTAGTAGATGCTCTCGGCCTTGAGGCAGTTGGCCGAACGCACCGTCAGCTCCAGATCGTCGATCGGGCGCAGCAGGATCGGATCGATGCCGCTGGTGGCCGGCTTCTGCGCACCGCGGTCGCGGTGGGTGAAGTCGCCGAACACCGACAGCTGATCGGTGAGGATGTCGGCGGCGGTGCGCACGGCTTCCTCGGCGTCGATCGTGCCGTTGGTCTCGATGTCCAGAACCAGCTTGTCGAGGTCGGTGCGCTGCTCGACGCGCGCGGCTTCCACGGCGTAGGCGACGCGGCGCACCGGCGAGAAGCTGGCGTCCAGCATCAGGCGGCCGATGGCGCGGGTTTCTTCGTCCGGACGACGGCGCGAGGCCGCCGGCTGGTAGCCGAAGCCGCGCTCGATCTTCAGACGCATGTTGATCGCCGTGTCCTTGGTCAGGTGGCAGATCACATGGTCGGTGTTGAGGATTTCGACGTTGTGGTCGGTCTTGATGTCGCCGGCGGTGACGATGCCGGGGCCCTGCTTGGCCAGCGACAGCGTCGAGGACTCGCCGGTGTGCATGCGGATGGCCACGTCCTTCAGGTTCAGCAGGACTTCCAGCACGTCCTCTTCCAGACCTTCGACCGTGGTGTACTCGTGCAGCACGCCGTCGATTTCGACTTCGGTGATGGCGAAACCCGGGATCGACGACAGCAGCACGCGGCGCAACGCGTTGCCCAGCGTGTGGCCGTAACCGCGCTCCAACGGCTCGATCACGACTTTGGCGCGATTGCCGTTGAGGCGTTCGATCTGCGGGCCACGCGGGCGCAGTACCTGGTTGGCGGTAACCGTCATGTTTCGGTGTCTCCAATGACCTTCGCCGGGGGGCGACGGAAGGCTTTAGCTCTTGGAGCCCCCTCGAATCGAGGGAGCGGCCGCCGCGGCTGAAGCCACGGCGGCCTGGGGTGCACAGCGCGCCGGATTCGCGAGAACCCGGCGCAGGGCTTGCACTATTACTTGCTGTACAACTCGACGATCAGCGCTTCGTTGATGTCGGCCGGCAGATCCGCGCGATCCGGAACCGCCTTGAACACGCCGCTGAACTTCTTGCTGTCGACTTCGACCCACGACGGCGACAGGTCCATCTGCGAGGAGACGGTCAGCGACTCCTGCACGCGCAGCTGCTTCTGGGCGCGTTCGGACAGGGCGATGATGTCGCCGGCCTTGACCTGGTACGACGGCAGGTTGACCGACTTGCCGTTGACGGTGACGCCGCGGTGCGAGACCAGCTGGCGGGCGGCCGGACGGGTCACGGCGAAGCCCATGCGGTAGACGACGTTGTCCAGGCGGGTTTCCAGGAACTGCAACAGGTTTTCACCGGTGTTGCCCTTCTTGGTCGAGGCCTTCTTGTAGTAGTTGCGGAACTGACGCTCCAGCAGACCGTAGATGCGCTTGACCTTCTGCTTCTCGCGCAGCTGGGTGGCGTAGTCCGACAGCTTGCCCTTGCGGGCGGTCGGGCCGTGCTGGCCGGGCTTCTGCTCGAGCTTGCACTTGGAGTCGAGGGCGCGCGCCGACGACTTCAGGCCGAGGTCGGCGCCTTCGCGACGGGCGAGCTTACAGGTGGGACCGATATAACGAGCCATGTTCTTTCAGCTCCTCAGACGCGACGCTTCTTCGGCGGACGGCACCCGTTGTGCGGGATCGGCGTCACGTCGATGATGTTGATGATCTTGTAACCGACGTTGTTCAGCGAACGCACGGCGGATTCACGGCCCGGACCCGGGCCCTTGATGCGCACTTCCAGCGACTTGACGCCGTAGTCGAGCGCAGCACGGCCGGCCTTTTCGGCGGCGACCTGGGCGGCGAACGGGGTCGACTTGCGCGAGCCGCGGAAACCGGCGCCGCCCGAAGTCGCCCACGACAGCGCGTTGCCCTGGCGGTCGGTGATCGTGATGATGGTGTTGTTGAAAGAAGCGTGGACGTGGGCGATGCCGTCGGTGACGACGCGCTTGATCTTCTTCTTGGTCTTGACTGCTGCCGGCTTGGCCATGGTCTAGGTCCCCTTACTTCTTGATGGCCTTGCGCGGACCCTTGCGGGTACGAGCATTGGTCCGGGTACGCTGACCACGCAGCGGCAGGCCGCGACGGTGACGCAGGCCGCGGTAGCAGCCCAGGTCCATCAGACGCTTGATGGCGATGCCGATTTCGCGGCGCAGATCGCCTTCGACCACGAACTTGCCGACCTCGGCGCGCAGGCGCTCGACTTCCGGCTCGGACAGGTCACGGATCTTGGTGCTCGAAGTCACGCCTGCGGTTTCGCAGATCTGCTTCGAACGGGTACGGCCGATGCCGTAGATGCTCTGGAGCCCAACCCAGACATGCTTCTGGGCAGGCAGATTGACGCCCGCAATACGCGCCATAACGCGATCTCCAACTGGTTTGGCGGCCGAGACGGATTAATCCCGGCGGAGTGAACTGGAAATTGTATCTAGGTCTCGGGTTAATAGGAAGCCCCGCGGCACCCGAAGGTGCCACGGTGCTCCGGCATGGGGAGTGTGCCCATGCTCCGGCGACGAGTCGGAACTGGCTGAATGGCGATGCCCTGCCCCTCAGCCCCGCGCGCTACTCTGGCGCGCGAACCGGTTCTGACTCACCCGCGCGCGAGACCGCCGCGCGAGCCGCCCTTCAGGTTCGCTTTCTTCAACAGGCTTTCGTACTGATGCGACATCAGATGCGCCTGGATTTGAGCGATGAAATCCATCACCACGACCACCACGATCAGCAGCGAGGTGCCGCCGAAGTAGAACGAGGTGCCCAGTTGGGTCCGCATGACCTCCGGCAGGAGGCAGACGATCACCAGGTAAATCGCGCCGGCCGCCGTCAGGCGGGTCAGCACGCCGTCCACATAATCCGCCGTCGCCTTGCCCGGGCGGATGCCCGGAATCAACGCACCCGACTTCTTGAGGTTGTCGGCGGTTTCCTGCGAGTTGAACACCAGCGCCGTGTAGAAGAACGCGAAGCCGATGATCAAGCCAGCATACAGGATCATGTGCACCGGTTCACCCGGGGCCAGCCACTGGCTGAGCCGCTGGAGGAAACCGGAGAAACCCGAACCGCTGTTGCTCTGGGCGAACCAGGTCGCGGCGGTGGCGGGGAACATCACGATGCTCGAAGCGAAGATCGCCGGGATCACGCCCGACATGTTGAGCTTCAGGGGCAGGAACGACGCCTGGTTCATATAGGCGTTGCGACCGCCCTGACGGCGCGCGTAGTTGACCGTGATCCGGCGCTGGCCGCGTTCGACGAAGACCACCAGGTAGGTGAAGCCGAACACCAGCAGGATCACCACGATCGCCGCGATCGCGCTCATATCGCCGTTGCGGATCTGCTCGAACATATGCAGGACCGCGGCCGGCAGGCCGGCGACGATGCCGGCGAAGATGATGAGCGAAACGCCGTTGCCGACGCCACGTTCGGTGATCTGTTCGCCCAGCCACATCAGGAACATGGTGCCCGCGGTCAACGCGATCACCGCGGTCAGGATGAAGCCCATGCCCGGCGCATACACCACCGGCACGCCGTCGGGCGCCACGCTGGACTGCAGGCCGGCGGCGATGCCCCAGGCCTGGAACACCGCCAGCGGAATGGCGCCCATGCGCGACCACTGGTTGATCTTGCGCCGGCCCGACTCGCCTTCCTTCTGGATGGCCTTCAGGCTGGGCACGATCTGCACCAGCAGCTGCACGATGATCGACGCCGAGATGTACGGCATCACATTGAGGGCGAACAGGCTGAAGCGATGCAGGGCGCCGCCCGAGAACATGTTGAACATGTCCACGATGGTGCCCTGCTTGGTCTCCATGAACTTGACCATCGCCTCCGGGTTGATACCCGGCACCGGGATGTAGCTGCCGATGCGATAGACGATCAACGCGCCGATGACGAACAGCAGACGCTGACGCAACTCGGTGAACTTGCCGAGCCCGCCGCCGATACCAGCCATTGCGTTGCCGCTGCGCGCCATTCGTCAGTTACTCCTCGATCTTGCCGCCGGCCGCTTCGATGGCGGCCTTGGCGCCAGCGGTAGCGAGCACGCCCTTGAGCACGAACTTCTTGGTCAGCTCGCCCTTCTTCACGATCTTGGCCTGCTTGGCCGTGCTCGGAACGAGCTTGGCGGCCTTCAGCGCGGCGAAATCGATCTCGCCGGCTTCCAGCTTGTCCAGCTGGTACAGCAGCACTTCGGCGGTATCCTTGGCCAGCTTCGAGCGGAAGCCGATCTTGGGCAGGCGACGCTGCATGGGCATCTGGCCGCCTTCGAAGCCGGCCTTGATCTTGCCCTTGCCCGAGCGCGCGAACGAGCCCTTGTGGCCGCGACCGGCGGTCTTGCCCAGGCCGGAACCGATGCCGCGACCGACGCGGGTACGTTCCTGACGGGCGCCGTCGGCGGGCTTGAGAGTGTTGAGACGCATGATGGATTACTCCTCGACCTGGACGAGGTAGTGAACCTTGTTGATCAGACCGCGAACCTGCGGGCTGTCCTTGAGTTCACGCACATCGTTGAGCTTGTTCAGGCCCAGCGCGCGCACCGACAGGCGGTGACGCGACTGGGTGCCACGCAGACCCTTGACCAGACGCACCTTGACGGTGCCGGTACCGGCTTCGTTCTTAGCCATTGAGGAGATCCTCCACCTTCTTGCCGCGCTTGGCCGCGATCTTGGCCGGCGAGTGCATTTCGGTCAGGCCCCGCAGGGTAGCGCGAACCAGGTTGATCGGGTTGCGCGAACCGGTGGCCTTGGCCAGCACGTTCTTGACGCCGACCGCTTCGAGCACGGCGCGCATCGCGCCGCCGGCGATCACGCCGGTACCTTCCGACGCCGGCTGCATGTACACATGCGCCGCGCCGTGGCCCGACTTGACGGCGTGCCACAGGGTGCCGTTGTTGAGCTCGACGGTGTTCATCGCCTTGCGCGCGTATTCCATCGACTTCTGGATCGCGACCGGCACTTCGCGCGCCTTGCCGTAGCCGAAGCCGACCTTGCCGTTGCCGTCGCCCACCACCGTCAGCGCGGTGAAGGTGAACTGGCGGCCGCCCTTGACGGTCTTGCTGACGCGGTTGACCGCGATCAGCTTCTCGATCATGCCGTCGTCGATCTCTTCGCGGTTGCGATCGCGATCGCGGCCCCGCGGCGCTCTTTCGTCTGCCATTTCGATAATCTCGTTGATTGAAGGAATTTGCGGCGTGGCCGCTTATGGTTGTGAAGTACTTCGGGTGCAGCGGCCGCCGCGGCAATCCGCGATGGCGCCCGACGCGGCCCGCGTCGGCAGGTGAAACGATTCGGTGCCCAAGGCGTGGAGACGAATCTCCACGCTTTCAAGTCCGGATGCGGGCGCGCCCCTGAGAGGCGCGCGCCGGATCAGAACTGCAGGCCGCCTTCGCGCGCGGCGTCGGCCAGCGCCTTGATGCGGCCGTGGTAGCGGTAGCCCGAGCGGTCGAACGCGACCTTCTCGATGCCGGCGGCCTTGGCGCGCTCGGCGATCATCTTGCCGACCTTGGCGGCGGCTTCGGCGTTCTTGCCGTTCTTCAGGCCTTCCTTGACGTCGGCCTGCACGGTCGAGGCGGTGGCCAGGACCTTGGAGCCGTCGGCGGTGAAGACCTGGGCGTACAGGTGCTGACCGGTGCGCAGCACGGTCAGACGGGCGACGCCGAGGTTGCGGATGTGCGAGCGGGTCGACTTGGCGCGACGCAGGCGAGCGGTGTTCTTGTTCATGTTCTGATCTCCGAAAGCTGAAGACTTGGTCTATCGAGGCCGGCCCGGGGGCCGGCGCCCTACCCGTTAAGCCTTCTTGGCTTCCTTGCGGATGATGACTTCGCCGGCGTACTTCACACCCTTGCCCTTATAGGGCTCCGGCGGACGGAAACCGCGAATCTTGGCGGCGACTTCGCCCACGCGCTGCTTGTCCGCGCCCTGGACCAGGATCTCGGTCTGGGTCGGAGCGGCGAGGGTGATGCCTTCCGGGGCCTGGAACACGACCGGGTGCGAGAAACCCAGCGACAGGCTGAGGTCCTTGCCCTGCATCGCGGCGCGGTAACCGACGCCGACCAGCTCGAGCTTGCGCTCGAAACCTTCCGACACGCCCTTGACCATGTTGGCCAGGATCGCGCGCAGGGTGCCGGTCAGCGGGATCAGCGCGGCGTCTTCGGTGGCGAAGACCGCTTCGTTGTTTTCGATCTTGAGGTTGATCGCGGCGGGCTTGGCGATGGTCAGCGAGCCCTTCGGGCCCTTGGCGACGATCGAATCGGCCTGCACGTTGACTTCGACGCCCTTCGGCAGGGCGATCGGCTTCTTGGCAACTCGGGACATGGTTCGTTTACTCCCTTAGGCCACGAAGCACAGGACTTCACCGCCGACGCCCTGCTGGCGCGCCTGCGCATCGGTCATGATGCCCTTGGAGGTGGAGATGATGGCGACGCCCAGGCCACCGAGGACCTTGGGCAGATCGGCCTTGCCGCGGTACTGGCGCAGGCCCGAGCGGGAGTAGCGCTGCAGGCGCTCGATCACCGGCTTGCCTTCGTAGTACTTCAGCGAAATTTCGAGTTCGGACTTGCCCGGGGCGACCTCGGTCACGCGGGAGTCCAGGATGTAGCCCTCTTCCTTCAGCACGGCGGCGATGGCCACCTTCACCTTGGACGAAGGCATCTTCACCGTCTGCTTGCGCACAGCGGCCGCATTCTTGATGCGGACCAGCATGTCGGCGATGGGATCAGTCATGCTCATTAAAAGTCACCTATGAGTAGCACCGATATCCGCGGGATTGCGAATTTCAGTTGTATATAGCCTCTTGCAACAACGCCAGCGCGGCCCGAAGGCCGCGCTGGAAACCCGGGCCGAAGCCCGGGAAGCCGGCAACTATAACAGACTTTTAAGGTCTGCTCGGTTGCCGGCGTGGATCGCTTACCAGCTGGCCTTGCGCAGGCCCGGCACGTCGCCGCGCATGGTGGCTTCGCGCAGCTTGTTGCGGCCCAGGCCGAACTTCTGGTAGACGCCGCGCGAACGGCCGGTCAGGGCGCAACGGTTGCGCTGACGGCTCGGCGAGGAGTCGCGCGGCAGCTTCTGCAGCTTGACCACCGCGTCCATCTTGTCTTCGTACGAGGACGCGTCGCTGGAGATGATCTTCTTCAGCGCGTCGCGCTTGGCCGCGAACTTCTTCGCCAGCTTGGCCCGCTTGAGGTCGCGGTTGACCATGGAGGTCTTAGCCATTGTTCAATCCTAGCCTCAGTTACGGAACGGGAAGCGGAAGGCTTCGAGCAGGGCCTTGGCCTCGGCGTCGGTCTTCGCGGTCGTGGTGATCGCGATGTCCATGCCGCGCAGGGCGTCGACCTGGTCGAAGTCGATTTCCGGGAAGATGATCTGTTCCTTGACGCCCATGTTGTAGTTGCCGCGGCCGTCGAACGAACGGCCCGACACGCCGCGGAAGTCGCGGACGCGCGGCAGCGAGATGTTGATCAGGCGGTCCAGGAACTCGAACATCTTGGCGCGGCGCAGGGTGACCTTGGCGCCGATCGGCCAGCCGTCGCGGATCTTGAACGAAGCCACCGACACGCGGGACTTGGTCACGACCGGCTTCTGACCGGCGATCTTGGTCATGTCGGCGACGGCATTTTCCAGGATCTTCTTGTTGGTGGCGGCTTCGCCCACGCCCATGTTCAGCGTGATCTTGACGAGGCGCGGCACTTCCATCGGGTTCTTGTAGCCGAACTTTTCGGTCAGCGCGGGAACCACTTCTTTCTTGTAAAACTCTTCGAGCCGGGTGGTCATCTCAGCATTCCTCAGGCGTCAACCGCCTCACCGCTGGAGCGGAACACACGCAATTTGCGTCCATCCTCCAGCACCTTGAAACCGATGCGTTCGCCCTTGCCGGTGGCCGGGTTGAACAGCATGACGTTGGAAATGTGGATCGGCGCTTCGCGCTCCACCACGCCGCCCGGCTGGTTGGCCTGCGGATTCGGCTTGGTGTGGCGCTTGACGATGTTGATGTTCGACACGACGACCTTGTCGCCGAGCACGCGCACCACATCGCCCTTCTTGCCCTTGTCCTTGCCGGCGGTGACGATCACCTGATCGCCCTTCTTGATACGGTTCATGGTCTAGTTCCTCCGCTCAGAGCACTTCAGGCGCGAGCGAAACGATCTTCATGAACTTCTCCGAGCGCAGCTCGCGAGTCACGGGCCCGAAGATACGGGTGCCGATCGGCTCATGCTTGTTGTTGAGCAACACCGCAGCGTTGCCGTCGAAGCGGATCAGCGAGCCGTCCGGACGGCGCACACCCTTGCGGGTGCGGACCACGACGGCGTCGTAGACGTCGCCCTTCTTGACCTTGCCGCGCGGGATCGCGTCCTTCACGGTGACCTTGATGATGTCGCCAATGTGCGCGTAGCGGCGCTTGGAGCCGCCGAGCACCTTGATGCACATCACTTCCTTAGCCCCGGAGTTGTCGGCCACGCCGAGGTAGCTTTGCATCTGGATCATGGTTCAGCCTCCTCTTATTCGGCCACGCGGCTGACGATCTCAACCACGCTCCAGTTCTTGGTCTTGGACAGCGGAGCGATCTCCTTCACGCGCACGATGTCGCCTTCCTTGCAGGCGTTGTCGGCGTCGTGGGCGTGGAGCTTGGTCGAGCGGCGGATGTACTTGCCGTACAGCGCGTGCTTGACCTGGCGCTCGACGAGCACGGTGACGGTCTTGTCCATCTTGTTGCTGACGACCCGGCCTTCAACCGTGCGCACAGCCTTCTCTGTCTTGTTGTCGGTCATGGCAGGGTCCTTACTTCTTCTCGCCCAGCAGCATGTTGACGCGAGCGATCTCGCGGCGCACGCGGCGGGCCTCGTGGGTCTTGGCGAGCTGGCCGGTGGCCTTCTGCATGCGCAGGGCGAAGCCCTCCTTGTGCAGCTCGACCAGATGAGCCTTCAGCTCATCGGCAGACTTCTCGCGCAGTTGCTTGAGTTCCATTAGCGCACCGTCCGGGTAACGAAAGTGGTGGTCACCGAGAGCTTGGCGGCGGCCAGGCGGAACGCTTCGCGCGCCACGTCTTCGGCCACACCTTCGATCTCGTAAATCATGCGACCGGGCTGGATCTGGGCGACCCAGTACTCGACGTTGCCCTTACCGGAGCCCATTCGGACTTCGATCGGCTTCTTGGTGATCGGCTTGTCCGGGAACACGCGGATCCACATCTTGCCGCCGCGCTTGACGTAGCGGCTGATCGAGCGGCGGGCCGCTTCGATCTGGCGAGCGGTCAGCTGGCCGTGCGCGGTCGCCTTGAGGCCGTACTCGCCGAAGCTGACGGCGTTGCCGTTCCAGCTCAGGCCCTCGTTACGGCCCTTGTGTACCTTGCGGTACTTGGTTCGCTTGGGTTGCAGCATGGCGGATTACCTCTGTTCGCGGGCAGGACGGCCCGAGCGGTCGTTGCGATCGCCGCGGTCGCCGCGATCGCCGCGGTCGCCACGGTCACCACGCTCGTTGCGCGGCGAGTCGTCCTGCTTCTCCTGGCCGATCTGGGCGAAATCGAACACTTCGCCCTTATAGATCCAGGTCTTGATGCCGATGATGCCGTAGGTCGTCTTGGCTTCGGCGAAGCCGTAGTCGATGTCGGCGCGCAGGGTATGCAGCGGCACGCGGCCTTCGCGATACCACTCCGAACGCGCGATCTCGGCGCCGTTGAGGCGGCCGGCGACGTTGACCTTGATGCCCAGGGCGCCCAGGCGCATCGCGTTGCCCACCGCGCGCTTCATCGCGCGGCGGAACATGATGCGGCGCTCGAGCTGCTGCGCGATCGATTCGGCGACCAGCTGCGCGTCGAGTTCCGGCTTGCGGACCTCGGTCACGTTGATGTGCGCCGGAACGCCCATCAGGTTGCTGACTTCCTTACGCAGCTTCTCGATGTCCTCGCCGCGCTTGCCGATCACCACGCCCGGACGGGCGGTGTGGATCGTCACGCGGGCGTTGTTCGCCGGACGTTCGATGAAGATCTTCGAGATGCCGGCCTGAGCCAGCTTCTTGCGAAGCATCTCGCGAACCTTCAGGTCAGCCGCCAGGTATTCGGCGTACTGCTTCTTGTTGGCGAACCACTTGGAATTCCAATCCTTGGCGATGCCCAGGCGGATTCCGGTCGGATGAACTTTATGACCCATTGTCTACTCCGCCTTACTTGCCGGCGCCCACAACCACAGTGATGTGGCTGGTGCGCTTGAGGATGCGGGTGCCGCGGCCCTTCGCACGCGCCATGAAGCGCTTAAGTGCGGGACCCTCGTCAACCATGATGGTCTTGACCTTGAGATCGTCGACGTCGGCGCCCTGGTTGTTCTCGGCGTTGGCGATGGCGGACTCCACGACCTTGCGGATCAGTGCAGCAGCCTTCTTGTCCGAGAACTTCAGCAGGTTGACGGCGCGCTCGGCGGATAGACCGCGCACCTGGTCGGCGACCAGGCGGGCCTTCTGCGGGGAGATGCGCGCGGTGCGCAGGATGGCTTTCGCTTCCATGGTCATCTCCTTACTTGCCCGACTTCTTGTCGCCGCCGTGACCCTTGAACGTACGGGTCAGGGCGAACTCGCCAAGCTTGTGGCCAACCATGTTTTCGTTGACCAGCACCGGGATGTGGTTCTTGCCGTTGTGGACGGCGATCGTGAAACCCACCATCTCCGGCAGCACCATCGAGCGGCGCGACCAAGTCTTGATCGGCTTCTTGTTGTTGCCCGCGGTCTCCACCTTCTTGATCAGATGGTGGTCGACGAACGGACCCTTCTTCAGTGAACGTGCCATGGCCGATTAACCCCTGCGATCGCGCACGATGAATTGCGTGGTGCGCTTGTTCTTGCGCGTCTTGTAACCCTTGGTCGGAACACCCCACGGGGTGACCGGATGCGGGTTGCCCTGGCCAGCCTTCGCCTCACCACCGCCGTGCGGATGGTCGACGGGGTTCATGGCCGCGCCGCGGACGGTCGGCTTGATGCCGCGCCAACGCTTGGCGCCGGCCTTGCCGAGCTTCTCGAGGCTGTGCTCGTCGTTGCCGACTTCGCCGATGGTGGCGCGGCACTCGACCGGCACCTTGCGCATTTCGCCGGAGCGAAGACGCAGCGTGGCGTAGCCCTGCTCGCGAGCCACCAGGTAGGCGCTGGCGCCGGCCGCGCGGGCCAGCTGGGCGCCCTTGCCCGGCTTCATCTCGACGCAGCACACGGTGGAGCCGACCGGGATGTTGGTCAGCGGCAGCGTATTGCCCACCTTGATGGGGGCGTCGCGGCCGGCGATGACCTGGTCGCCGTCCTTCAGGCCCTTCGGGGCGATGATGTAACGGCGCTCGCCATCGACGTAGCACAGCAGCGCGATGTGCGCGGTGCGGTTGGGATCGTATTCGATCCGCTCCACGCGCGCCGGGATGCCTTCCTTGTCGCGCTTGAAGTCGATGATGCGGTAGTGCTGCTTGTGACCGCCGCCGATGTGGCGGGTGGTGATCCGGCCGTGGTGGTTACGGCCGCCGGTCTTGCCCTGCTTTTCGATCAGGGCCGCGTGCGGCGCGCCCTTGTGCAGGCCCGGGGTCACGACGCGGACCGCGTTGCGGCGGCCTGCGGAGGTGGGCTTGAAAGTCATCAATGCCATGGGTCTTTCCTCAGGCCTTGGCCATCACGTCGATCGACTGGCCGTCGGCCAGCTTCACGTACGCCTTGCGCCAGTCGCCGCGACGGCCCATGCGGTTGCGGAAGGCCTTGTTCTTGCCCTTCACGTTGACCACATTGACAGCCTCGACCTTGACGTCGAACAGCTTTTCCACGGCGACCTTGATGTCGGCCTTGGTGGCTTCGTTCGAAACTTCGAAGACGTATTGGTTGGAAACTTCCTGCAGACGCGCGGTCTTTTCGGACACGCGCGGCGCGCGGATGATGCTGTAGAGCTTGGCGTCGTTCATGCCAGCCACTCCTCGATCTTCTTGACCGCATCGCTGGTGAGCACGACCGAGTCGGCGCCGACGAGGGCGACCGGATCCAGGCCCTGGACATCACGCACTTCGACGTACGGCAGGTTGCGGGCCGAGAGGTACAGGTTCTCGGTGGCCTCTTCGGTGACGATCAGCGGACGGCGGCCGACTTCCAGGCTCTTGAGCTTTTCGATCAGGCCCTTGGTCTTCGGCGCATCGATGTCGAAGCTCTCGACGACCTTGATCCGGCCCTGGCGGTTCAGCTCGGACAGGATCGCGGCGATCGCGGCGCGGTACATCTTGCGGTTGACCTTCTGCGCGAAGCTGCGCGGCTTGGCCGCGAAGGTCACGCCGCCGCCGACGAAGATCGGAGCGGTCAGAGCGCCGTGACGAGCGCCGCCGCCCTTCTGCTTCTTCGACTTCTTGGTGGTGCCGTTGACTTCCGAACGGGTCTTCTGCGCCTTGGTGCCGGCGCGACCGGCGTTGCGATAGGCGACGACGACCTGATGGACCAGGTCTTCGCTGAATTCGCGGCCGAAGATCTCGTCGGAGACCGACAGAGTCTTGCTGCTGTTGTTGATGGCGAGTTCCATCGTCATCTCTCCTTATGCCTTGCTCGAGGGACGGACGATCACGTCGCCACCCGGCGCGCCCGGCACGGCGCCCTTGATCGCGATCAGGCCGCGCTCGGCGTCGACCTTGACCACTTCAAGACGCTGGGTGCTCTGCTGGACGGCGCCCATGTGGCCCGACATCTTCTTGCCCGGAAACACGCGGCCCGGCGTCTGGCGCTGGCCGATGGAGCCCGGCGAGCGGTGCGACAGCGAGTTACCGTGCGTCGCGTCGCCCATGCGGAAGTTCCAGCGCTTGATCGTGCCCTGGAAGCCCTTGCCCTTGGTGACGCCCTGGACGTCGACCAGCTGGCCGGCGCTGAAGATGTCGGCCTTGATCTCGCCGCCCACTTCGAAGGCGCCGATCTGGTCGGCTTCCACGCGCAGCTCCCACAGGCCGCGACCGGCTTCGACCTTCGCCTTGGCGAGGTGACCGGCTTCGGGCTTGTTGACGAGCGCGGCGCGGCGCACGCCGACCGTCACCTGCACGGCGCTGTAGCCGTCGGTGTCTTCGGTCTTGATCTGGGTGATGCGGTTCGGGGTCGCCTCGATGAGGGTCACCGGAACCGACTTGCCGTCTTCGGTGAAGAAACGGCTCATGCCGGCCTTGCGACCGACGATGCCCAACGAATACTTCTTCGCGGTCATAGTGGTTGCCTCAGGTCAGCTTGATCTGGACATCAACGCCAGCCGCGAGTTCGAGCTTCATCAGCGCGTCCACGGTCTTGTCGTTGGGGTCGACGATGTCGAGCACGCGCTTGTGCGTGCGGGTCTCGTACTGGTCGCGCGCGTCCTTGTCGACGTGCGGGGAGACGAGAACGGTATAGCGCTCGATCTTGGTCGGCAGGGGGATCGGGCCGCGCACTTGCGCGCCGGTCCGCTTGGCCGTTTCGACGATCTCGCTGGCCGAGCGGTCGATCAGACGATGATCGTACGCCTTGAGCCGGATCCGGATCTTTTGGTCCGCCATGAACGGAATTCCTTGGTTGAAAGAGCGACGGGACGGCTTCTGGGTGCGCCGGCCCCACGAAAACGCAAACACTCCAGGGCAACACCCTCGCCCCGGAGCTTCCTTGCCTGGAAAAGCTAAGGCGGCCCGGTTTCCCGGCCCGCCCCAGACTGAGCAGAACGCACGAAGGGCCCCGTTACTGTTCCCTGGATGCCTTGTGGGCCCGGAACGTACGGAGCTGCCGTGCGACATATCCCTGTCTGGCGAATACGAGGGACGTCCTGTTCCTCATTTCGCTGGTTGTGCCGGTCTGGGAACCAGGCTGGCACGGTGGTCGCGCATTCTAGCGGCATTGACGGGGGCGATGCAACTCCCCTGTCCTGCGGGATTGCGGACCGGCCGGCAGATCCGTTCAGGGAGCTGGCTGGCCTGGAAAAGCCGCGGCGGCCGGGAGGCCGCCGCGGGATCTTTCGCCTGAGACTTCGGGGGTTAGGCCTCGTCTCTGGATCCCCGCTTTCGCGGGGATGACGATCTGACCAGGCCGCGCGCGCAAAGCGCGCGCGGGTCAGATCGTCACTTCAGGATCTTCGACACCACGCCGGCGCCGACGGTGCGGCCGCCTTCGCGGATCGCGAAGCGCAGGCCTTCGTCCATCGCCACCGGGTTGATCAGCTGCACGACCATCTTGATGTTGTCGCCCGGCATGACCATCTCGACGCCTTCCGGCAGCGTCACCGCGCCGGTGATGTCGGTGGTGCGGAAGTAGAACTGCGGACGGTAGCCCTTGAAGAACGGGGTGTGGCGGCCGCCTTCGTCCTTCGACAGCACGTACACCTCGCCCTCGAACTCGGTGTGCGGGGTGATCGAACCCGGCTTGGCCAGCACCTGGCCGCGCTCGACGTCGTCACGCTTGGTGCCGCGCAGCAGCAGGCCCGCGTTGTCGCCCGCCTGGCCCTGGTCCAGCAGCTTGCGGAACATCTCGACGCCGGTGACCGTGGTCTTCTGGGTCGGACGGATGCCGACGATTTCGATTTCGTCGCCCACCTTGATGATGCCGCGCTCGATACGGCCGGTCACCACGGTGCCGCGGCCCGAGATCGAGAACACGTCTTCCACCGGCATCAGGAACGGCTTGTCGATCGCGCGCTCCGGCTCCGGAATGAAGCTATCCAGCGCCTCGACCAGCTTGATGATCGCCGGCACGCCGATCTCGCTCTGGTCGCCTTCCAGCGCCAGACGGGCCGAGCCGTGGATGATCGGGGTGTCGTCGCCCGGGAACTCGTACTTCGACAGCAGCTCGCGCACTTCCATCTCGACCAGCTCGAGCAGCTCGGCGTCGTCCACCATGTCGGCCTTGTTCAGGAACACGACGATGTACGGCACGCCGACCTGACGCGACAGCAGGATGTGTTCGCGGGTCTGCGGCATCGGGCCGTCAGCGGCCGAGCACACCAGGATCGCGCCGTCCATCTGCGCCGCACCCGTGATCATGTTCTTCACGTAGTCGGCGTGGCCCGGGCAGTCCACGTGCGCGTAGTGGCGGTTCGGGCTTTCGTATTCGACGTGTGCGGTCGAAATCGTGATGCCGCGAGCCTTCTCTTCCGGCGCCGCGTCGATCGCGTCGTACGCCTTGAATTCGCCACCGAAACGCTCGGCGCCGACCTTGGTCAGAGCGGCCGTCAGCGTGGTCTTGCCGTGGTCGACGTGACCGATCGTGCCGACGTTCACGTGCGGCTTGGTGCGCTCGAA
>NZ_LXSD01000309.1:0-19248 GCF_017168095.1 Lysobacter enzymogenes | reverse complement strand
ACTTCAGGATCTTCGACACCACGCCGGCGCCGACGGTGCGGCCGCCTTCGCGGATCGCGAAGCGCAGGCCTTCGTCCATCGCCACCGGGTTGATCAGCTGCACGACCATCTTGATGTTGTCGCCCGGCATGACCATCTCGACGCCTTCCGGCAGCGTCACCGCGCCGGTGATGTCGGTGGTGCGGAAGTAGAACTGCGGACGGTAGCCCTTGAAGAACGGGGTGTGGCGGCCGCCTTCGTCCTTCGACAGCACGTACACCTCGCCCTCGAACTCGGTGTGCGGGGTGATCGAACCCGGCTTGGCCAGCACCTGGCCGCGCTCGACGTCGTCACGCTTGGTGCCGCGCAGCAGCAGGCCCGCGTTGTCGCCCGCCTGGCCCTGGTCCAGCAGCTTGCGGAACATCTCGACGCCGGTGACCGTGGTCTTCTGGGTCGGACGGATGCCGACGATTTCGATTTCGTCGCCCACCTTGATGATGCCGCGCTCGATACGGCCGGTCACCACGGTGCCGCGGCCCGAGATCGAGAACACGTCTTCCACCGGCATCAGGAACGGCTTGTCGATCGCGCGCTCCGGCTCCGGAATGAAGCTATCCAGCGCCTCGACCAGCTTGATGATCGCCGGCACGCCGATCTCGCTCTGGTCGCCTTCCAGCGCCAGACGGGCCGAGCCGTGGATGATCGGGGTGTCGTCGCCCGGGAACTCGTACTTCGACAGCAGCTCGCGCACTTCCATCTCGACCAGCTCGAGCAGCTCGGCGTCGTCCACCATGTCGGCCTTGTTCAGGAACACGACGATGTACGGCACGCCGACCTGACGCGACAGCAGGATGTGTTCGCGGGTCTGCGGCATCGGGCCGTCAGCGGCCGAGCACACCAGGATCGCGCCGTCCATCTGCGCCGCACCCGTGATCATGTTCTTCACGTAGTCGGCGTGGCCCGGGCAGTCCACGTGCGCGTAGTGGCGGTTCGGGCTTTCGTATTCGACGTGTGCGGTCGAAATCGTGATGCCGCGAGCCTTCTCTTCCGGCGCCGCGTCGATCGCGTCGTACGCCTTGAATTCGCCACCGAAACGCTCGGCGCCGACCTTGGTCAGAGCGGCCGTCAGCGTGGTCTTGCCGTGGTCGACGTGACCGATCGTGCCGACGTTCACGTGCGGCTTGGTGCGCTCGAATTTACCCTTAGCCATGATTGTCTCTCTTTAAATTAATGCAGTGATTCGTTGTTCGGATCGGGCGGAAGCCGCGAGCGGCGGCTCCCGTCCGCAGGCGCGAGCGTTGGCTCAGCCGCCCTTCTTGATGACCGTCTCGGCGATGTTGGTCGGCGCTTCGGCGTAATGGTCGAATTCCATCGTGAAGGTCGCGCGGCCCTGGGTCAGCGAACGGATCGTGGTCGCGTAACCGAACATTTCGCCCAGCGGCACCATCGCGTTGATGGTCTTGCCCGACGGCGTGTCGTCCTGGCCCTGCAGCAGGCCGCGACGACGGCTCAAGTCGCCCATCACGTCGCCGACGTACTCTTCCGGGGTCACCACTTCGACCTTCATCATCGGCTCCAGCAGGACCGGATCGGCCTTGCGGAAGCCTTCCTTGAAGGCCATCGACGCGGCGAGCTTGAACGCCATTTCCGACGAGTCGACGTCGTGGTACGAACCGAACACGAGCTTGACCTTGACGCCCACGACCGGGAAGCCGGCCAGCGGACCGCTGGTGATGGTCTCGCGCAGGCCCTTCTCGACCGCCGGGATGAATTCCTTCGGAATCACGCCGCCGGTGATGTCGTTGATGAACAGGAAATCGTTCTCGACGTCCTCGTTGGCCTTGTCCTTCTCGTCCATCGGCGACAGCTCGATCACGACGTGACCGTACTGGCCCTTACCGCCGGACTGCTTGGCGTGCTTGTAGTCCGACTTGACGTCCGACTTGCGGATCGTCTCGCGGTACGCCACCTGCGGCTTGCCGACGTTGGCTTCGACGTTGAACTCGCGCTTCATGCGGTCGACGAGGATGTCCAGGTGCAGCTCGCCCATGCCGGCGATGATGGTCTGGCCCGATTCTTCGTCGGTGCGCACGCGGAACGAGGGATCTTCCTGCGCCAGGCGGCCCAGGGCGATGCCCATCTTTTCCTGGTCCGACTTGGTCTTCGGCTCGACCGCCATCGAGATGACGGGCTCCGGGAACACCATGCGCTCGAGGGTGATGATGTGGTCCTGCGCGCACAGCGTGTCGCCGGTGGTCACATCCTTCAGGCCCACGGCCGCGGCGATGTCGCCGGCGCGGACTTCCTTGATTTCGTCGCGCTGGTTGGCGTGCATCTGCAGGATGCGGCCGACGCGCTCCTTGCGCGACTTGACCGGGTTGTACACCTGGTCGCCGGAGTTCAGCACGCCGGAGTAGACGCGGAAGAAGGTCAGCGAGCCCACGAACGGGTCGGTCATGATCTTGAACGCCAGCGCCGAGAACGGCTCGGAATCCGAGGCCTTGCGGCTGTCTTCCTTTTCGTTCTCGTCGATGCCCTGCACCGGCGGACGATCCGACGGCGACGGCAGCAGGTTGATCACGCCGTCGAGCATGGCCTGCACGCCCTTGTTCTTGAACGCCGAGCCGCAGAACACCGGCACGATCTCGACCTTCAGGGTGCGCTCGCGCAGACCGGCGATGATCTCGGCCTCGGTCAGCTCTTCGCCGCCCAGGTACTTCTCCATGAACTCTTCCGAGGCTTCCGCCGCGGCTTCGATCATGAAGCCGCGGGCTTCCTCGGCCTTGGCCTGGAGCTCGGCCGGGATGTCGCGGTACTCGAACTTGGTGCCCTGCGAGGCGACGTCCCAATGGATCGCCTTCATCTTCAGCAGGTCGACCACGCCCTCGAAGCCGTCTTCGGCGCCGATCGGCACCTGCATCGGAACGGCGTACGCGCCCAGGCGCGCCTTCAGCTGTTCGACGACCTTATCGAAGTTGGCGCCGGTGCGGTCCATCTTGTTGACGAACGCCATGCGCGGCACCGAGTACTTGTTGGCCTGGCGCCAAACGGTCTCGGACTGCGGCTGCACGCCGCCGACGGCGCACAGCACGAACACCGCGCCGTCGAGCACGCGCAGCGAGCGCTCCACTTCGATGGTGAAGTCGACGTGGCCGGGGGTGTCGATGATGTTGAAGCGGTGCTCGGGCAGCGACTTGTCCATGCCCTTCCAGAACGCGGTGGTCGCGGCGGAAGTGATGGTGATGCCGCGCTCCTGCTCCTGCTCCATCCAGTCCATCGTCGCGGCACCTTCGTGCACTTCGCCGATCTTGTGGCTGACGCCGGTGTAGAACAGGATGCGTTCGGACGTGGTGGTTTTGCCGGCATCGATGTGGGCCATGATGCCGAAGTTGCGGTAACGCTCGATGGGAGTGGTGCGAGCCACGGGACCCTCTCGTAAGTTTTCGAATTCCAGATGGCCGGACGCCGCCTCGTGGGCGGCCTCCGGTTCGCAAGGCGGCTGTCATGCCGCCGCGGCAACATCCCATGCGGATGTTGCGAAGACCCTGTCGCCAGGGCGACTAGATCACCAGCGGTAGTGGGCGAACGCGCGGTTCGCTTCCGCCATGCGATGAGTCTCTTCGCGCTTCTTGATCGCCGCGCCGCGGTTCTCGGAAGCGTCCAGCAGCTCGGCGGCCAGCTTGCGCGGCATCGAGCTCTCGCCGCGCTTGCGCGCGGAGTCGATCAGCCAACGCATCGCCAGGGCCATGCGGCGCGAGGAGCGCACTTCGACCGGCACCTGGTAGGTGGCGCCGCCGACGCGGCGGGACTTCACCTCGACCGACGGGGAAACATTGGTCAGGGCCTTCTCGACCAGCTCGAGGGCGTTGGGATTCTTCTCGCCGATGACGTCCATCGCGCCGTAGACGATCTTCTCGGCGACCGACTTCTTGCCGCTCTGCATGACCATATTGATGAAACGCGCGATCGTTTCGCTGCCGTGCTTGGGATCGGGCAGGATCGAACGCTGCGGGGCGGAGCCTTTACGCGACATGGTGCGTACCTATTCTCGTGATTCTTGAACGTGCGTGATTGCGGGTGGCGGCGCCGTGGGCGCGCCGGGCATCGACGCGATTAGGACTTCGGACGCTTGGCGCCGTACTTGGAACGGCCCTGGCGGCGCTTGGCGACGCCGGCGGCGTCGAGCGAACCGCGCACGGTGTGGTAGCGCACGCCCGGCAGGTCCTTCACGCGGCCGCCGCGGATCAGCACGACCGAGTGCTCCTGCAGGTTGTGGCCTTCACCGCCGATGTACGAAATGACTTCGTAACCGTTGGTCAGGCGCACCTTGGCGACCTTGCGCAGAGCCGAGTTCGGCTTCTTCGGGGTGGTGGTGTACACGCGGGTGCACACGCCGCGACGCTGCGGGCAGTTGGCGAGCGCCGGCGAGGTGCTCTTGTACGTGGTCGCCTGCCGCGGCTTGCGGACGAGCTGATTGATGGTTGCCATCTGGAACTCTTGTTTAAGGGCCGGGCGGCCGCTTCGTGAGAAACGAACGGCAAGCCGATAGCACCCGACCTGCCGAGACGAAAAAGTATAGCCCGCGCTTAACGTTTCCGTCAACGCAGGCAGCGCGAACAGGCGAAACCGCCACCCGAAGGCGGCAGTTTCCTTTCCTTATTCGATGATCCCGCCCTACCCTGGGCCGAACACTAGGCACTCCCTGTGCCTAATTTCGTGATCTGGGATGCGACCCATAGGGCCCAATCCGGTCGTCGAGTCTAGCAGGTTTTGCCGGACTTGCCAGCCCCTGCCAAGCCTGCAACCCCGTTCATGCGGGCGCTCTCCGGCGGACGCGCAAAAAACAAGGCGGGCATCGCTGCCCGCCTTGCCTGGAACGTCGCGATTGCGGCGCCGGCCCGGCTTGGCGGCCGGACCGGAACCGATGCGGCTTACTCGGCGTCGTCGCCGGCGACCGTCTCGACCGCGGCCGGAGCCTCGACCGCCACGCTCACCGGACCGGCCAGCGCTTCAATCTCCGAGTCGGTCAGGCCCGACGCGTTCTTGCGACGCTGGCTGTGGTACGCAAGGCCGGTGCCGGCCGGGATCAGGCGACCGACGATCACGTTCTCCTTGAGGCCGCGCAGGTTGTCGCGGGTGCCGCGCACGGCCGCCTCGGTCAACACGCGGGTGGTCTCCTGGAACGAGGCCGCGGAGATGAACGACTCGGTCGCCAGCGAGGCCTTGGTGATGCCCAGCAGGACCGGATCGAACTTGGCCAGGATCTCGCTGCGGGCCTGCAGGCGCACGTTCTCTTCGATCAGGCGCTGACGCTCGACCTGCTCGCCGTTGAGGAACTTGCTGTCGCCACCGTCGACGATCTCGACCTTGCGCAGCATCTGGCGAACGATCACCTCGATGTGCTTGTCGTTGATCTTCACGCCCTGCAGGCGGTAGACGTCCTGGATTTCCTTGGTCAGGTAGACCGCCAGCGGCTCCACGCCCAGCAGGCGCAGGATGTCCTGCGGGCTCGGCTCGCCGTCCACGACCGTCTCGCCCTTCTCCACGTGCTCGCCTTCGAACACGATGATCTGGCGGTACTTCGGGATCAGCTCTTCGTGCTCCTCGCCGTCGGCCTGCTTGATGATCAGGCGCTGCTTGCCCTTGGTGTCCTTGCCGAAGCTGACGATGCCCGAGACCTCGGCCAGGATCGCCGGATCCTTGGGCTTGCGCGCTTCGAACAAGTCGGCCACGCGCGGCAGACCGCCGGTGATGTCGCGGGTCTTGGACGCTTCCTGCGGGATCTTGGCGACCACGTCGCCCACGCCGACCGGCGCGCCGTCCTGCAGGTTGACGATCGAGCGCGGCGGCAGCAGGTACTGCGCCGGCAGGTCGGTACCCGGGATCGACAGGTCCTTGCCGTTCTTGTCGACGATGCGCACGATCGGACGCAGATCCTTGCCCTGCGAACCGCGACGCTTGGGATCGGTGATCTCGCGCGAGGCCAGGCCGGTCAGGTCGTCGGTCTTCTCGATCACGGTCACGCCATCGACGAAGTCGATGAAGCGCACGAAACCGGCGACTTCCGAAACGATCGGGTGGTTGTGCGGATCCCAGTTCGCGACCGTGTTGCCGGCCTTGATCTCGGCGCCGTCGCGGAAGTTGATGGTCGCGCCGTAGGGCACCTTGTAGCGCTCGCGCTCGCGGCCGTGCGGGTCGAGCACCGACAGTTCGCCCGAACGCGACACCGCGACCAGGTGGCCGCCGGCGTGGGCGACGTGCTTGAGGTTGTTGAACTTCAGCGAACCGGTGGTCTTGACGGTGACGTTGTCGATCGCCGCCGCTCGCGACGCCGCGCCGCCGATGTGGAAGGTACGCATGGTCAGCTGCGTGCCCGGCTCGCCGATCGACTGAGCGGCGACGACGCCGACCGCTTCGCCGTGGTTGACCAGGTGGCCGCGGCCGAGGTCGCGGCCGTAGCAGCGCGCGCACACGCCGAAGCTGCTGGCGCAGGTGATGGTCGAACGCACCTTGATCGACTGGACGCTGGCGTCCTCGAGCTTCTGCACCCAGGCTTCGTCGAGCAGGGTGTTGCGGGTGACGATCGGTTCCTCGTCGTTGCCCGGCAGGAACACGTCCTCGGCCACGACGCGGCCCAGCACGCGGTCGCGCAGCGGTTCGACCACGTCGCCGCCTTCGACGATCGGGGTCATGGTCAGACCCTCGACGGTGCCGCAGTCGGTTTCGGTGATGACCACGTCCTGCGCCACGTCGACCAGACGACGGGTCAGGTAACCCGAGTTCGCGGTCTTCAGCGCGGTATCCGCCAGGCCCTTACGGGCGCCGTGGGTCGAGATGAAGTACTGCAGAACGTTCAGGCCTTCGCGGAAGTTCGCGGTGATCGGCGTCTCGATGATCGAGCCGTCCGGACGCGCCATCAGGCCGCGCATACCGGCGAGCTGACGGATCTGCGCCTGCGAACCGCGCGCGCCGGAGTCGGCCATGATGTAAATCGAGTTCATCGACTTCTGCGGGACCATCTCGCCCTTGGCGTTGGCCACGGTGTCGGTGCCGATCGCGTCCATCATCGCCTTGGCCACGCGCTCGTTGGTGCGCGACCAGATGTCGACGACCTTGTTGTAGCGCTCGCCCGCGGTGACCAGGCCGGACTGGTACTGCTGCTGGATTTCCAGCACTTCCGACTCGGCCTCGGCCAGGATGCCCTTCTTCTCGCCCGGGATGATCATGTCGTCGATGCCGATCGACACGCCGGCGCGGGTCGCGTAACCGAAGCCGGTGTACATCAGGCGGTCGGCGAACACGACGGTGTCCTTCAGCCCCAGCATGCGGTAGCAGGAGTTGATCAGGCGGCTGATGTTCTTCTTGGTCAGCTCGGTGTTGGCCAGCGCGAACGGCAGGCCTTCCGGCAGGATCTCGCGCAGCAGCGCGCGGCCGACGGTGGTGTCGACGACCGAGGTCTTCTGCGAACGGGTGCCGTCCTCGGCGATCACGGTCTCGGTGATGCGGACCTTGACCTTGGCGTGCAGCTGCACGACGCGGTTGTCGTAGGCGCGCTTGACCTCGGCCACGTTGGCGAACGCCATGCCCTCGCCCGCCTTGTTCTCCAGGGCGCGGGTCATGTAGTACAGGCCGAGCACGACGTCCTGCGACGGCACGATGATCGGCTCGCCGTTGGCCGGCGACAGGATGTTGTTCGACGCCATCATCAGCGCGCGCGCTTCCAGCTGGGCCTCGAGGCTCAGCGGGACGTGCACGGCCATCTGGTCGCCGTCGAAGTCGGCGTTGAACGCGGTGCAGACCAGCGGGTGCAGCTGGATCGCCTTGCCTTCGATCAGCACCGGCTCGAACGCCTGGATGCCCAGGCGGTGCAGGGTCGGGGCGCGGTTGAGCAGGACCGGATGCTCGCGGATCACCTCTTCGAGGATGTCCCACACTTCCGCTTCTTCGCGCTCGACCAGCTTCTTGGCCGCCTTGATGGTGGTGGCCAGGCCACGGCGCTGCAGCTTGGCGAAGATGAAGGGCTTGAACAGTTCCAGCGCCATCTTCTTCGGCAGGCCGCACTCGTGCAGGCGCAGGGTCGGGCCGACCACGATGACCGAACGGCCCGAGTAGTCCACGCGCTTGCCGAGCAGGTTCTGGCGGAACCGGCCCTGCTTGCCCTTGATCATGTCGGCCAGCGACTTGAGCGGGCGCTTGTTGGTGCCGGTGATGGCGCGGCCGCGGCGGCCGTTGTCCATCAGGGCGTCGACCGATTCCTGCAGCATGCGCTTCTCGTTGCGCACGATGATGTCGGGCGCGTTGAGTTCGAGCAGGCGGCGCAGGCGGTTGTTGCGGTTGATGACGCGGCGGTACAGATCGTTCAGGTCGGACGTCGCGAAGCGGCCGCCTTCCAGCGGCACCAGCGGACGCAGATCCGGCGGCAGCACCGGCAGCACGGTCATGACCATCCACTCCGGACGGTTGCCGGACTCGAGGAAGGCTTCGACCAGCTTGATCCGCTTGGTCAGGCGCTTGAGCTTGGTCTCGCTGTTGGTCGAGGCGATCTCTTCCTTCAGCTGCAGCATCTCGGCCTGCAGGTCGATGGTGCGCAGCAGGTCGTAGACCGCCTCGGCGCCCATCGCGGCCTCGAAGTCGTCGCCGTGCTCCTGGCGCGCCTGCAGGTACTGCTCTTCGGTCAGCAGGTTGCCGCGTTCCATCGGGGTCAGGCCCGGCTCGGTCACGACGTAGGCTTCGAAGTACAGGATGCGCTCGATGTCGCGCAGGGTCATGTCCAGCATCAGGCCGATGCGCGAGGGCAGCGACTTGAGGAACCAGATGTGCGCGACCGGCGAGGCCAGGTCGATGTGGCCCATGCGCTCGCGGCGGACCTTGGCCAGGGTGACCTCGGTGCCGCACTTCTCGCACACCACGCCGCGGTGCTTCATGCGCTTGTACTTGCCGCACAAGCACTCGTAGTCCTTGATCGGACCGAAGATCGCGGCGCAGAACAGGCCGTCGCGCTCGGGCTTGAAGGTGCGGTAGTTGATGGTTTCCGGCTTCTTCACTTCGCCGAACGACCACGAGCGCACCAGGTCCGGGGAGGCCAGGGCGATCTTGATCGCGTCGAAGTCCAGCGCGGGACGCTGCTGGTTGAAGAGATTGAGCAAGTCTTTCATTTCTTTACTCCAATCGGAGGAATTCGGCAGGGAGAAGCGAGGGGAAAACTCGGAGCGGGAAGGAGGGGAAGCCGGGGAGCGAGGGGGCTGCGCGATGCGCGGCCGTTCCGTTCGCTCCCTGCCCTTCAGTCCCTGCCCTTACCTCAGTTCTCTTCCAACTCCATGTTGATCGCCAGCGAACGGATTTCCTTCACCAACACGTTGAAGGACTCCGGCATGCCGGCGACCATCTCGTACTCGCCGTCGACGATGTTCTTGTACATCTGGTTGCGGCCCTGCACGTCGTCGGACTTCACCGTCAGCATTTCCTGCAGGGTGTAGGCCGCGCCGTAGGCTTCCAGCGCCCAGACTTCCATTTCGCCGAAACGCTGGCCGCCGAACTGCGCCTTGCCGCCCAGCGGCTGCTGGGTGACGAGCGAGTACGGACCGGTCGAGCGCGCGTGCATCTTGTCGTCGACCAGGTGGTTCAGCTTCAGCATGTGCATGTAGCCGATGGTCACCGGACGCTCGAACGCTTCGCCGGTGCGGCCGTCGTGCAGCACGGTCTGGCCGCTGCTCGGCAGTTCGGCGAGTTCGAGCATGCGCTTGATCTCGGACTCGGCCGCGCCGTCGAACACCGGCGTCGCCATCGGCACGCCGTCGGTCAGGTTGCGCGCCAGGCGCAGCAGTTCCTCATCGGTGAACTGCTTGAGGTCGACGCGCTGGCCGTGCAGCTTGCTGTCGTGGTTGTAGACCTCGTCGAGGAACTTGCGCAGCTCGGCGATCTTCTGCTGCGCCTCCAGCATGCGCTGGATCTTCTGGCCCAGGCCCTTGGCGGCCCAGCCCAGATGCACCTCGAGGATCTGGCCGATGTTCATGCGCGACGGCACGCCCAGCGGGTTCAGCACGATGTCGACGGTCTGGCCGTCGGCGGCGTACGGCATGTCCTCGACCGGAACGATGGTCGAGACCACGCCCTTGTTGCCGTGGCGGCCGGCCATCTTGTCGCCCGGCTGGATGCGGCGCTTGACCGCCAGGAACACCTTGACCGTCTTGAGGATGCCCGGAGCCAGGTCGTCGCCCTGGGTGATCTTGGCGCGCTTGTCGGCGAAACGGCGCTCGAATTCCTTCGCGTGCACGTCGATCTGCTTCTGCGCGCGCTCGATCGCCTCGATCGCTTCCTCGTCCTTCATGCGCAGGGTGAACCAGTCGGACTTCTTCAGGCCGTCCAGCACCAGCGAGGTGACGGTGTCGCCCTTCTTCAGGCCGGCGCCGCCGTTGGCGGTCTTGCCGATCAGCTGCGTGCGCAGGCGGTCGTAGATCGCCGCTTCGAGGATCCGGAACTGGTCGTCGAAGTCCTTCTTGACCCGGCGGATTTCCGACTCTTCGATCTGGCGGGCGCGCTTGTCCTTCTCGATGCCGTCGCGGGTGAAGACCTGCACGTCGATGACGGTGCCGTCCATGCCCGGCGGCACGCGCAGCGAGCTGTCCTTAACGTCGGAAGCCTTCTCGCCGAAGATCGCGCGCAGCAGCTTCTCTTCCGGAGTCAGCTGCGACTCGCCCTTCGGGGTGACCTTGCCGACCAGGATGTCGCCGGCGCGGACCTCGGCGCCGATGTACACCACGCCCGACTCGTCGAGGCGGTTGAGCGCCTGCTCGGAGACGTTCGGGATGTCGGCGGAGATCTCTTCCGGCCCCAGCTTGGTGTCGCGCGCCGAGCAGGTCAGCTCTTCGATATGGATCGTGGTGTAGCGATCCTCTTCGACCACGCGCTCGGAGAGCAGGATCGAGTCTTCGAAGTTGTAGCCGTTCCACGGCATGAACGCGACCAGCATGTTCTGGCCGAGCGCGAGCTCGCCGATGTCGGTCGAGGGACCGTCGGCCAGCACGTCGCCGCGCGCGATCACGTCGCCCACCTTCACCAGCGGACGCTGGTTGATGCAGGTGTTCTGGTTCGAGCGGGTGTACTTGATCAGGTTGTAGATGTCGACGCCCGCGTCGGTCACCGCGGAGATCTCCTCCTCGTTGACCTTGACCACGATGCGGCCGGCGTCGACCTGCTCGATCACGCCGCCGCGCAGCGCGTTCACGGTCACGCCCGAGTCGCGCGCCACGGCGCGCTCGATGCCGGTGCCGACCAGCGGCTTCTGCGAACGCAGGGTCGGAACCGCCTGGCGCTGCATGTTCGCGCCCATCAGCGCGCGGTTGGCGTCGTCGTGCTCCAGGAACGGAACCAGCGCGGCCGCGACCGACACGGTCTGCATCGGCGAGACGTCCATGAAGTGGATCTCGCTCGGCGGCTTGAGCAGGGTTTCGCCCTGGAAGCGGCAGGCCACGAACTGGGCGGTGATCATGCCCTTGTCGTCCTGCGGCGCGTTGGCCTGGGCGATGACGTACTCGTTCTCTTCGATTGCCGACAGGAACTCGACGTCCTCGGTGACCTTGCCGTCCACGACCTTGCGGTACGGCGTCTCCAGGAAGCCGTACTTGTTGGTGCGGGCGAACACCGCCAGCGAGTTGATCAGGCCGATGTTCGGGCCTTCCGGCGTTTCGATGGTGCACACGCGGCCGTAGTGGGTCGGGTGCACGTCGCGCACTTCGAAGCCGGCGCGCTCGCGGGTCAGGCCGCCCGGGCCGAGGGCCGACACGCGACGCTTGTGCGTGACTTCCGACAGCGGGTTGTTCTGGTCCATGAACTGCGACAGCTGCGAGGAGCCGAAGAACTCCTTGATCGCGGCGGCCACCGGCTTGGCGTTGATCAGCTCCTGCGGGGTCAGGCCTTCGGACTCGGCCATCGACAGGCGCTCCTTGACCGCGCGCTCGACGCGGACCAGGCCGACGCGGAAGGTGTTCTCGGCCATTTCGCCGACCGAACGCACGCGGCGGTTGCCCAGGTGGTCGATGTCGTCGACCACGCCGCGACCGTTGCGGATCTCGGTCAGGGTGCGGATGACGTCGAGGATGTCGGAGGTATCGCCCAGCTCGTTGCGCAGGCGCGCCGATTCGTCGTCCTTGCGGTCGGCGAAGTACTTCGCGTCGTACAGCACCGAGGCGCCGGTGGTTTCCTTGCGGCCGATGCGGCGGTTGAACTTCATCCGGCCCACGCCCGACAGGTCGTAGCGCTCGAAGGTGAAGAACAGGTTGTGGAACAGGTTCTGCGCGGCGTCCTTGGTCGGCGGCTCGCCGGGACGCATCATGCGGTAGATCTCGACCAGGGCCTCGAGCTGGGTCTTGGTCGGGTCGATGCGCAGGGTGTTGGAGATGTACGGACCGCGGTCGAGGTCGTTGACCCAGATGGTGCCGACCTGATCGATGCCGGCCTTGCGGAAGGCCTGCAGGTGGTCTTCGTTGATCTCGTCGTTGGCCGAGGCCAGCGGCTCGCCGGTCTTGGTGTCGACGACTTCGTGCGAGAGGATGCGGCCCAGCAGGTAGCTGTCCGGCACGGCCAGGGCCGAGATGCCCGACTGCTCCAGCTGCTTGACGTGGCGCGCGGTCACGCGCTTGCCGGCTTCGACGATCACGCGGTCGCCGTCGGCCAGGTCGAAGTCCAGGGTTTCGCCGCGCAGGCGCTCGGAGACCAGCTCCCACTGCACGCCCTCGGGCATGATGTGGAAGGTGTTGATCTCGAAGAACTTGTTCAGCATCTCCTCGTTGCCGTAGCCGAGCGCGCGCAGCAGCACCGTGACCGGCAGCTTGCGGCGGCGGTCGATACGGGTGAACACCGCGTCCTTCGGGTCGAACTCGAAGTCCAGCCAGGAGCCGCGGTAGGGGATGATGCGGGCGCTGTACAGCAGCTTGCCCGAGCTGTGGGTCTTGCCGCGGTCGTGGTCGAAGAACACGCCCGGCGAGCGGTGCAGCTGCGAGACGATGACGCGCTCGGTGCCGTTGACGATGAAGGTGCCGTTGTCGGTCATGAGCGGAATTTCGCCCATGTAGACTTCCTGCTCCTTGACGTACTTGATCGCCTTGGTCGAGGACTCGCGGTCGTAGATCACCAGGCGCACGGTCACGCGCAGCGGAGCGCCGTAGGACAGGCCGCGGTTGCGGCATTCGCGCTCGTCGAACACCGGGTCGCCGAGCTTGTAGCCCACGTACTCGAGCGCGGCATTGCCGCTGTAGCTGGAGATCGGGAACACCGACTTCAGCGCGGCGTGCAGGCCGCGGTCGGCGCGCTTGGCCGGATCGGTGTGCTCTTGCAGGAATTCGCGATAGGAGTCGACCTGGATCGCGAGCAGGAAGGGAACTTCGAGGATGGACTTGCGCTTGCCGAAGTCCTTGCGGATGCGCTTCTTTTCGGTGAACGAATAGTTCTGGGAAGCTGTGGTCATGGTGAGCTACCGCCTCGATTAGCTAATGGGCCGGGAAGGCCAGCGTCTGGGCGCCTTCCGGGCGAACCGCGCGTCCGCGGTTCGGGGGACTAATGACTGAAAAGCAAAAATTGCCAGTGGGAAGTCGCTGGTATTGCCGGCACCAGCACGCCCTCTCCCGCTACTTCCGACTGACAACTCACGACGACGGGGCCGCGGCCGCCCGGAAAAAACCTCGATCCGGTCCGAAACGCGCGATCCCGCTACAACGGCCAAAGGCCGGGGGCTCTCGCCCCCAGCCTTCGGTTGGTCGCCAATACGAGCCGGCGACGCAAGTACGGCTTACTTGACTTCGACGCTCGCACCAGCGGCTTCGAGGTCCTTCTTCATCTTGGCAGCGTCGTCCTTCGAGACGGCTTCCTTGACGTTCTGCGGCGCGCCTTCGACCAGGTCCTTGGCTTCCTTCAGGCCCAGGCCGGTGATGGCGCGGACGGCCTTGATGACTTCGACCTTCTTGTCGCCGGCGGCCTTCAGCACGACGGTGAACTCGGTCTGCTCTTCCTTCTCTTCGGCCGGGCCGGCCGGGCCGCCCTGCATGACGACCGGAGCAGCGGCGGTGACGCCGAACTTCTCTTCGATCGCGCGGACCAGCTCCATGACTTCCATCAGGCTCTTTTCGGCGATGGCGTCGACGATCTGTTCGTTGGAAAGGGACATTGTGTTTAACCTCAGGAAAATTTGATCTTACGAATCGGGTTCAGTGAAGCGGTCGCGAAGACGACGCGGCGATTACGCCGGTTCGGCTTCGGCCGGAGCTTCGGCTGCGACTTCGCCGCCGCCCTGCTTGTCGGCCACGGCCTTGACGGCGCGGGCAAACATCGAGGCGGGTTCGGACAGAACGCGGGCCAGCATGGCCAGGGCCTGTTCGAGGGTCGGCAGCGAGGCGAGGACTTCGACGTGGCTGGCCGGATAAACCTGACCGCCCACGGCGACGACCTTGGCCTTGAGCTTGTCGTTGCCCTTGGCGAATTCCTTGATCAGACGGCCGGCGGCGCCGGGTTCGTCCACCGAGAACGCATACAGCAGCGGACCGACGAGCTGGTCTTGGACGCACTCGTATTCGGTACCGGCGACGGCGCGCGAGGCCAGGGTGTTCTTGACGACACGCAAGTACACACCGGTTTCGCGAGCCTTCTTGCGCATCGCGGTCATCTGGCCGACCGTGACGCCCGCGTACTCGACTGCAACCAAGGAGTGGGCCTTCGCGGCGACTTCTGCCAGCTCGGCGACTACTTCTTGCTTCTGAGACAGATTGAGAGCCATTGCACTCCTCCGAAAGCGGGGAACGGGGATTGGGGAACGGGGACGTGCGGGCCCTCGGCTTGCGCCGGCGCTGCGCCGTTCTCGTCCTTGCTCGGTTCCCAGCCTTATTGACTCCGCTCGCGGCTCCTGCCGCTTGCGGTCCTGGGCGGCGACGGTCCTTGTCGCCGGGGACGCCCGAAGGCATCCCGGGTGGTGGCCTTTCCTGAAAAAATTCAGTCAGGGGCACCATCTACGCCGGCCCGGCTCCGAAGAGTCCGAATTAAGCGATCCCGCTTGCACCGACGGCGACTCCTTGCCGTGTCGAGCTTCCGTGCCCGTCGTCGGTACGCGCTGACCGCGCCTGCGGTCTTTGACGGCTATCGCGTCGGGCTGTTGGCCCTGGGCGATGCCCTCAAAAGTTTCGGCTTGCGGCGGTGGTGCGGCCGCTCGCCTTTTGTTTCGGTTGGGTTCCGCGGTGAGGCGGCGCCCGGTATTCGTCGTTTGCGGCCAGAGTTCGGCGGCTCTGGATCCCCGCTTTCGCGGGGATGACGCAATGGCAAAGGCGCTCGCGCTTATGCGCGAGCGCGCCATTGCGTCACTTGAGCGTCAGCGAGGCCTGATCGACGATCACGCCCGGACCCATGGTCGAGCTGATCGAGATCTTCTGCAGGTACTGGCCCTTGGCGGTCGCCGGCTTGGCCTTGATCAGGTCGAGCAGCAGCGCCTGCAGGTTGTCCTTCAGCGAGCCGTCTTCGAACGAGACCTTGCCGATGGTGCAGTGGATGATGCCGGCCTTGTCGGTGCGGTAACGCACCTGGCCGCCCTTGGCGTTCTTGACCGCTTCGGCCGGGTTCGGCGAAACGGTGCCGACCTTCGGGTTCGGCATCAGGCCGCGCGGGCCGAGCACCTGGCCGAGCTTGCCGACCACGCGCATCGCGTCCGGGGTGGCGATGACCACGTCGTAGTTCAGGTCGCCGGCCTGCATCTTCTCGGCCAGGTCGTCCATGCCGACGGCTTCGGCGCCCGCGGCCAGGGCCTCGTCGGCCTTGGCGCCGGCGGGGGCAAACACCGCCACGCGCACGGTCTTGCCGGTGCCGGCCGGCAGCAGGGTCGAACCGCGGACCTGCTGATCGGACTTCTTCGCGTCCACGCCCAGGCGCACGGAGACGTCGACGGACTCGACGAACTTGGCCTTGGTGGTGGTCTTGACGATCTTCACCGCTTCGTCGAAGGCGTATGCCTTGCCCGGAACGACGGCTGCCTTGATGGCCTTTTCGCGCTTAGTGATTGCCATGTCTTAACCCTCCACCACCAGGCCCATGCTGCGGGCGGAGCCCGCAATCGTCTTCACCGCCGCATCCAGGTCGGCCGCCGTCAGGTCGGCTTCCTTCTGCTTGGCGATGGCTTCCAGCTGGGCGCGGGTGACCTTGCCCACCTTGTCGGTGTTCGGGCGCTTGGAGCCCGAGGTGATGCCGGCGGCCTTCTTCAGCAGCACCGAAGCCGGGGTCGACTTGGTGACGAAGGTGAAGGTACGGTCCGAGTAGGCCGTGATGATGACCGGGGTCGGCAGACCCGGCTCGAGCTTGGAGGTCGCGGCGTTGAACGCCTTGCAGAACTCCATGATGTTCAGGCCGCGCTGACCCAGCGCAGGACCGACCGGCGGCGAGGGGTTGGCCTGACCGGCCTTGACCTGCAGCTTGATGTAGCCGACTACTTTCTTTGCCATTGATGTGCTCTCCGGGTGCTAGCGCCTTGAGACCGCAGGCTCCCCATCGGGCCGGAAATCGCGCGTTCCGGCATCGCGTCTTCTGTCGCACGCACAGCCGCCCGAGGACTTGGCCGGGGCGGCTGGTCGATTGTGGCCGCCGCCCATCGGGGCAGCGAGCCGCACACTATATCAGTTTTTTCGGCTTTGCGAGGACCGGCGCCCAGGCACCGGCGACGAGGCCGGCGCGGGCGCCCTGCCCGGCTCAGGTGGCCTTTTCGACCTGGCCGAATTCCAGCTCGACCGGGGTCGAGCGGCCGAAAATGAGCACCGCGACGCGCAGGCGGCTCTTTTCGTAGTTGATCTCTTCGACCACGCCGTTGAAGTCGACGAACGGGCCGTCGATGACCCGGACCATTTCGCCCGGCTCGAACAGCACCTTCGGACGCGGCTTCTCGACGCCTTCCTGAACGCGCTGCAGGATCCGGTCGGCCTCGGCGTCCTGGATCGGCAGCGGGCGATCGGCGGTGCCGCCGATGAAGCCCATGACCTTCGGGGTTTCCTTGATCAGATGCCAGCTCTCGCTGTCGATGCGGGGAATGCCCGCCTCGTCGTGGGTGGCGATCTGGACCAGGACGTAGCCCGGGAAGAACTTGCGCTCGGAGCGGCGCTTCTGGCCGGAACGCATTTCCACGACCTCTTCGGTCGGGACCAGGACTTCGCCGAAGCGGTCGGTCATCTCGAAGCGGACGATGCGGTCGCGCAGGGCCTGGGCCACGGACTTCTCGAAGCCCGAGTAGGCGTGGACCACATACCAGCGCTTGTTTTCTTGCTTGTTCAAATCGGACGTATCCAAATCGGTCATCTCCTCAGCGCGCCAGCAGGAACTTGACCGCCGCCTGGATGATCCAGTCGAAACCGGACAGGATCAGGCTCAGGATCAGCACCGCGATCATCACCACCCAGGTGGTCTTGAGGGCTTCTTCGCGGGTCGGCCAAACTACCTTGCGCAGTTCGAAGCGCGACTCGGACAGGAACTCGCGGGTCTGCACGCCCTTGGCCGAGAGCATGAACACGGCGGCGCCGGCGATCAGGCCGGCAACGACGACGCCCGCTCGCAGCGGGCCGCTCCAGTTCTCGAACCAGATGTAGGCGAACACGCCGCCGGCGGCCAGCAACAGGGCCACGACGTACTTGACGATATCGCCGGCGTTGCCGCCGCTGGATTTGTGGTGTTCGGCCTTGCTGTTCATTCTCGGGGCGATTCCCTCGCGAAAGCCCGCCCATCCCTGCGCGGCCCTTTCAATGGCTTGCCAGTCGCCGGATCGTCCGAACCGGCTCGGTGAAGTGGCACGCCAGGAGGGACTCGAACCCCCAACCTGCGGTTTTGGAGACCGCTGCTCTGCCAATTGAGCTACTGGCGTACGTCTGAAATCTTGGGCCTGGCCGGGATCTTTCAAGCCAGGCCCTTTCGAGCCGGCACCCTGCAAGGGGCGGGGTCGCCGGCCGGCCATTGTCTTCGAAATCCGGTCGCCGCGATACACCTGTCGTGTTCGGGCGCCCTAAACAACGAAGGCGGACCGGGTGGCCGGCCCGCCGTTCGCGGCCTTGCGGCGACCTTGGGGCCGCCGCGAGGTTACAGCGATTACTTCAGGATCTTCGACACCACGCCGGCGCCGACGGTGCGGCCGCCTTCGCGGATCGCGAAGCGCAGGCCTTCGTCCATCGCCACCGGGTTGATCAGCTGCACGACCATCTTGATGTTGTCGCCCGGCATGACCATCTCGACGCCTTCCGGCAGCGTCACCGCGCCGGTGATGTCGGTGGTGCGGAAGTAGAACTGCGGACGGTAGCCCTTGAAGAACGGGGTGTGGCGGCCGCCTTCGTCCTTCGACAGCACGTACACCTCGCCCTCGAACTCGGTGTGCGGGGTGATCGAACCCGGCTTGGCCAGCACCTGGCCGCGCTCGACGTCGTCACGCTTGGTGCCGCGCAGCAGCAGGCCCGCGTTGTCGCCCGCCTGGCCCTGGTCCAGCAGCTTGCGGAACATCTCGACGCCGGTGACCGTGGTCTTCTGGGTCGGACGGATGCCGACGATTTCGATTTCGTCGCCCACCTTGATGATGCCGCGCTCGATACGGCCGGTCACCACGGTGCCGCGGCCCGAGATCGAGAACACGTCTTCCACCGGCATCAGGAACGGCTTGTCGATCGCGCGCTCCGGCTCCGGAATGAAGCTATCCAGCGCCTCGACCAGCTTGATGATCGCCGGCACGCCGATCTCGCTCTGGTCGCCTTCCAGCGCCAGACGGGCCGAGCCGTGGATGATCGGGGTGTCGTCGCCCGGGAACTCGTACTTCGACAGCAGCTCGCGCACTTCCATCTCGACCAGCTCGAGCAGCTCGGCGTCGTCCACCATGTCGGCCTTGTTCAGGAACACGACGATGTACGGCACGCCGACCTGACGCGACAGCAGGATGTGTTCGCGGGTCTGCGGCATCGGGCCGTCAGCGGCCGAGCACACCAGGATCGCGCCGTCCATCTGCGCCGCACCCGTGATCATGTTCTTCACGTAGTCGGCGTGGCCCGGGCAGTCCACGTGCGCGTAGTGGCGGTTCGGGCTTTCGTATTCGACGTGTGCGGTCGAAATCGTGATGCCGCGAGCCTTCTCTTCCGGCGCCGCGTCGATCGCGTCGTACGCCTTGAATTCGCCACCGAAACGCTCGGCGCCGACCTTGGTCAGAGCGGCCGTCAGCGTGGTCTTGCCGTGGTCGACGTGACCGATCGTGCCGACGTTCACGTGCGGCTTGGTGCGCTCGAA